>NZ_CP066308.1:1695625-2053750 GCF_016406105.1 Brevibacillus composti
GGCACCGAGTGGACATCGCTTCGCCTATCTGGCGCAGCCCGCGGCCGCTGAGGAGGGCGCAGGCGGCAGTGCTGCCGTGCTCGTCGTCGCGGAACTGGCGCCGGGCAAGGTGACCAAGCTGCTGGAACAAAAGCGGGAGGTGGAAGACATGGCCTGGATGCCGGATGGGGATCGCTTGCTCATCTCCATCCCTGCGGCAAAGGGACGGCCGATCACGCTGGAAGTGATCGATCTGGCGGGAAAACGGCAAGCCTCCTATGCGCTTGGTGCACCGCCAAAGGTCGAGGAGGGCATCTATCCGTATGCGGCTCGCGGCCTTTCGCCGTCCCCCGATGGGAAGCGGGTGTCCTACTTCGTCATCATGAGTTCCGCCTCCCTGACCGCCGATGGCGTCCCCATCCAACTGTTTGACCTCACGCAGCCGCAGAACAAACCGATCGCCATCGGAGAAGGCCTGGCTTACCCTGAGTGGATCGCCTGGGCCAAGGACAGCTCGCGATTCGCCTTTATCAACGGGACGGGGCGGGTCGCGACCGAGAACAAGCAGCTCCGCATCGCACAGGCGGATGGCCGGGTCGTCTCCGCCGGACTTACGGGCATGGCGGACGCCTTTCCGCGCTGGTCCGGCGGCGGGGCAGAGACGCTCTACTTCACCCGCGGACCGGAGAATGCAGAGTGGCTGGGCAACTACCGGCCCGGGAAGCCGCTGATGCCCGGGCAGCGCATCTGGAAATACGGCCCGAATGGGCAGATGCAGGCTGTGACCAAAGGATCGGAAGAGACGGCCGATACGTATCCGGCGCCATCCCCGGATGGCAGCGAGCTGCTCTTCGTCCGGCTGGATGGGGCCGAACACGGGTCGGTCTACCTGCTGGCGGCTGACGGGAGGGAGACGGAGTTGATTCGCCATGTGACCGGCAATCCGGGATACTATGCCAACTATCTGCCGGCATGGATCAGCGTCTATTGGCTTCATCCAAAGTGAATAGATGTTGATCCCTATAAAAAACCGTTGACACTTTGCCCCTATTCATGACATAATGCTTACTGACGAATTGAGAACCTTTAAATCCAGTCCAGAGAGGCTGGCAAGGGCACGGATATTTCGCATGAGCAGTTGCAGAGAGGAACGATCTCTGTCCATCTGACATGCCCTGTGGCTTCTTGTCTGCCGACAAGAAGCTTTTTTCATCTCGTCATCAGCCCAAAAGATGTCTGTCGAGGGAGGAAATGCACATGATCAACAAAAGCGTGATAATGGATGATGCGGCAATCCGTCGGGCATTGACGCGGATTGCCCACGAAATCATCGAGCGGAACAAAGGGGTAGAGGATTGCATGATCGTCGGGATCAAGACGAGAGGGATCTACCTGGCGGAACGCTTGGTGGAGCGGATCGAAATGATTGAAAACGTCAAGCTGCCGGTCGGCGAGCTGGACATCACGTTCTACCGCGACGATCTCCAGCATAAATCGGAGGACGCGGTACTCCAAGGCTCGCAGCTTCCGGACGATATCACAGGGAAGACGGTCATACTCGTCGATGACGTCCTCTTCACAGGGCGGACAGTGAGAGCCGCTTTGGATGCCCTGATTGACAACGGCCGTCCGCGCATGATTCAGCTGGCTGTTCTCGTGGATCGCGGCCATCGCGAGCTGCCGATCCGTCCGGACTTCGTCGGGAAGAACGTCCCGACATCGCGCAGCGAGATTGTGGATGTACAGCTGGCCGAAGTGGATGCCATGGATATGGTGACCATCCGCCAGTTGATCTAAAGGGAAAACGAAATACACCTCTTTAAAAGGCAATCCCGTGAGGTTGCAAAGAGGTACTTGCCTGCCGTATCGTGACGGCAGGAGTGTGCCTCTCTGCGCCTGTCGCAGAGAGTTTTTTTGTGCCAAAAGACTTGGTCAGCCATTACTTATGGCCGCAAGAAAGTTTGCAAGTGATGCCGGTTATGATCGCTTCATTCTGAGCAGGAATAGGATCAAGGATCCGCACAGAGGATAGAAAATCAGGGGGAAAGAATCGCATGAGTCAGAAAAACTTTGTAGACGTCCACGAAACACCGCCGATAACCAAGCTTTTGCCGCTAAGCATCCAACATTTGTTTGCGATGTTCGGATCGACCGTGCTGGTACCGATCCTGACCGGACTCGATGTCGCCACCGCACTCTTCACCAGCGGGATCGGCACGCTCCTGTTCCTCTGGATTACCAAAGGCAAGATTCCCAACTACCTGGGCTCTTCCTTTGCCTTCATCGGTCCGATCATCACGGTTACGGCCGCGTATGGGGTGGGTACCGCCCTGCTCGGCTGTTTCCTCTCCGGGATTGTGTATATCATCGTCGCCGCGATCGTCAAAAAAGCCGGGGTCCGCTGGCTGGACCGCGTGCTGCCGCCGGTCGTGATCGCATCGGTCATCGTCGTCATCGGCTTGAGCCTGTCTGTGGTGGCCGTGGATATGGCGACGAAAGTAACCGTCGATGGCGTGCCGCAGCTTTCGCTCACATCGATTGAGATCTCGCTCGTCACCATGCTGGTAACTGTGCTTGCGGCGGTCATGCTGCGCGGATTTTTCGCCCTGATTCCCATATTGATCGGGATTCTGGCCGGATACGTGTACACCTTGCTTCGCCACCCGGATCTGATTCCTTTCAACAAAGTGTTGGAAGCCGAATGGTTTGTCGATTTCGACAAGATGTTCAACGAGCACTTCAAATTCGGCGAAGTCGTCTCCGTGATCGGCGATCCATCCGCATGGGTGGCCGCTCTGATCATCGCTCCGGTCGCTTTCGTCACACTGGCCGAGCATCTGGGCCACCTCTTGGTCACCAGCAAAGTCATGGACCGCGACCTGATGAAAGATCCGGGCCTGCACCGCAGCCTGCTGGGTGACGGGATTGCCACCTCGCTGGCCGCCGTGGTGGGCGGACCGCCTGCGACGACCTACGGCGAAAATATCGGGGTTCTGGCCATCACACGGGTATACAGCCGTGTCGTGATCGGCCTCGCCGCGGTGTGTGCCATCCTGTTCGCCTTCATCGGCAAAATCAGCGCCCTTTTGATGACCATCCCGACACCGGTCCTGGGCGGCGTGTCCATCATCCTGTTCGGTATCATCGCAGCGCAAGGGCTGCGGATGTTTGTCGAAAATAAAGTGGATTTTTCCAACAAGCGCAATATGATCATCTCCGCTGCCATCCTGGTTACCGGGATCGGCGGGTATAAAATCAACTTCGAGAGCGTCTCCTTCTGGCAGTCGTTCCTGCACAATCTGACGATTGACAACATCGCATTTGCGACCTTCCTCGGCATCTTCCTGCACGTGATTCTGCCGGGAAAAGAGTCGGCGATGGGGGAAGCGCACCGCGAAGCCCAAACCTGATTTCGTTCCACATTCCTTTAACTCAGTCCCGTGAGGCTGGCAAGGGGGCAGGGCGCTGTTTTGCCCTGCATGCGGAAAGAAGCGATCAGCTTCTTGCCTGTGCCCGCCTCCACGGCTGCCTGGCAAGAAGCTTTTTTTATCCACTACATGATTACGGAGGGGTTCCACATGAAAAACTTGCGTCATTTGATCGGTATCAAGGACATGTCCAAAGAGATGATCGCCAGCCTGCTGGAGCGAGCAGAATTTTGGGCGCAGCGGCCCGGGGTCCAATCGGAGAGCTTGCGCGGCCGCTTTGTCGCCAACCTGTTCTTTGAAGCCAGCACGCGGACGCGCTTTTCCTTCGAGGTCGCACAGAAGAGATTGGGTGCGCATGTGCTGAATTTCATCCCGGAGACCTCCTCCACGGTAAAAGGAGAAACCATCCTGGATACTGTCCGGACGCTGGAAGACATGGGCGTCGAAGCGGCTGTGATCCGGACGAAAAAAGACGGCCTGTTCGAAGAGTTGGCCGATCAGGTGAATGTACAGCTGATCAACGCCGGCGACGGAACCCATGAACACCCGACGCAATGCCTGCTCGACTTGCTGACGATGCAGCAGCAGTTTGGCAAACTGGAGGGACTGACCGTCGCGATCATCGGCGATTTGCGCCACAGCCGTGTACTGGGCTCACACCTCTACGGGCTGCCGCGGATGGGAGCGCAGCTGCTGCTCTCCGGTCCTTCCACGATGATGCCGCCAGCCGAAGTGGTTCCGGCCGGAGTGAAGACCGTAGAGATCGACGAAGCGGTCAAGACGGCGGACGTCGTGATGATGCTGCGCGTTCAGCTGGAGCGCCACACCAACTCCCTGTTCATCTCCAAAGATGAATACCACCAAGCGCACGGGCTGACTCTGGAGCGTGTTCAGCTGATGAAGCCGGATGCCGTCATCATGCATCCCGCACCCGTCAACCGCGGTGTAGAGATCCACACGGACCTGGTCGACTGCGAGCGCTCACTCATCCACAAACAGGTAACGAACGGGGTAGCAGCCCGCATGGCCGTCCTCGAAGCACTTTTGAAAGGGGAAGAGATGCAATGGGAACGATCCTTGGCAACGGCACAATAATCAATCAGGCGGGAGAGCGCATTCCCGCAGAGGTATTGATCGAAGATAAAAAAATTGCGGCCATCGCCGTCAAAATCGATCGGGACGGGCATGAATGGATCGATTGCAAGGGCGGTCTGATCTCTGCAGGATTTATCGATGTCCACGTCCATCTCAGAGAGCCGGGGCAAGAACAGAAGGAAACCATCGCGACAGGCGCGGCGGCCGCTGTAAAAGGCGGATTCACGACGATCGCCTGCATGCCAAATACGCGCCCCTCGATCGACAGCGCAGAGACGGTCCGCTACATCCTGGAGAAGGCGCGCGAGGCGAACCGTGCGCGCGTGCTTCCCTACGGAGCCATCACCATCCGCCAGTTGGGCAAGGAGCTGACGGATTTCGCCGGCCTGAAGGAAGCTGGGATATTTGCCCTGACCGACGACGGGGTCGGCGTACAATCGGCCGGTATGATGAAAAAAGCGATGCAGAAAGCAAAAGAGCTGGGGATCTCCATCGTGGCCCACTGTGAAGATGATACGCTGCTGACGCCGGGAGCTGCCCTGCATGACGGAGAGGTGGCGGCCCGTCACGGACTGCCCGGCATCCCCTCCGAATCGGAGTCGATTCACGTAGGGCGCGATATCCTGCTGGCCGAGCAGACGGGTGTTCACTACCATGTCTGCCACATCAGCGCCAAGGAATCCGTCCGGCTGGTGCGGGACGGCAAGCGCGCGGGAGTCAATGTGACCTGTGAAGTGACACCGCATCACCTGCTCTTATGCGATGAGGACATACCGGAGGATTTGCCTTCCAACTGGAAAATGAACCCGCCGCTCCGCTCCCGTGCGGATCGCCAGGCGCTGATCGAAGGCCTGAAAGACGGCACCATCGACATGATCGCGACAGACCACGCTCCGCATACGGCGGAAGAGAAGGCTGCCGGCCTGGAGCGGGCGCCGTTCGGCATCGTCGGTCTGGAGACAGCCTTTCCGCTGCTGTACACCCATCTGGTCTTGACTGGAGAGCTGACGTTGAAGACCTTGATTGACCTGTTGACGGTAAAACCGGCCGAATCCTTCCAGCTTCCTTACGGGCGCTTGGAGGTCGGAGCGGATGCCGATGTGACCGTGATTGATCTGGATACGGAAAAGGCGATTGATCCGGACAGCTTTGCCAGCAAAGGAAGAAACACGCCGTTTGCAGGCTGGAAGTGCAAGGGATGGCCGGTACTCACCATGGTAGCGGGCCGATTGGTTCATCGCGACGTGTAAGGAAGGGGTGGCTGAAATGATAGCGAGACTCATACTGGAAGACGGAACGGAATGTATTGGCCAGGGATTTGGAAAAGTAACGGAGACATACGGAGAAGTGGTGTTCAACACCGGTCTAACGGGTTACCAGGAAGTGCTGTCCGATCCATCCTACTGCGGGCAGATCGTGACGATGACCTATCCTTTGATCGGCAACTACGGCATCAACCGGGACGATTTTGAAACGATCCGGCCCTATATTCACGGGTTTGTCGTCAGAGAGCATTGTGACATGCCGAGCAACTGGCGCAGCACCAAGACGCTGGATGAGCTGCTGAAAGACTACGACATTCCGGGAATCGCCGGTGTGGATACGCGGATGCTGACGCGCAAGCTCCGCTACCACGGTACGATGAAAGGCATGATCACCGCGAGCCAGGCGCCCCTCTCGGAATTGCTTGCCGCGCTTAACAGCGCACCCGTGATGACGGATCAAGTGGCTCGCGTGTCGACCAAGAGCGTCTTTACCTGCCCCGGAATCGGCCATCGCGTCGTGGTCATCGATTTCGGAGTCAAGCATGGCATCTTGCGGGAATTGACCAAGCGCCAGTGCGATGTTTTCGTCGTCCCTCACGACGTCACGGCGGCGGAAATCCACCGGCTGCAGCCGGATGGCATTCTTCTCTCCAATGGTCCCGGCAATCCCAAGGACGTTCCGCAAGCCATCCAGACGATTCGCGAGCTGCTGGGTCACTATCCGCTCTTCGGAATATGTCTGGGACATCAATTGCTGGCGCTCGCCTCGGGTGCCGATACGGAGAAAATGAAGTTTGGCCACCGCGGCGGAAACCATCCGGTGAAAGAGGCGGCGACCGGCCGGACATACATTACGTCGCAAAACCACAGCTACACGGTCAAAGAGGATTCGATCGCCGGCACAGGGCTGATCGTCACTCATACCGCCCTGAACGACGGTACCGTGGAAGGCATCAGCCACCTGGAAAAACGCGCTTTCTCGGTGCAGTACCACCCGGAAGCGGCACCGGGGCCGGAGGATTCCAGCTATCTGTTCGACCAGTTTCTGCGTATGATGGAACAAGCCAAGGAGGGGAGTTTGCATGCCAAAGCACGCTGATCTGAAAAAAATTCTCGTGATCGGGTCCGGTCCCATCGTCATCGGTCAAGCGGCAGAGTTTGACTACGCGGGCACGCAGGCTTGCCAGGCCCTGAAAGAAGAGGGGCTGGAGGTCGTGCTGATCAACTCGAACCCGGCCACCATCATGACGGATACCAACATGGCCGACAAAGTGTACATCGAGCCGATCACCCTGGAATTCGTCACCCGGGTCATCCGCCAGGAAAAGCCGGACGGACTGCTGCCCACTCTCGGCGGACAAACTGGTCTGAACATGGCCGTCGCCCTGGCGGAAGCAGGGGTGTTGGAGGCGGAAAACGTAAAGCTGCTGGGGACGAACCTGGATTCCATCAAGCGGGCGGAGGACCGCGAACTGTTTCGCGCGCTGATGAACGAACTGGGCGAGCCGGTGCCGGACTCTGTCATCGTCAGCACGGTAGAGGAAGCGGTCGATTTTGCGGCCAAGATCGGCTATCCCATCATCGTTCGTCCTGCCTACACGCTGGGCGGCACGGGCGGAGGCATCTGCAAGGATGAAGCCAGTCTGCGCGAAACCGTCGCGAGCGGTCTGCAATACTCCCCGATCACGCAGTGCCTGATCGAAAAGAGCATCGCGGGCATGAAGGAAATCGAGTATGAAGTGATGCGCGATGCAAGTGACAACTGCATCGTGGTCTGCAATATGGAAAACATCGATCCGGTCGGCGTCCACACGGGCGATTCGATCGTCGTCGCTCCAAGCCAGACGCTGTCCGATCGCGAATACCAGATGCTGCGCTCCTCCGCGCTGCGGATTATCCGTGCGCTGGGGATCGAGGGCGGCTGCAACGTGCAGTACGCGCTGGACCCGCACAGCTTCCAATACTATGTCATCGAGGTCAATCCGCGCGTCAGCCGCTCCTCCGCGCTGGCATCGAAAGCAACCGGCTACCCGATCGCCAAGATGGCGGCCAAAATCGCCATCGGTTACACGCTGGACGAACTGCGCAACCCCGTTACCGGGCAGACCTATGCCTGCTTCGAACCGACGCTGGACTACGTCGTGAGCAAGATACCGCGCTGGCCGTTTGACAAGTTTCAGTCGGCAAACCGCAAACTGGGCACCCAGATGAAAGCGACGGGCGAGGTGATGGCGATCGGCCGCACCTTTGAAGAATCGATCATGAAAGCGATCCGCTCGCTGGAGGTGGGCAGCTACCACCTGGAGCTGAAGGGAGCATCCGCGATCAGCGACGAGGAGCTGACGGAACGGCTGATCACCGCGGATGATGAGCGGCTTTTCCTGCTGGCTGAAGCGCTCCGCCGGCAATGGAGCGTCGAGCGTCTGCACAGCCTGACGCAAATCGATTCCTTCTTTCTGCATAAATTCCACAACTTGATCTCCTTTGAAGCAGAGATCTCCCAAGGCTTGACGGAAGCGAAGCTGCGCCAGGCAAAACGGCTTGGCTTTACAGACAAAAAAATCGGCGAGCTGGCCAACCAGACAGAAGATGCCGTGCGCCAGATGCGGGAGAAGTACGGCATCGTGCCGGTGTATAAAATGGTAGATACCTGCGCTGCCGAGTTCGAAGCCCAGACCCCGTACTACTACTCCTGCTACGAGGTAGAGAATGAGCGGGTGGAGACAGGCAAGAAACGGGTCATCGTCCTCGGCTCCGGACCGATTCGGATCGGGCAGGGCATCGAGTTCGACTACGCGACGGTCCATGCCGTATGGGCCTTGCAGGAATCGGGCTACGAAGCCGTCATCATCAACAATAATCCGGAGACCGTATCGACCGACTTCAACACATCGGACCGCCTCTACTTCGAACCGCTCTATCTGGAAGACGTCATGAACATCATCGATGCGGAAAAACCGGAGGGCGTCATCGTTCAATTCGGCGGGCAGACGGCGATCAATCTGGCGGAAAAACTGGCGGCCCGGGGCGTCAACATCCTCGGCACCAGTCTGGAGAGCATCGATGCGGCGGAAAACCGCAAGGAGTTCGAAGCGCTGCTGCGGAGACTGCATATCGCCCAGCCGCCCGGCACGACCGTCGTGTCCGTCGACGAGGCGGTAGCCGCGGCCGAGAGCCTCGGCTTCCCGGTTCTCGTTCGTCCCTCCTACGTACTGGGCGGACGAGCGATGGAGATCGTATATAATCATGCGGAACTGCTGGAATATATGGAGAAAGCGGTAAAAGTAAACCCAGACCATCCGGTTCTGATCGACCGCTACATGGTCGGGATTGAGGCAGAGGTGGATGCCATCTGCGACGGGGAACAAGTGCTGATCCCCGGCATCATGGAACACATCGAACGGGCCGGTGTCCACTCCGGCGACTCGATCGCCGTCTACCCGGCGCAATCCCTGAGTGAGAAGATCAAGCAGGATCTGATCGAGATTACGACCAAATTGGCGCGGGCGCTCGAGATCAAGGGACTGCTCAACATCCAGTTCGTCGTCCATCAGGGGCAGCCGTACGTGATCGAGGTCAATCCGAGATCGTCCCGGACGGTGCCATTCCTCTCCAAAGTGACAGGGATTCCGATGGCCAATATCGCGACCAAGGCGATCCTCGGACAGACGATTGCCAGCCAAGGATTTACGCCAGGCTGCCATCCGGAAGAGGAGATGGTCTCGGTGAAAGTGCCGGTCTTCTCCTTTGCCAAGCTGCGCCGCGTAGACATTACGCTGGGTCCCGAGATGAAATCGACCGGGGAAGTGATGGGACGCGAACGGACGCTGGCCAAGGCGCTCTACAAAGGTTTGGTGGCGGCCGGGATGCAGATCCCCACGCAGGGCTCCCTGCTGGTGACCGTCGCGGACAAGGATAAGGAAGAAGCGCTCGACATCGTCAAACGCTTCCGCCAGCTCGGTTTCAATCTGCTGGCGACCGCCGGGACGGCCGATTTTCTGCAGCAAAAGGGGCTGCCGGTGAAGCGGGTCAACAAGCTGTCCGAAGGCAGTCCGAATCTGCTGGACCTGATCCGCAAAGGAGAGGCTAACCTGGTGCTGAACACCTTGACCAAAGGGAAGACACCGCAGCGCGACGGATTCCGGATCAGACGCGAGGCAGTAGAGAACGGCGCAGTCTGCCTCACTTCTCTGGATACGGCAAAAGCCCTGCTGCATGTGCTCGAGACCATCACCTTTGAGACCGAGGCGATGCCCGCGCAGCGGATGGGAGCAAAGGCAACCGTTGTCTTGTAATGCGGCTGGAATGGATATCCTGCCCCTCCAAGGCCAGACTGACCTTTGAGGGGCAGGCAGCTAGGAACTAACAGGAAAGAAATGAGGAGAGCATTGTGCACTTGATACCGACAGATATTCGCGAGCGCATGATCGTTGCGCTGGACTACGCCACCTTGGATGAGGCCAAATCATGCCTCGAACAGCTGGACGGCCTGATCCGCTATGTAAAGGTGGGAATGGAGCTGGCCTACGCTGAAGGCCCGGCAATCGTCCATTACCTGAAAGAGAGAGGCCTGAAAGTGTTTCTCGATCTGAAGGTGCACGACATTCCCAACACGGCCAAGGGAGCGATGAGAAGTCTCGCTCGCCATGGCGTCGACATGGTAAACGTTCACGCGGCAGGCGGTGTGGCCATGATGGCAGAAGCTCGTGAAGGTCTGGAGCAGGGGACATCAGCAGGAGCACAGCGCCCCCTATTGATCGCCGTTACCATGCTCACTTCTACAGGGAAAGCCACGATGAACGAAGAGTTGGCCATTCCCGGCGAGGTGGAGGATGTCGTCGTTCACTACGCCCAGATGACCAAAAAGGCGGGCCTGGATGGCGTCGTCGCTTCCCCGCTGGAAGTGCCGATGATCAAGCGGGCCGCAGGCAGCTCATTCATCACCGTAACACCGGGAATTCGTCCGATTGGGGCGGATAAAGGAGATCAGACACGCATCACGACGCCGGAAAAAGCATTTGAGCTGGGCAGTGACTACCTGGTCATCGGCAGAGCCATCACGGCGGCACCGGACCCGGCCAAGGCCTGGGAAAAAATTGTTCAGGATGTCGAAGCGGCAGGAATCCATCATTCGTTCGGGAGGAAGGAATAATCATGATGACAACGACGATTGCCAAAGAAATCGCGGGACTGCTGCTCAACATCGGCGCGGTGCACCTGCGTCCGGACGAACCTTTTACATGGACGTCCGGGATCAAATCCCCGATCTACTGTGACAACCGGATTACGATGTCCCATCCGGCTGTGCGCCGCCGGATCGCTGAGGCTTTTGCGCAGCGAATTCGCGAACAGCATCCGGACGCCGAAGTCATCGCGGGTACGGCGACAGCGGGCATTCCGCACGCTGCCTGGGTAGCGGAACTGCTCGACCTGCCGATGATCTACGTGCGAGATAAGGCAAAAGGCCACGGCAGACAGAACCAGATCGAGGGTGCGCTTGCCAGCGGCCAAAAGGTGGTCGTCATCGAGGACCTGATCTCGACCGGTGGCAGCTCCCTCAAGGCAGCCCAGGCTGTCCAGGAGCATGGCGCCGAGGTGCTTGGGGTCATCGCGATTTTCAGCTATCAATTCCCTGATGCGGAAGCGCTGTTTGTGGAGGCAGGCATTCCAATGACGACATTGTCTACCTACACTGCCCTGCTGGAAACAGCCAGGGAAGCCGGCGTGATCACCGCCGAGCAGGAAAGTCTGCTGGGAGACTGGCGCAAATCGCCGCGCACTTTTTTCACTTCCTGATCAGAGGCAAAGCAGTGCTGCAACGGGAAAAAACGGAAAACCAAATGAAGTGGAGGCCGCCCGGTATCCGATCTGCTAGATAACGGGCGGCAGCGGGGGAGCAAGCCATGAGGAAAGACTTCGGCTCGGCTCCCTGTCGGCTCCACCATGGTAAAGCAGCCGAAGTTGTCTGTTTCAATAAAGCAATCCCCGAAAGATAGTCCGAACAGACAAAGGGAAATGAACGGAATTCACATAATTTTTATAACTCATATTATTGCAAATTCTCTACACACCAACGGCAAGGGGGAGAGCTTTGTGAATGATCAAGTAGAAACGGGCGGCAAGGTAGAAGAAAGCAAGTCAACGCGGATTAAAACACTCGTCGGCTCCATTTTGGGGTACGCTGCCGACGGACTGGACATGCTGCTGCTGTCCTTCGTACTTGTTTTCGTGATCAAGGAATTTGGTTTGACGCCGGGGCAAGCGGGAAATCTGACGCTTTACACCACTATCGGAACGCTGGTCGGCTCTTACCTCTTCGGATTTCTTGCGGACATGTACGGACGCATTCGCATCTTTTCGATTACGATTCTGCTTTATTCAGTGGCAACAGCACTCATTTATTTCGCAACAGATTATTCCCATCTCGCCATCCTCCGCTTCCTGGTAGGGATGGGGGTCGGCGGGGAGTTCGGGATCGGGATGGCGGTGGTCAGCGAGACCTGGTCCAAGAACAAGCGGGCCAAAGCTACCTCCGGGGTCGCACTCGGCTGGCAGCTCGGCGTGCTCAGCGCCTCCGTATTGGCGGCAGTGGTCGTTCCTACCATGGGCTGGCGCGCTGTCTTCCTGTTTGGATTGCTGCCGGCGGCACTCGCGGCCTACGTCCGCTTTGGCTTGAAAGAACCTGAGATCTGGAAGAGCAAAAACGAGTACAAGAAATACCTGCAGTCCAAGGCGGCGTCCGGCACACTGACGCCGGATGAAGAGGCCGCGCTGAAGAAAATGAGCGGTTTCCCGCTGACCAAGCTGTTTGAATCCAAGAAATTGACCATCGCGACGATCGGGCTGACGATCATGTCGTTCATCCAGAACTTCGGCTATTACGGGATCTTCTCCTGGATGCCGACGGTTCTGTCTCAGAAATACGGCTACACGCTGGCAAAAGCCAGCGGCTGGATGCTCATCTCTACTGTCGGGATGCTGATCGGGATCATGGTGTTCGGCATTCTGGCCGACCGGATCGGCCGCAAGAAGACGTTCTCGATCTACTACATCGGCGGCACGATTTTCTGTATCCTCTACTTCTTCGTCTTCAAGGATGAAGCGATGCTGCTCTGGGGCAGCGCCCTGCTCGGCTTTTTCGTCAACGGGATGATGGGCGGCTTTGGAGCGGTGCTGGCTGAGGCGTATCCGGCGGAGGCCCGATCCACTGCGGAGAACTTCATCTTCGGTACGGGCCGCGGACTGGCCGGCTTTGGCCCGGCGATTATCGGGGCGATGAGCGTCGGCGGCAATATCATGGGAGCGATGTCGCTCGTCTTCCTGATCTATCCGATCGGACTTTTGGTCATGTGGACCATGGTGCCGGAGACCAAGGATATCGATCTGGACTAGGATCACCTCTGGAAAGCTGCGGGGCTTGCTCCTGCAGCTTTTTGCTTCTGGTTATGCCCGCTTCCGGATAAAAGGCAAGTGCTTACGAGATAGGCTATAATAGCGGTACGATTTTCCTAAGAGCTCAGTGGAAAGGAAGAGGCTGCGATGGCAATCACCGTAAAGAACCTGATGAAGATCGGCGGCTTGCGTCTGTGCAAGGTAGTGGCAGGGCACCGGGGCTTGGAGCGGGAGGTAAAGCTGGCTACCATCATGGAAGTGCCCGACATCGTCCGTTGGCTGAAAGGAGACGAGCTGATCCTGACCAGCCTGTTCCCGATCAAGGACGATCCCGAGGCGCAAAAGCAGCTGGTGCGGCAGCTGCACGAGATCGGGACGGCGGCGCTCGCCATCAAGCCTCATCGCTTCGTCGACGAGATCCCTCCATCGGTGCTGGAGGAAGCGGATTTATACGCGCTGCCCGTCATCGAGATCCCGGAGGAGATCAGCTATCTGGATATTTTGCCACCCGTCATGAACGTAATCTTCGATCGAAAAGTGGTCTTGCAGGAGGATTTGGAGCAGGCGAGCAGGCTCTTGCATGAAATCTCGCTGAATGAACAAGGCATCGAGCCGCTAATCGACGCTTTGGGGCGCCTTACCAAAAATACCATTACCGTCGAAAGTCTGCTCTCTTACATGAAGGTGCCGCCGCTACCTTTTGCGGCCGCACCGCTGACGAGTCAGCAGCAAAGGGAGCTGGCTGTCATCAAACGGCCCGTTCGGCTGTCGCGGCATAGCGAGCACGGCGAGACGGACTGCATTGTGGCGCCGATCATGCTGGATGGGCAAATATACGGGAACATCACCTGCTGGGCCTTTGACATGGAGCATCTGGAGATGGATCTCGCTCTGCTGGAAAAGGCGTCGACGCTGTTGTCGCTCGAATTTTTGCGCTTGAAAGTAAGGTTTGACGTCGAGCAGCAATACAAAAGCGACTTTTTGCGGGAGCTGTTCATCAATGAAAGCCTGGTCCCCGAGGATGTGCAGGAGCGGGGGCGGCCGTACGGCTTTTCCCTGGACACCTCCTATATTTGCATGGTGCTGCGATTTGAGGGACAGGAGAGGGCCAGCAACCCGTTTGATCTGGGAGATCATGCCGAGCGCATCATCCGGGAGTTTTACCCGGGGACGATTACCGGTTTTTTGCGGCAGGCGGTGTACTGTCTCTGTCCGGTAGAACCGGGAGAGGAAGACGCGGCGATCAAGCAAAGGGCGCGGCAGATGGCCGACCCGCTGAAAAAACAGCTGTCAGCCAAAGGCTTTCAGCTGGGAATCGGGAGATATCACGGAACAGGCTTGGCTGCTGTCCGTGAGAGCTTTCGCGAAGCGGAAAAGGCGATATTGCTCGGAGCGGCGCTGCCCAAAAGACCGTCTGTGATTCACTTTGACGATCTCGGGATCTACCGCCTCCTGGCCCAGTTCCGCGACACTGCTGAACTGCGGCATTTTTTCGAGGAGACCGTGGGAAAGCTGTACCAGTATGACCGAAGCAGCGATTTGGACCTGATCAAAACGCTTCGGCTCTATTTTCAGCATAATGAGACCTTGACCGAAACGGCCCAAGCGCTGTTTATCCATGTCAATACACTCAAATACCGGCTGCGGCGCATCGAAAAGATTTCCGGCCACAGCTTGCAGCAGTCCGAAGGGAAACTGATGCTCCACCTCGGCTTGAAAGTAGCAGAGATGATCAGTGACGATTATCGGTTTCACTAAGCAGCAGTCGCTTTTTTTGTCTAAACGGCTAAAGGGATTCCACACACGGGACAAGAATTTCCGTAATAAAAATAGCGGAAAATCTAAGAACTGTGGAGGCAGCGATGAACCAGAAGCGTTTAGAACAGACCATTCGCACATTCAATCAATTTGGCTACTCGGACAATGCTGTCAATCGATTGGCGTATACGGCAGCCGAGCGGCAGGCGGTTCGCGGACTGGCGGAAATGTGTCTGCAAGCAGGCATGACCGTACGGATGGACGCCGCGGGCAATCTGATCGCCAGACGACCGGGCTCCGATCCCTCACTGCCTGCTGTCGCCTGCGGTTCCCATCTGGATTCCGTCATCGACGCCGGGCAGTATGACGGCGTGATTGGCGTGGCGGCCGGTTTGGAGGCGGTGCGCTCGCTGAATGAGCAGGGAATCGTCACCCGCCATCCCATCGAGCTGATCTGCTTTACCTGTGAAGAATCCTCCCGTTTCGGGGTCGCCACCATCGGCAGCAAGGCGATGGCGGGCATTCTCGATCAGCAAGCGGTCGGCGCTTTGCGGGACCGGATGGGGATCTCCTTTCGTGAAGCCTTGGCGGAATGTTTTCTGAATTTTGACAAGATAGGCGAAGCGGCCCGGAAGCCAGGGGAGCTGAAAATGTTTGTGGAGCTCCATATCGAGCAGGGACCCGTTTTGGAGCAGGAGGAGAAGCCGGTGGGAATTGTCACCGGCATCGCGGGACCGACCCGGCTGCAGGTTCGCGTGCAGGGAAAAGCCTCCCATACCGGGACCACGCCGATGGATCGCAGGCATGACGCCTTTCTGGGGGCGGCCGAGATCGGGCTGGCATTGGAGCAGGCCGCACGGGAAGAGGCCGCTTACGGTACGGTGGGCACGGTCGGCGTCTGCCAAATCACCCCCGGTGCAATGAATGTCGTGCCGGATGCCGCCGAATTGAAAATCGATATTCGCGGCATCCATACGGCATCAAAGCAGCGAGTCTTGGAAAAGCTGCTGCTGGCCTTTCGCCAGGCTGAACAGAAAAGAGGGCTGCGCGTCGCGTGGAGCCTCCTGAGCGACGAAGAGCCTGTGCTCCTGGACGAAGGCGTCATCGGCTCGCTCGAAGAAAGCTGCCGGGTGCTGAACATCCCGTATCATAAGATGCCGAGCGGCGCCGGACATGACGCGATGAACATGGCGAGGCTTTGCCCGGCAGGGATGATTTTCGTGCCCTCTCGGGATGGGCTTAGCCACCACAGGGACGAGTACACGCCGCCCGAACAGATCGGGATCGGAGCGCGTCTGCTCGAAGCGATGCTAAAAAAATGGGCGGTGGCCGAGGAGAGTCATGCAGGGGAGAATACGGAGCGAGTGGGGGAGAGCAGATGAAGCAGATGCACATGAGGATTCTGTCCAATCAGCAGGTGAGTGATCGTTATTGGCACATGGTGGTCGATGCTGCGGGTCTGGATGCCGAGGTAATGCCCGGACAGTTTTTTAACATCCGCTGTTCCGGGGAAACCTATCCGCTGCTTCGCCGGCCGTTCAGCATTTATCGCATCAACCGAAACGAGCGGACGCTGGAATTCCTCTATCTGGTCAAAGGGCTGGGCACCAAGCGGCTGACGGAGCGAAAAGCGGGGGAGACGGTGGACATCTTCGGCCCGCTCGGACGTTCTTTTGAGCTGCAGGACGGCTGGAAAACCGTGCTCTTGGTCGCCAGAGGCGTGGGCATTGCCACGCTCACGGCCCTGGCCCAGGATGCCGCCGAAAAAGGTATCCGCGCTGCTGCGATTCTCAGCGCCCGTTCGCGCAATGACTTGCTGGCGGCAGAAACGCTCCAGGGCTTCGGCGCACACGTCTACAAAGTGACCGAGGAGAACGGAAACAGCGACGTCGAGTCGGTGCATCGACTGATCGAGCAAATACTGGCCGAACATAAGATCGACGCCGCCTTTACCTGCGGATCCAAACGGCTCTCCCGCCTGCTTCGGGACGTGACCGCCTCCCGCGGGATTCCCGCCCAGATCGCGCTGGAAGAGCATATGGGCTGCGCGATGGGGGTATGCTTTGCCTGCGTCTGCGATGTGCGTGAGGGAGAAGCGCTCAAGACCGTGCGCGTTTGCAAGGAAGGTCCTGTATTCCCGCTGGAAAAGGTGGTGCTCGCATGACGATCAAACAAGAGCTGGATCTGACCGTCAACATCGGCAGTTTGACGCTGCGCAATCCGATCATGCCCGCATCGGGGGCTTTTGGCGAAGATATGGAGCAGGTCATCGATTTCGAACAGTTGGGGGCCGTCGTGCCCAAAAGCATCACCAAGGAACCGCGAAAAGGAAATGCCACCCCCCGCGTCTGCGAAACGGTAGGCGGCATGATTAATTCCATCGGGATACAAAGCAAGGGGATCGTCTATTATCTGGAGCACATCGTGCCGTACTACCGCCGTTACAACACGCCGCTCATCTCCAGCATCTCCGCCGATTCTATCGAGGAGTTTGTGGAAATGTCCGAGATCATCGCAAGCCGGGAGGAAGTGGCTGCGCTGGAGCTGAACATCTCTTGTCCCAATCTGAAAGGAAACGGCCTGGCCTTTGGGATGGACCCGGAGATTACCTACCGGCTGCTGCAGGCGGTGCGGCAGGTGACTGACAAACCGCTCATCGCCAAGCTGACGCCCAATGTGACCAGCATCCAGGAGATTGCCATCGCGGCCGATGAAGGCGGTGCAGACAGCCTCAACGTCGCCAATACGATCCTGGCGATGGCGATCGACGTGCACACGCGAAAACCAAAGATCGGCAATGGGATGGGCGGGCTGTCCGGACCGGCCGTCAAACCGATCATCGTCCGGATGATCTATCAGGTGAGGCAGGTCTCTGCCCTCCCGATTATCGGCTGCGGCGGCGTCATGAATGGAGAGGATGCCATCGAGATGATCCTGGCCGGAGCCAGTGCCGTACAGGTGGGGACGGCCAGCTTCATCCAGCCGACAGCGATGCTCGATATTCTGGAGGAAATCAAGCAGTACATGCGAACATATGGAATCGCCAACATCAAGTCGCTCGTCGGGCAGGTAAGCGCAACGAAATAGAAAATGGAGGAATGCTACATGAAGTGGGATCACATCATCCGCAATGGGCAAGTCGTTACCCCCCAAGAAACATACCAGGCCGATCTGTACATCAAAGATGGGAAGATCGCTGCCATCTCCCCCTCATCGCAGCCTCTACCGGGCACAGCAGCAGAAGAAACGGATGCAGCCGGAAAATACGTGCTGCCGGGCTTTATGGATATCCATGTCCATTCCCGCGACCCCGGCGCGACGTACAAGGAAGATTTCTATCACTCCAGCCAGGCTGCCGCAGCCGGCGGGATCACCACGATCTTTGAAATGCCCAATACCAATCCGCCGATCAACAACGTGGAAAATTTCCACAAGCAAGTGGAAAACCTGCAAGGAAAAGCGCATGTGGATTTCGGCATTTGGGCGATCTGCCTCGGCCATCTGAATCTGGCGGATATCCTGCCGCTTCACGAAGCGGGCGTCATCGGGTTCAAGTTCTTCTGGGGATACGCCGTGCACAGCAAAACCTACCAGCTGATGTACAACTACAAGGAAGGCATGGAGGATGTCATTCCGCCCTTTAAAGACGGGGATGTCCTGGATATCTTCCGGGAAGCGGCGAAGACAGGCCAGGTGCTGGCGATTCACGCGGAAAGCAATGACATCATTCAGCATCTCACCAAAAAGGTAGAGGCCAGCGGACGGCGGGACTACGAGGCGCTGCTGGAAGGGCGTCCCAACCTGGCCGAAATCGTCACAGTGCAGACCGGCATTGCGTTTGCCAAGGAGACGGGAGCGCGCCTGCATATCCTGCACGTCAGCACCGGGGAAGCGGTCGATCTGATCAAGCAGGCGCAAGCGGAAGGCTATCCGATTACGGCCGAAACCTGCCCGCATTACCTCTTCCTCGACAATGAGGATTTTCATACGATCGGCCCTGCGATGAAAGTGTATCCGCCGGTGAAGTACAAAAAGGATCAGCTGCGCCTCTGGCAAGGCATTCAGGAGGGCGTGATCTCCGTGGTCTGCTCCGACCATGCTCCGCACACGGAGGAGGAGAAGGATGGCGATCTCTGGTCGATTCCGGCGGGGATGTGCGGCGTCGAGACATTGGCTCCGCTGATGCTCAATGCCGTTCACGAGGGCAAGCTGACGCTGCAGCAAGCGGTAGCCGTCCTGTCCGAGCAGCCGGCCAAGCTGTTTGGCATTTACCCGCAAAAAGGATCGTTGCAGGTGGGCACCGACGCAGATATCACGATCGTCGACATGGATCGTCCGTTTACGATCAAACGAGAAAATCTGCACAGCAAGAGCAAGGTAACCGCCTATGACGGCTGGAGCGGCACGGGCAGTCCGGTCGCGACGATTGTCCGCGGCCAAACGGTCATGAGGGACGGCAGAATCGTCAGCGGTCCTGTCGGCCGGCTGGTCAAGCCCCAGACAAAATCATAACGAGCGCAAGGAGGCACGTCACTTTGCAGACAGAGGTAACACAGTTGATGCAATCCCATCGGTCAATCCGCAGATACACGGATGAGCCGATTCCGGAAGAGGTATTGGCCGACATCCTGGCATGTGCGCAGTGGGCGCCGTCTTCCCATAATGTCCAAGCCTACAGCATCATCGTCATCCGCTCGGCGGAAAAGAAGAAACAGCTCGCCCAATATTGCGGGGGACAGAGATGGGTGGAGAACTGCCCGGTTTTCCTCGTCTTCTGCGCCGATTTTTATCGGCTGAAGCTGGCTTGCGACATGCACGGCACAGACCTGGCTGTCGACGAGGTGGAAAATCTGCTGGTGGCCGCTGTGGATACGGCATTGGCTGCGGAAAATACGTTGGTAGCGGCCCGGTCGCACGGGCTGGGCGGCGTGATGATCGGCGGTATTCGCAACCAGCCGGAGGAAGTGGCCCGCCTGCTCAATCTGCCGCCGCTGACGACGCCGATCATGGGCATGTGTCTCGGCTATCCTGATCAGGACGTGGCGCAGAAGCCGAGAGTGCCCGCCCGCGGCGTCATTCACGAAGAGGAATACAGGACCGAGCATTTGGCCGAGGTTCTGGAAGAGTATGAGGCAATCAGTTCTGCGTATTATGCGCAGCGGACCGGAGGGGAGCGCGCGGAGGGCTGGACAAAGCAGATGGCTGACTATCTGCAAAAGCCGCGCCGTCCGCATCTGTCCGCCTTTTTGCGGCAGCAGGGCTTTCCTTTGAAATAAGCGCGAAGGAGATGGCGGCTCATGGGGAAATCGCACGGAGGAAAGCAGATGAGTTTTGCCGCGACGGGAGACAGTTTTATTACGCGGAGACTGCCCTCCCGAGGGGCGGAGGGGTTTCGGGAGGTAGCCGCTCTGCTTTCACAGGCCGAATTTCGCTTTACCAATCTGGAGGTGACGGCCCACCGATTCGAAGGCTTTCCTTTTGCCTTCAGCGGGGGCACCTGGGCGATTGCACCCCCGGAGGTATTGACCGATCTGCAGGCATACGGGTTCAATATCATGGCCTGGGCCAATAACCATACGATGGATTACGGGTATGGCGGGCTGGAGGCTACGCGCCGCTATCTGGATCAGTACGGGATCGCCCACGCCGGGGTCGGGCTGAATCTGGCCGAAGCGAGCCAGCCGACCTACCTCGAGTGCCCGGGCGGTCGGGTGGCGCTGATCGCGGCCACCTCCACCTTTCATGAATCTTGGGCGGCGGGGGAACAGCGGCCCGACATGGCTGGCCGCCCGGGGGTGAATCCGCTGCGCTACACCACCACCTATCACCTGCCCGAAGAGGCGCTCGGCCATTTGCAGGAAATCGCGGGGATGATCCCGATCAACGCAGAGCACAACCTGAACGTGAAGGAGGGCTTCGCCGTCGATCCGCAGGACGGCGGCGTGCGGTTTGGCAGCTATCTGTTTCGGCCGGGAAGCGAGGCGAGCTGCACCACAGCCCCGTTGGAAAAGGATTGGCAGCGGATCAGGCGCGCGATCAGCGAGGCGCGCCGCCAATCCGACTATGTCGTGGTCAGTATCCATTCGCATGAAATGAGCGGGGAAGACAAGAAGAAGGCGGCCATGTTTCTTGAGACTTTCTCGCGCAGGTGCATCGACGAGGGAGCCGATGCCGTCATCGGCCATGGCCCGCATGTGCTGAGAGGCATCGAGATCTACAGAAATCGGCCCATCTTCTACAGCCTGGGCAACTTCATTTTTCAAAATGAAACCGTCAGCCGTCTTCCGGCGGACTTCTATGAAAAATACGGCCTGGGGCATGAACACGGCGTGGCCGACGCATTGGATACGCGGAAGGAAAACAACACAAAAGGCCTCGGCGTCAATCCGTATGTCTGGGAATCGGTTATCCCGCTCTGGAAAATGGAGGGCGGGGAGCTGACGGAGATTGCGCTTCATCCTGTCGAGCTTGGGTTCGGGAGGCCCCGCTATGAGCGGGGATGGCCGGTGCTCTCAGGACGCACGGAGATTCTGGAGCATTTGCAGAAGCTGAGTCAGCCGTACGGGACCAAAATCGTCATCGACGGAAATGTGGGAAGAGTGCGATTGTCCTGACATTGAGCGACCTCCGATGAATCGCCGAGGGTTCAACGAAAAAAGAGACTTGTCCGGGCTGAAGTGCGAGTGCACCGGGTCTGCAAGTCTCTTTTTTTGTTGATTTTCAGAAGGTATTCCCATTCTGTCATGCGTACAACCCTCCGGTATAAATCGCTGTCAGTGTTTTCGCGATCTCCTCCAGAGTGGACTGATGCCTTCTGTGGACGATATCCCATAAGTACATTTCATGTGAGTAAAACCAGCCGCGTGCGACCAATTCGGCGTCGAGAGCCCCCCGAGCCAATTTGCGGCTTTGCGAATAGCCGATATCCTGAGCGATGCGGCTGATAAACCGTTCGCGGATTTCCGTCCATTTGGCCTGCGCGGAAAGAGAGACACCGATCGCTTCTCCGAGTACCTGCAGCATCTGATGTTCAGATTCGGCCAACTGCAAAAACGAGAGCGTCTGATGCTGGATCAGCTGCTCGGCCTCTTCGCGCGTGGCCGGTGTAAAAGGCAGCTCTGCGATGCTGTAAAAAGAGGCCATCACGTCTTCCATCAGTACGATCAAGAGATCGTCCTTTCCGGTAAAATGCACGTAAGCGGTCCCGTATCCGGTTTTTGCCCGTTTAATGATTTGTGAGATGGTGGCCTTGTGAAAGCCTTCCTCCTGAAAAACCTCTTTGGCTGCCTCCAGCAGCTTTTGCCGCGTCTGTTGCGAACGCATATGGCGTCCATCGGTTGCTTGTTTGATTCCTTCCACCGCTGCGTTCCTCCTTTATAGTTCCAGCATACAGGGAAAAGCTGCAAAAAGAAAGGGAGCGCGGAGCGGAGGCTGTCGAATCGAGAATATTGACACGATGTCAACTTTTCAGTAATCTGGTTCTAAATACTGGAAGAGAAGGGGGTTTTCTCTTGAACGGTTCACTGTTTCTACCTTCTGAGGCGTATGCTCTCGAACGGGATGCAGCCGACGGCCTGGCTCATTTTCGCAGCGAATTTTACCTTCCGCAAAAAGGGATTTATCTGGACGGTAATTCGCTCGGAGTGATGTCAGTTCGCGCAGAGCAAGCAGTCGCGGATGTGATGGACGATTGGAAGCGCCACGGGATTGACGGCTGGACAGAGGGAGAGCGTCCCTGGTTTTATCAGGCGGAGAGGCTTGCGGAGTGGATGGCGCCGCTAGTCGGAGCGGCTGCTGATGAAGTAATTGTAAGCGGTTCCACGACTGTCAATCTGCATCAGCTAGCTGCTACTTTTTATCAGCCAGTCGGTAAACGAACCAAAATCCTGGCAGACGAGCTGACCTTTCCATCAGATTTGTACGCCTTGCAGAGCCAGTTGCGGCTCCGCGGATATGACCCGGATGAACATCTGGTTCTGGTCAAGAGCAGAGACGGACGTTTTTTGGATGAGGCGGACATCATCAGCAGCATGACGGAGGAAATCGCCTTGATTGTACTGCCCACTGTTCTGTATCGGAGCGGTCAGCTTTTGGATATTCCCCTGCTGACTGCGGAGGCGCACAAGCGCGGCATCCCCATCGGCTTTGACGGATGCCACTCGGTCGGCGTGATTCCCCACCGCTTCCAGGAGTGGGACGTGGATTTTGCCTACTGGTGCAGCTACAAATACCTAAACGGCGGACCGGGTAGCGTCGCAGCGCTCTACGTAAACCGCAGGCATCTCGGGCGCATGCCGGGCTTGGCCGGCTGGTTCGGCTCAGACAAGGAAAAACAGTTTGATCTGGGGCCGGTCTTCACTCCGGCTAGTACAGCGGGCGCCTACCAGATCGGCACGCCGCATATTCTCAGCATGGCTCCGTTGCTAGGCGCGCTGCCGATGTTCGCCGAAGCCGGAATCGAAGCGATCCGGGAAAAATCGCTGCAGCTAACCGCGTATCTAATGGCGCTGCTGGAAGCCGAGCTGGCCGGATACGGTTTTGTCATCGGCAATCCGCGGGAGGATGAGAGGAGAGGGGGGCATGTCAGTCTGGAGCATCCGGAGGCAGCCCGCATCTGCAAAGCGCTAAAGGCAAACGGAGTTATCCCCGACTTCCGTGCGCCCCACGTGATCCGTCTCGCTCCCGTGCCGCTGTACACCTCTTTCCATGATGTGTGGAGCGCCGTACGGAGACTGAAGCAGATTATGGAGGAGCGCAGCTATGAGCAGTTCGAGAACAGGCGCGGCGTGATCGCCTGAGCGGGAGGGAAGAGACATGGCATGGATTGATATTTCTCGTCCGCTCGCGACCGGAGCGCCGACCTGGCCGGGGGATACGCCGTACTGCTATGAGGTCAGCTGGCCCAAATCGGAAAGCGGCTCAGTCAATGTCGGCAAGCTGACGACAAGCCTCCACACGGGCACGCATGTGGATGCGCCGTATCATTTTGCCGATGACGGGGAGAAAATTATCGATTTGCCGATCGATTTGTACATCGGGCCTGCGAGAGTGCTGGATGTATCGCATATGGCGAGCGTCGGGGCAGAAGATATGGCCGCCTTTGATCTGAGGGGAGTGACCCGCCTGTTGCTTCGTACCGGCTCATGGCGGGACCCGCACCAGTTTCCCGCAAAGATCACGCATCTGCGACCCGATCTGGCCCCTTTCCTGGCGCAGCGGGGGATACGCCTGATCGGAGTGGATACCCCTTCGGTCGATCCGCTGGACAGCAAAGAGATGGCAGCCCATCACGCGCTCCATGCTCACCGGATACAGATAGTGGAGGGGCTTTTGCTTGATCATGTCGAGCCGGGGGATTACGAGCTGATCGCCCTGCCTCTGCCTTTAATTGAAGCCGACGGCAGCCCGGTCCGGGCGGTACTGCGCAAAAGCCCGCAATCACCCCGGGACCCTGCCTCGGCGACATGACTCTTCCGGGCGCGGGCGGCGAATGGCGATAAAAGGAGGCGAGTCCGTTGAACAGAGAGCTGACCGATTACGAGAAGTACATTCGGACGGAAGAGCTGCTGCGTCTGCAAAAGAACGACGATCAATTGGCGTGCGCCGATGAACTCACCTTTCAGGTGATTCATCAGATCGCAGAGCTTCACTTCAAGCTGATTATGCAGTATCTGGGACTGGCAAAAGAGGCGATGAAGAGGGGAGAGGCAGAGGCGGCGAGCGGGCAGCTTCGCCGTGTCAATCTTCACCTGAAGCATCTGCCGGAGATCTTTTCGCTGGTGAAAGTGATAACACCGCGGGATTACCATACCATTCGGCTCGCACTCGGAAGGGGCAGCGGACAGGATTCGCCGGGCTTTAATCAAATCCTGCAGACAGGCCCTGCGTTATGGGAGCCTTTCCAGCAGTTGATGGACGAAAAAGGGGTCGATTCGCTGGCGCTGCTGAAAGATCCCGCCGCCCATCCCGCCCTGTACCGCTTGCAGCAGGAGTTGCTGCAGTTTGACGAGGGCTTTCAGAGCTTTCGCTACTATCATCTCCAGCTCGTTCGCCGCATGATCGGACTGGAGACGAACAGTCTGAAGGGAGTGCCGGCGCAAGCGCTGCAAAAAGGAGTGCGGCATGAGTTTTACCCCGTGCTGTGGAAGGCGATCAGCGAGCTGACCGACTGGACCGGCTCCAGTTATGGCGCAAAACCGCTCGGCGAATGAGGAGGCTCCTCCCCGGTGAGAGAGAAAGGTTCTACCGGGGAGGAGCCTCTTTTTTTGATGCGAAAAGAGGGAGATCTACTCCAGTTTGATTTCCGACCAGATGCGGTCGTACAGAGTGGCGGCTTCCCCGATGTCAATCATGTATTCGCCTTTCGCCAACTCCTCCTTCGGCGGATAGACGGCAGGATCCTCAAGCACCTCCTTGTCGATCAGCTCGTGGGCAGCCAGATTCGGGTTGGCGTAGGGATAGTGCTTGGAAATTTCGGCGCTGATCTCGGGGCGGAGGACGAAGTTGATAAAGGTCTCCGCGGTCAGCTTGTTCGGACTTCCTTTGGGGATGATGAAATTATCCTGCCACAGCTCCATGCCTTCTTCGGGCAGCACGGCCTGGATCTTGGGATTCTCCTGCCGGGCCAGCGAGGCTTCGGCGCCGTACACGATGCCGGCGGCCACCTCTCCCGTGACCAGCATCGTCTTGGGGCTGTCGCTGTCGAAGGCCTTGATGTTGGGCAAAAGCTGGCGGAGCAGTTCCTTCGACTTTTCCAGGGCGGCGGGGTCTGTTTCATTGAGCGATTTCCCTTGCATCTGGTTGGCGATCCCGATCATCGACCGCGAGTCATCCAGCACGACCAGGGAATCCTTGAACTCCGGCCGGAGCAGATCCCGGTAGCTGGCGACCGGGACACGCACCTTTTCCGTATTGACGGCGATCAGGACGTTGCCCCACATGTAGGGAACAGAGTAGGCACCCTCGGGGTCGGCGGAGCGCTTCAAAAATTCCGGTCCGATGTTTTGGATATTGCCGATGTTGGCAAAGTCTAGTTTCTCCATCAGCTGCTGTTTGCGCATCAGGTCGACCATGTAGTCGCTGGCGACGGCCAGGTCGTATCCCGCCGAATGGACGGAGAGCTTGGCGAACATCTCCTCATTGGACGAGTAGGTGCTGATGTTTACTTTCACGCCGTACTCTTTTTCGAAGGCTTCCAGCACGCTGGTGGGAATGTATTCAGACCAGATAAACAGATTGAGCGATTTGGCCAGCTTGGGCTGATTCTGACCGCTTTCCCCGCTGGCAGTGCCGCTGCCGTCCGAAGAGGAATTTGTCCCGGCGGAGGCTTGCGGGGCGGAGGAGGCGGCAGGACCGCCGCAGCCGGCGAGACCGGCGAACAGAGCAGCGATCAGCAGCAGGATCATCCAGACACGGCTTGTCCGCTTTTTCATCATCATGGATCTTTTTCACCTTCATTTCCCTATGGAATGAAAGATCGGGACGGTCCCTCGATCGCGTCCATCCCGATCCTGCTATCGTCAAGTTACGCTTTACGATATCTGCCGTAGAGGGGCCGTCTTTTCAATGACATCCCACATCATGCCGCGAGCCTTCATGCGCTCCAAAAACGGGAGCGGGTCGATCAGCTCAGGCGGAATGCAGCCGGTCGCTTGGAGCAGACCTTCCGCCATCATGTCAACAGCGACAACTGGCGGGATGCCGGTCTGCCAGATCGTAGCCTGGAATTCCGTCTTGAAAAATACCTCATCATGGTTGGCCATCGTGTAGACGTAAACTTCTTTTCGCTTGTTATTTTTCCGGCCTTTGACGAGCGCGCCGACCGAAGAGTAGCCGTGGATTTTTCCGGCGAGATCAGCCGGCTTGGGCATCGTCGTTACGACGACGTCCCGCGGGACGACTTTCACGCCTTTGACCTCGATCTCCTCGTCGCTGTCCAGCCCCAGGTAGCTGAGCACCTTCAGCGTGTTGACGAAATCGGGGTGAAGCGCGTACTTAAAATCCACGTATTTGCACCCTTTGGCTCTGCCGATTGTCTCGCCGAGCGTGGTGGCTTCTTCATGCTCTACGTTGTAGCAGTCCATCCAGCCAATGGGCTCGGGGAACTCGAACTCCTCTTTGTTGGCAAAGGGAGTGGGCAGATACTGTTCCCCTTTGTCCGCCGTCCAGTAATTGGGTTTGGCGAGGCATTCCTGAATGGCCGTCTGCGGGCTGAAGAAGGAGCAGAAGCCGTCATAGTCGACGACAGAATTATCTGCGTCGCGGATCAAAATCTCGTCGACCTCATCCAACTGGTCGACGGCGTAACGCGCCGCGATATTGGAGAAGCCTGGATCGCAGCCGAGCCCCATGATGCCGAGGATGCCCGCCGCTTTGAATTTGTCGCTCCAGGCGAGCTGCTTTCTGAGCCACTGCGGGCCGCAGGAAGCCGTGTCGATATAGTGGGTTTTCGTATTCAGACATGCCTTCATCACGTCAAAATTGTTCTCGGGTAGTCCGATGTGAAGCAGCACATCGATATCGTGCAAAATATTTTGGACACTGGACACATCGCGGGCATCGACCCGCTTTACCTGAATTTCCACATCGGTTTCCCGGCGCAGTTCGGCAGCCAGCTCTTCCGCCGGCCCGATGGAAATATCGGCCAACACCAGTTTTTTCAGATATTTGGACTTCACAATTTCACAAGCACTTACCTGTCCAACACCGCCAACACCTAATATAGCGACTCGCATAGAGTCCTCCTTCCTAATGGTCACCACATTCTATCTTCGCATTCGAAACAGCCATTTCTGCAGATGCAGATCGATCGTAGCGGGAAAAACCATCACTTGCCGTACGACTTCAAACAGTTCACGGGAACGGATATCCATTCAGCCAGCCTCCTTCTACCGAAACGGTAGGAAATATAGTGGAAAATGCTAAGTCGGACAAAGATACAGGTTAACAGGCATACGCCTTCGCATCAAAATCACCTCCTTTCCCGCTTTCCATCATCTATATTCGTCATGGCGGGAGTCCGATGCGCAAGGAGTGAAAAAATAAAAGTCGCACTTTTCTGAACAAACATGCAAGATTGGTTCCAGCAGAAATCCCCGCCTGATTATCAAAGCTACGCGTCCCAGACGCCTCACATGTTCTCAAAAATGAGGAGAAAAAGAGGGGAAAGCGCATGAAGAAAGTGCGGGAAGCCGCTTCCTGCCAGTCGGTGCGCAATTTCTTGAAAGTGAGAAACAATCCTGTTCAAAAGTGATACCAAATCTCGGAAATTGGATCAGGAAAGGGTATTGCAAAGTAGTCGGAATTGATTTACTATTTAGTAAAAATGACAACTGATTCAGTTTTCAGTTTTGTTGCAAGTCTGTTTGTCAAAAGGATGGTGTGACATGCCCGAACATATTTCCGAAACACATACCGCGATGAAAACGCCCGTCACCACAAAGGGGGCAAAAACGCGCCAACGATTGCTGGATACGGCGGAAGAGGTATTCGGCCGAAAGGGGTACTTCGATGCGTCGATCGTGGACATCACCCAGCAGGCCAATGTGGCGCAGGGGACCTTTTACAATTATTTTTCATCGAAGTACGAAATCTTCGCGGAGCTAATAAAGCAGTTGAGCCGGGATTTTCGCAGCCAAATCAAACAGGAGGTAGCCAAGGCGAAAAGCTACCAGGATGCGCAGCGAATCGGCTTCAACCAATTTTTTAAATGGGTCAAGGCGCACAGAAATCTGTACAGTATCGTGCAGCAAGCGGTGCTGGTGGATGAGGCGCTTTATCGCTCGTATTACGAGCGCCTGGCGACCGGCTATGTAAGCGGCCTGGAGGAAGCGATGGGAAAGGGGGAGTTCAAGCCGTTGCACGCCGAAACAGTCGCCTACTGTTTGATGGGGATGAGCCAATTTATCGGCATGAGGTGGGTGTACTGGGAGGGGGAGGACGTTCCCGAGCAGGTGTTTGAAGATGCCATGACCCTTATTTTTGAAGGTCTAGCTGCAAGCGAAAGCAAAGGGAAGGTGGAGTGAGATGGACGGAATCGCGAAGTGGATTGAAAAACGCACCGCCATTACACCCGAGAGAACTGCGTTGATCGGCGCACGGCGATGGTTGAGCTACCGGGAGATGAACGGTGAAGTAAACCGAATCGCCCGGATGCTGTTGGACCGGTACAGGCTGCAGCCGCAAGAGCGGATCGCGATATTGGCGAATAACGGCATCGAGTATTTGCTGCTGCTGTTTGCTGCCGCCAGGCTGGGTTTGATCGCGGTTGTTTTAAATCACAGGCTGACTCCGCGGGAATTGCAATTTCAGGTGAACGACAGCGGTGTAAAAGTATTGATTGCCGAGGACTGTTTCCGGCAAGCGGTCGAAGAATTCATCAGAGAAACAGCCATCGGACAGGTGTTGTGGTTTGACCCGAGCGGCTCATCTGCCGAGCCGTTGGAAAGGCAGGCTTCCGCCTACTCGGCCGAGGATCTCGCAGAAGAGAGGGCCGATGGCTCCAGCCCCTTTATCATTTGCTATACCTCCGGAACGACAGGACGGCCCAAAGGCGCAGTTCTGACCCAGGAGAACATGTTTTGGAATGCCGTCAACAACTGCGTCGGGCTGGACATCACCTCATCCGACCGAGTTCTTACGTTATTGCCGCTGTTTCATATCGGCGGGATCGGATTGTTTGCCTTGCCGGCTTTATTTGCGGGAGGATCGGTGATAGTTCCTGACCGGTTTGAACCGGAAAAAACCTTGCAAGTGATCGAAGAGTGCCGGGTGACGTTAGTGATGGGCGTCCCCACCATATACGATCTGCTGCGGAAAAGTCCGAGCTTCGCAAAAACGGATTTTCGTTCGGTGCGGACGTTATACAGCGGCGGCGCCCCTTGTCCGCATGAACTGATCTCGTTTTACCTGGAGCGGGGGATTCCTTTTGGCCAGGGATTTGGCATGACAGAAACATCGCCTACCGTGTTTTTGCTCTCGAGGGAGGACTACCACCGAAAAATCGGTTCGATTGGCAAGCCAGTCCTGTTTTGTGACATTCGGGTGGTAGATGAACAGAGGCGGGATCTGCCGGCGGGCGAAGTGGGGGAGTTGCTTGTAAGAGGTCCCCATGTCATGCGCGGCTACTGGAATCTGCCCGAGGAAACTGCCGCCGCTATACAGGATGGATGGTTGGCCACGGGCGATCTGGTGAGAAGAGATGAAGAAGGTTTTGTCTATATTGCCGGACGCAAGAAAGAAATGATCATTTCCGGTGGGGAAAATATCTATCCGCTGGAAATTGAGCAGGTAATCGGCGAGCTTCCGGCTGTAGACGAAGTTGCGGTGACTGGAGCAGCCGACGACAAATGGGGGGAAGTGCCGGTCGCTGTCATCGTGGTGAAGGAGGCGATGGAGCTGGATCAGGAGACGGTGAAAAACCACTGTCTCCGGCGGTTGGCCAAATACAAAGTGCCCCATCTTGTTCATTTTGTAAGCGCTTTACCAAAAAATGCAACAGGCAAGATTGACAAGAAGCAATTGCGAAAGCAAATCGAAGAGAGTACGGGGTGGAAACAGTATGGGTAAGTATTTCATCGGGCAGAAAGCCTCATTCGGCAAGACGATCACCGAAGCGGATCTGGCCCAATTCGCTGGCATAAGCGGAGACTTTAATCCCATCCACATCGACAGCGAATATGCGAAACAGACGAGATTCGGGCAGCGAATTGCGCATGGCATGTTGACAACCAGCTTGTTATCCGGACTGCTCGGCATGCATTTGCCCGGAAAAGGATCCGTCTATCTGGGGCAAACTTTGCGCTTTGTAAAACCGGTGTTTATCGGCGATACGGTGACGGCCCAGGCGGAGGTCGTTCAGTTCGATCCCGACAAGGGCATCATGAAGCTGAGAACGGAGTGTCTAAAACAGGATGGCACCCTGGTATTGGAGGGGGAAGCCACCATGTTAGTTCCGAGAGAGGAGACGGCCAGATGATTGATGTGGGAATTGCCGCGACGGGCGTCTTTTTTCCGCCGCATGTGGAGACGGCAAAGGATTTGGTGGAGAAGACAGGAATACCCGAAGAAATTATTATCGAAAAATTCGGACTTATACAGAAGCATGTCTCCGATTCCTCTATGCATGCTTCCGACCTGGCCGCTCAGGCAGCGAAATCGATCGTCGAAAAAACAGGTGCTCCGGCGATTGACGTTTTGATCTATTTTGGCAGCCCCTATAAAGAGTATCCGGTCTGGTCTTGCGCGACGAAAATCCAGTATGAACTGGGACTTGAGAATGCCTTCGTGTTTGAGATCATGAACGTCAGCTCATGCTTTCCGATCGCATTGAAAGTGGCGAAGGATATGCTTGTCTCCGACCGATCGATAGGAAACATCCTGCTGGTCGGAGGGTGCAAAGAATCGGACGTGATTGATTACAAGAATACCCGTTCCCGCTTCATGTTCAACTTCGCTGACGGCGGAGCGGCCGCACTGGTTCAGAGAGGCACAGCGAAAAGCAGGATTCTCGGCAGCAGCATCATCACAGACGGTTCTTTTTACGATGATGTGAAGGTTCCCGCCGGCGGGTCCGTGATGCCGGCCAGTATCCAGACCGTGCAAGAGCGGCTTCACTTTCTCGACGTAAAAGACCCGCAGGGGATGAAGAAGAGATTGGACCCTCTCTCCGTCCCAAACTTTGTCAAAGTGGTAAAAACCGCTGTGGAGAAAAGCGGGTACAGCCTCAGCGACATTGACTACCTCTTCCCGCTGCACACCAAACGATCCATGTTTTTCGAGCTGCTGGAGCAGCTTGGCTTGAAAGAAGAGCAGGCCGTTTATCTTGATCGCTATGGCCATATGTCTGCCCTGGACCCGTGCGTTGGTTTACATCTCGCGGAGCGGCAAGGGCTCGTGAAAAAGGGAGACCTGCTGGTCACCGTCAGCGCGGGAACGGGCTACACATGGGCAGCGACAGTAATTGAATGGGGAGGTTAACGCGATGAAACAGGGTACTGATGCAAGGAAAGAAGGGTGGAAGCCGAGGCTGAAAGGCAGGCGCTCCCAAGCTGCCGGTCTACTGCTGTCGGCCGTGCTGCTAGTGTTCGTCTCGGCGTGCGGGAGCCAGCAAGCGGCCCAGCCGCAAAGCCCAAACCCGTCGGATTCGCAAGCGCAGACGCAGCCGGAAAAGAAAAAAGAACCGATCAGAATCGGAGTGCTGGCTTCGCAGACGGGAGCTTTGGAGGACTACGGCAAACAGACGGTGCGAGGCTTTGAATTGGGCATCGAGTATGCCACAGGCGGGACGAAGGAAGTGGCCGGACACCCCATCGAAATGATCGTCGAGGATACAGAAACAAAAGCGGACGTCGCCGTGAAGAAGGCGACCAAGCTGATTGAGGACGATCACGTGGACTTCCTGGTGGGATCGTCCAGCTCTGCCGATACCCTGGCGGTTGTTCCCTTGGCCGAGGAATACAAAAAGGTGATGATCGTGGAACCTGCAGCCGCCGACAGCATTACCGGAGCAAACTGGAACAAGTACATTTTCCGAACGCAGCGCAACTCCTCCCAGGATGCGATCGCAGCAGCGCTGGCCATTGCCAAAACAGGCACAAAAATCGCCACGCTGGCACAAGATTACGCATTTGGCCGGGACGGTGTGGCTGCATTCAAAGAAGCGGCGGAGAAGCTGGGAGCCGAAATTATTTTGGAGGAGTACGCCGATCCGAAAGCGACGGACGTTACGGCCAATCTGCAAAAAATCATCCAGGCCAAACCGGAGTACCTGTACGTGGTATGGGCGGGCGCGAATACACCCTGGACGCAGATCGCCAACATGAAGGTACAGGAGCAAGGCATTAAGCTGACTACCGGCACGGCAGACTTCGCCGCTTTAAAAACAATGAAATCGCTGATTGGCATGGAAGGCTTTACGCTCTACTATTACGATCTGCCCAAAAACAAAGTGAACGACTGGCTTGTGGCCGAGCATAAAAAACGCTTTAACGGTGAACCGCCCGACCTGTTTGTGCCGGGGGGCATGACGGCCGCTATTTCCATCGTGGAGGCGTTGAAGAAAACAAACGGCGTTACCGATGCGGACACGTTGATTTCGGCTATGGAAGGAATGAAATTTGTGACGCCAAAAGGCGAGATGATCTTCCGTCCTGAGGATCACCAGGCGCTTCAGTCGATGTATGTGGTGACGCTAGAAAACAAAGAGGGAGTGGATTACCCGGTTCCCGTCCTGATAACAGAACTCGCTCCTGACGAAACGGCTCCGCCGATTCGCAATAACAAGTAGGGGAAAGCAGGTGGGACAGATGCAGCCGGTCCTGGAAACCAAAGACTTGACCATTTCCTTCGGCGGACACACTGCGGTAAGCGGAGTGAGCTTGCAGGTAATGGCCCATACGTTTACCTCCATTATTGGTCCGAATGGCGCAGGCAAGACTACTTTCTTCAACCTGTTGAGCGGGCAGTTCCGCCCGACAAGCGGAAAGGTGTTTATAAAGGGGAAGGATGTCACGCATCTTTCCCCTGCCAAACGCACGCGTCTGGGAATGGGACGTTCGTTTCAAATCACCAATGTCTTTCCTTCGCTGACGGTTTTGGAAAACGTGCGGCTGGCCGTGCAGGCGCAAGCAGGCGTTTTCTATAACATGTTTGCCCATCGCAAAACGTACGCCGCTTTTGAAGAAAAAGCATACGAATTGCTGAAAACCGTTCTGCTCAGCCAAAAGAGCGACTCGCTGGCAAAGCATTTGGCGCATGGTGAAAAAAGAAAACTGGAAATTGCCATGCTGCTGGCACTCGGCACGGAGGTTCTGCTGCTGGATGAACCTACGGCGGGGATGTCTCTGGAAGAAGTGCCGGCGATCCTCGACGTGATCCGCAGCATAAAAGAGGAGGGGAACCGCACGATCCTTTTGATCGAGCACAAGATGGACATGGTGCTCGACTTGTCCGACCGGCTGATGGTTCTTTTCAATGGAAAGCTGTTGGCCGAGGACACCCCGGAGAAGATCATGCAGAATGAGCTGGTCCAATCTGCCTACCTGGGAGGGTTGTATGACGACGCTTCTTAACGTGGAACAGATAGAAACATACATCGGACAGTACCACATTTTGCAGGGAGTCACTTTTGAAGTGCGGATGGGGGAAGTTACCGTTCTGCTCGGCCGAAACGGTGCGGGCAAAACAACCACCCTGCGCTCGTTAATGGGGCTGAACCCCATTTCCAAAGGAAAGATTCTCTTCAAGGGAGAAGAGATCCACAGCTTGCCCACCTATGAGATCGCACGAAAAGGAATCGGCTATGTCCCTGAAGATCAGGGGGTGTTTCCGCACTTGACGATCGAGGAAAACTTCAAATTGGCCATACAGAAGCCGGATGAGGCCACATTGGCGAGGCAGGAGTGGATCGTCGATCTGTTTCCCGATTTAAAAACATTTTGGAAAAAACACGCAGGGCTGCTGAGCGGCGGCCAAAAACAGATGCTTGCCATCGCCAGGGCTTATGTTAATGACAATCAGCTCCTCTTGATTGACGAACCGAGCAAAGGATTGGCACCGATTGTTGTGGAAAAAGTGATCCGCTCTTTGCATGAGATGAAAAAGAGGGTGACGGTTGTGCTGGTGGAGCAAAATTTTCACATGGCGAGCGCAATCGGCGACCGTTACTACATCATCGACGACGGCATGTCCGTCCACACAGGAATGATGGAAGAGCTGAAGACCAATGAAAAGTTGAAAAAGGAGTACCTGGGCATTGCATAAGCGAAGGTGGAAAGGGGGGACTCGCGGGTGGAGGTGCTGGTCGGATTAACGGTAAACGGACTTGCCACAGGATGCTTGATATTCCTGTTGGCAGCCGGATTGACGCTGATTTTTGGCTTGATGAATGTACTTAACTTCGCACACGGGGCTCTATTCGCCTGGGGGGCATACGCGGGAGTCTGGATCTACGTCCTATCGGGGAACTATCTGGTCGGCATCGCAGGCGCCATCCTCGTCGGCATGCTGCTCGGCTGGGCGTTGGAGCGGTTCATCGTGCAGCCGGTGTACGGAAACCATATGTCGCAAATCTTGATCACGCTAGGCGTCCTGTTGGTGTTGAATGAATTATTAAAAGTCTTTTTTGGCCCGAATCAAATCAGTGTTCCGCTCCCTGACTATCTCAGCGAGAGCTGGCTCGTGGGGGGCGTCGTCCTGATCAAATACCGGTTGTTCATCATTGTCGTCGGTGCCTTGGTCTTTTTCGGCATTCAGTACGTTCTCAAGCGGACAAAACTGGGGCTGATCGTCCGTGCGGGCGTGATGAACAAAGAGATGGTGCAAGCATTGGGAATCAACATCAAAAAAGTGTTTCTCTTCGTATTTATCCTGGGTTCGGGAATGGCTGCGCTTGGCGGCATGCTGTTTGCTCCCTATTCCGGTGTCATTCACGCGGAAATCGGAATGGATTATGGCATTCTTGCCTTCATCGTCGTCGTCATCGGCGGCATGGGCAGCATTGGCGGATCGGCGCTTGCCGCTATTCTGGTCGGCGTGCTGGGGGCGTATATGGCCTATTATGTGCCCAGTTTGTCTCTTGCTGTAAATATGCTGCTGATGGTCGGCGTCCTGATGTTTCGACCTACGGGCCTGTTAGGGGGGAAGGGATAATGCTGCGGACAAACTTGCTGTCCTTCTCGCGCCTGGCGATGGCCGTGGCGGTTGCGATACTCGTTTTGTTTCCGTTTTTGAGCGACTCGCGGAGCGCGCTGATCTTGCTCACGCAAATTTTTATTTATGCCGTATTTGCGATGAGTTACGACATCCTGCTCGGGTATACGGGAATCATCTCCTTTGGCCATGCGATGTTCTTCGGTATAGGCGCATACACGACCGCCATCATGATGAGCCGATGGGAGGAATCGGTTGTTGTCTTTCTCGTCGCGCAGGCGGTCGTGCTGATCCTGACTGGCATTGTCAGTTATTTGATCGGGGCTCTTTCGCTGCGGCTGAAAAGCCACTACTACGCCATGCTGACGCTAGCCTTCGCCGGCTTGTTCTACGTGCTTGCAGAGAAATGGCGCAGCGTAACGAAGGGGAACGACGGATTTCCTTTTCAGATTCCAGACCTGTTTCGTGACCGCTTGGTTTTTTACTTTGTCGCGCTGGCCTTTATGCTGGTGACGTTGTACGCCTTGAAACGGTTTACGGAATCTCCGGTAGGAAAAGTGCTGCAGGCCATCCGGGAAAACGAGCAGCGGACAGAGTCGCTCGGCTACCAGGTTATCCACTACAAGATCATTGCCAGCATCGTGGCAGGAGTGGTTGCCGGTCTCAGCGGATCGATGTACGCGGTTACGCTGCGCTTTGTCAATACGGCGGTCTTTTCCACAAACGTGACGCTTGACGCGCTGTTGATGACGATTATCGGCGGGGTCGGTACCCTGTACGGGGGGATCATCGGGTCGGCGCTGATTTTGCTGGCGCATGCGGGCTTAACCGATCTTGCCAAGGTTCACTGGATTTTTGAGCGGTGGATGATTTTCTTTGGGGCCGTGTATATTCTCGCTGTCATGTTTTTCCCGCAGGGGATCATCGGCGGCATGAAAAACTGGCTGTCAAAACGGAGAAAAAGCATGGAGGAAAAGAAGCCTGACAACGCCCAAGAAAGAATGCGGTACGTATCAGAAGAGGAGTGAAGCTGATTGGCAAAGGGCGCCATTTCGCTGCGCTACGTCCTGGAGGGAACAGGCCATGATGTGGTATTGATTCATGGATTGGGCCAAAGGCTGGAAGATTGGGATGTGCAAAAAGAGGCGTTGGTCAACAATGGGTACCGTGTATTGACCTTTGATTTGAGAGGACATGGCGAGTCGGAATGGACCGCGGAAGAGGTGAATATCCGGACCTATGCGCATGACCTGAACCGGTTGTTGTGTCAGTTGTCGATTGATAGGGCGCATCTGGTTGGGCTGTCCATGGGAGGCGCCATCGCGCAAATGTTTTATCGGGACTTTCCGGAAAAGGTTCAGACGCTTGTTCTCGCCGCCACATTTTCCTACTTTCCCGAAAATATGAAACAGTCCAGCTTGGAGAGCCGACTCTCTTACATCGATCAGGGGAAAATGGAAGAGTTGGCTGAGTTGATTGCGAGACGGTCGTTTACCGAGAATGCTCCGATCGAGTTGATCGAGAACATGAAAAAGACCATCGCTGATAATCATCTTGCCGCTTACAGAGGCTCCATGATCGCCTCCATAAATGCGGACAGCAGAGAGTATTTGGCAGAAATCGAAGTGCCTGTTCTCATCATCGTGGGAGAGGGAGACCTGACAACTCCCCTGGCATGCAGCCAGTATCTGCACCAGCATATAAAAAACTCCCGCTTGGTGGTAATACCCGAAGCACGGCATATGCTAACGCAGGAACGACCGGACTCATTCAATCGGGAGCTGCTGCAATTTTTGCGTGAAATGCGTGAACGATGACAGCATGTCGGTATCCCTCTCAGCGCCGGATCCCGATTGATCATGTTCTTGACGTGTTTCATGGAATTCTTTACAATGAAAGCGAAACAGGTTACCACCATTCTTATCCAGAGAGGCAGAGGGACTGGCCCGATGAAGCCCGGCAACCGTCGCGTTCGCGCGACAAGGTGCCAATTCCTGCAAGACGATTTGTCGTCTTGGCAGATAAGAAGCGAGAGCATGTGCGTATGTAAAGCCGGCCTTCTTCTTGTCTGAAGAGGGTTTTTTTATTACCAAAAAATATACAGCTTTCTTATCCAGAGAGGCGGAGGGACTGGCCCGATGAAGCCCGGCAACCGTCACGTTCAGCGTGACAAGGTGCCAATTCCTGCAGGACGCTTGAAGTGTCCTGAAAGATAAGAAGGAGGCCCCCGTCTCTACACAAGCCTTCTTCTGCGGAAGAGGGCTTTTCCGCTTTCTGGGTCTGAAAGAAAAAGGAGTGTTTGGCGATGAGTACGGGTGTGGTAAAGGTTGGGTTGCTGGGTGTCGGAACAGTAGGCGGCGGGGTGTTGAAGACCATTCGTTCGCAGCAGCAGAAGCTCTCCGAGCGGCTGGGCCGCCGTGTCGAGGTGGTCAAGGCGCTGGTCCGGGATACGGATAAGCAGCGGGCGGTGCAGATCGACCGCGATCTGGTCACCACCTCGTTTGAGGACGTGCTGGACGCAGAGGTGGACATCGTCGTGGAGGTGATGGGCGGAGTAGATCCGGCCTATGACTATGTGCGGGCCTTGATGGAAAAGGGCTGTCATATCGTGACGGCAAACAAGGAGCTGCTCGCCAAGCGAGGGGCCGAACTGGTCGAGCTGGCCAACCGCCACCACGTGCAGCTCGCCTATGAGGCGAGTGTCGCGGGCGGGATCCCCATCCTGGGGGTGCTCCGCCAATTCCTGCGGACGAATGAGATCACCTCAGTCAGCGGGATATTAAACGGTACGACCAACTACATCCTGACGCAGATGGAGCAGCATCAGCTTCCGTATGAGGTGGCGCTGAAGCAGGCGCAGGAGCTGGGATATGCCGAGGCGGACCCGACCTCTGATGTGGAAGGCTGGGACGCTCTCTACAAGTCCTACATCCTCGCCCAGCTCGTGTACGGTGAGTCCCTGCCGCTGCATGCGGCCGAGCGGAAGGGGATTGACTCTCTGCATCTCGGACAGCTGGCGCTCGCACAGGAGCTGGGCTATCGAATCAAGCTGCTGGCCCGGGCCTCCCGGACAGAGGGGGCGATCCAACTGTCTGTCAGCCCGACGCTGCTGCCGCTGGATCATCCGCTTGCCCAGGTGCAGGATGCCTACAATGCCGTGCAGGTATCGGGAAACATCGTTGGCGATCTCCTGTTCATGGGAAAAGGGGCAGGAGAGCTGCCTACCGCAAGCGCGGTTGTGGAAGACCTGGCCTTTTTGCTGACACAGCGCTTCACGCCCCACCCGATCTGGCAGGAGCGGCAGGCAGACAAGGTCCGTCCACAGGAACAAAAGTGGAGCTTCTGTTATCTGGAGAGCGAAGGCTCACAAGGGTCGCCGGACCAGATCCTGCATTTTTTGGATCGGGCAGGAGTTGAGGTAGTCAAGCAGCGAATTCAGTATGATTGGGCAAATGTCCTGCGCATCGGCCTCGTCGCAAGCGGGTTTACCGATGAGCATGGAGAGCTGTTGCACCGCGATTTTGGCATCCGTGCAGATGTATTTCCCGTACTGGCTCCCTGAGGTGAGAGAAAGGAGGACGCAGATGGAAAAAAAGGTTGTGCTGGCGATTGACCAGGGGACGACCAGCTCGAGGGCCATCCTGTTTGACCGGCAAGGCAGCATCGTCGGGCTGGCGCAGAAGGAATTCACCCAGCTTTTTCCGGGTCCGGGGTGGGTCGAGCATAATGCGCTGGAAATCTGGTCCTCGGTCGTCGGCGTCATCGGCGAGGTATTGGCGAGCCACAATATCTCAGCGCTGGAAGTGGCTGCGATCGGCATAACCAATCAGCGAGAGACGACCGTAGTTTGGAACAAACATACGGGCGTACCGGTCTATCATGCCATCGTCTGGCAGTCGAGGCAGACCTCCGCGATTTGCGAGCAATTGAAAAAGCAGGGATATGACGAGCTGTTTCGGAGCAAAACAGGGCTCTTGATCGACGCCTATTTCTCCGGCACCAAAGTAAAATGGATTCTCGACCATGTGGACGGGGCGAGGGAGCAGGCAGAGCGCGGCGAGCTGCTGTTTGGAACGATCGACACCTGGCTGATCTGGAAGCTGTCGGGAGGCCGGGCCCATGTCACGGACTATACCAATGCCTCCCGTACGCTAATGTACAATATCTTCGATCTCCAGTGGGATGAGGAGCTGTTGGATCTGCTGGACGTGCCGCGCTCCATGCTGCCCGAGGTGAGAAGCAGCTCCGAGGTGTACGCCACGACCGACAGGGATCTCTTTTTCGGCGCCGAAGTGCCCATCTCCGGCGCTGCGGGCGACCAGCAGGCGGCCTTGTTCGGGCAGGCATGCTTCGATCGGGGGATGGCCAAAAATACGTACGGCACGGGCTGTTTTCTTTTGATGAATACAGGGGAAGAGGCAGTCCGCTCCGAGCACGGCTTGCTGACCACGATCGCCTGGGGACTGTCGGGGCGCGTAGAATATGCGCTGGAGGGAAGCGTCTTCGTGGCCGGCTCGGCGATCCAGTGGCTGCGGGATGGGCTGCGGATGCTGAAAACCTCCGCAGACAGCGAACGCTACGCGGCTTCCGTCCCCTCGACCGAAGGTGTCTACGTCGTTCCGGCGTTCGTTGGGTTGGGCACTCCCTACTGGAACAGTGAGGTGCGCGGTGCGGTATTTGGACTGACCCGCGGGACGACGAAAGAGCATTTTATCCGGGCCACACTGGAATCACTCGCGTACCAGACCAAAGACGTCGTCAAGGCGATGGAAGCGGACGCAGGCATTCCGCTGACAAAGCTGCGCGTGGATGGCGGAGCCGTCATGAATCAGTTCCTGATGCAATTCCAAAGCGATATGCTCGGGGTCCCTGTCGAGCGTCCGCAGATTCACGAGACGACGGCACTCGGTGCCGCCTACCTCGCCGGGCTGGGCGTCGGTTTTTGGAAGAGCAAAGACGAGATTCGCAACCGCTGGCGGCTGGATCAGACCTTTGAGCCACAGCTGACAGAAGCGCGGCGAGATGAGCTGTATGCCGGCTGGAAAAAGGCAGTCCAGGCAGCCCTTTCCTTTTTGTAGGGTGAGTGGTCCCCTTCGCTAGAAAAGAACTGACCACTGACAAACAAACAAACAAGCCTTCCCGCATATGGATGTATCGAGGGGATCGCCCCGAAAAAAAGCGAGGTCGGTCAGGTGGTTATGATGTTTCGTCCAAGGGGAAAAATTTCCGCCCGAATCATCCTGAACGAAGCGCTGGATGCACTCGCGCTGGCTGTATCGGTCGGCACAAAGGAATTGTGGTTTCCACCTGAATAATTGAAAATAGGGAAGAGATGAGGAGATACCCCTTTGAGAAGGCGGCTTGCCCGATGGCAGGCAGTCTTTTTCATGGGGGGTTTTTGTTTGTCAAAACGTCTGGCGCGAGCCGGAAAGGAGGCTTACTGTGGGAAACCCGTTTTCAGCGCGAACCAGACAGAATGATCTGCAAGAGATGGAAAAAGAGACGCTCGACCTGCTCGTCATCGGCGGCGGCATCACGGGAGCAGGGATCGCCCTCGATGCGAGCAAGCGGGGAATCCGCGTGGGATTGGTGGAAAAGAATGATTTTGGGTCCGGCACCAGCAGCCGTTCGACGAAGCTGATCCACGGCGGACTGCGCTATCTGAAACAGGGGGAAGTGAAGCTGGTCCGGGAGGTGGGGCGCGAACGGGCCATTTTGTATCAAAACGCTCCGCATCTGGTCATCCCGGCCCCGATGCTGCTGCCGATCTATCAGGGCGGCTCGTATGGGTACTGGGCCACCTCGATCGGGCTGTTCATCTACGATGTCCTGGCCGGCGTGGCCCGCAGAGAGAGGCGGAACATGCTGGGCAAAGAGGAGACGCTGGCCCATGAGCCTTTGCTCAAAGGGGAAGGGCTGAAAGGCGGAGGCCTCTATGTTGAATACCGGACCGATGATGCCCGGCTGACGCTGGATATTCTGAAAACGGCTGCAGGACTGGGGGCAAAAGCGGTCAATTACGCAGAGGCCGGCTCTTTTCTCTACGAGGACGGCAGGCTGAAGGGGATCATGGTGACCGACCGTCTGTCAGGAAAACAATACGCCCTCAAAGCCAAACATGTGGTGAATGCCGCCGGTCCATGGGTAGACCGCGTGCGCCAGATGGACGGTTCCCTGGAGGGCAAACGGCTGTATTTGACAAAAGGGGTGCATCTGGTCGTCTCGGCGGAGCGCTTGCCTGTGAGGCAATCCGCTTATTTTGATACCCCGGACGGGCGCATGGTCTTCGTCATTCCGCGGGGGAAAATCACCTACATCGGGACGACCGATACGTCCTACCGCCACTCGATTGACGAGCCGAGAACGACGGCGGCAGATCGCGACTACCTGCTGCGGGCCGTAAACAGCATGTTTCCCACGGTCCATCTGCGAACCGAAGATGTCCTGTCCCATTGGGCAGGGCTGCGGCCGCTGATCTACGAAGAGGGGAAAGGGGCGTCCGAACTGTCCCGCAAGGACGAAATCTTCCACTCGTCGACCGGATTGATTACGATCGCCGGCGGGAAGCTGACAGGCTTTCGGAAGATGGCGGAAAAAGTGGTGAATTTGGTCGCGCGGAAACTGCAGGCGGAGGAAGGCAAGAGATATCCCGGATGCTCCACCGACGCGATCGTGATCAGCGGCGGAGAGAGACACGGCTACGACAATTACGCGGAGTGGAAGCGGGAAATGCATCGCCTGGGCACAGATCTAGGCGTAGATGCTGACACGGCCTGGGAGTGGATCGACACGTACGGCACCAATACGCTGAGGATCTACGAGCGCATCGATCGCATCAGTGCAAGCGGGAATGCGGATAGTCTGCTGGCTGCTCAAATCCGTTACGCGATTGAGGAGGAGAGGACTGTCCGTGCGCTGGATTTTCTTCGGCTGCGTACCGGATGGACGTATTTTCAAGTGGAGAAGGCCGAAGCCGAAAAGGAGCGGGTGATCCGTCTGATGGCCGAGGAGCTGGGGTGGTCCGCAGAAGAAGCGGCCAGACAGCGGGAAGAAGCCGAGCGTTACCTGCATGCGTTGAAACATCTCCCGCCCACAGATGAGGAGGTCCCCCGTTGACTTTCTGCCGGGATGAGGTACGATTTGGGAAAAAGACATGGGAAAGAAGGCGGGTTGGGTGAAACTCTCATTTGATCATCTGGTGCACTTTCTCTACAGGCCTCCGGCAGAAGCTCTGGAGCCGCTTGGGGACGCCGGTTTTCACGCGGTGGCGGGGGGACAACACGAGGCGTGGGGGACCTATAACAGCTTGAGCTACTTTGGCTTGTCTTACATCGAGTTCTTCGCCGCGCGGTCGACGGAGATTGCGGCGAAGTCAGAGAATCCGCTGGTCCAACAGCTATTGGCCGATCGGCCCTGCGGCGAAGGGATGGGACAGATCGCCCTTCGCACCAGTGAGATCGAGCGCTGGTCAGAGCGCTTTCGCGAGCAAGGCTGCCAAGTGACAGGTCCGCTTGCGGGAAGCAGGAGACGGGAAGACGGCAGCCTGATCCAGTGGAAAATGCTGTTTGCAAAAGATCCGCGGCGGAAGTACCGCATGCCGTTTTTGATTGAGTGGGCGGATACGGACGAGAGCCGGCTTGCGGATTTGACCCGTCGGGGAGTGGTGGCGCCGCATCCTAATGGCGCAAGCGAAATCGCCTATGTCGCCATCGCGGCCCATGATCAGGCCGATGCGGCAGAAGCCTGGCAGGAGTGGTTGGGACTCAAAGCCGGCCCGGACTATTACGACGAGGAGCTTCAAGCGACCTGCAGACGGCTGTCCTGTCCCGGGGGCGATCTCGTCTTTTGCCGTCCGGAAGGCGATGGACCTGCTGGCGAGGCATTGGCAGCCAGAGGAGAACGGCCTTTTTTGATCCGTTTTGCCGGGGCGGATGCCGGCCGGCGGGTATGGTTATTTGGAAGCAGATACGCGTGGTAACAAAAAAGAGCAGGCCCCGTACATGTGAAAAGGGCTCTGCTCTTATCTTTGTAGACTTACGTCCGCACCGGTTTTTTGACCAATTGCCGGTACATATACAGCATCGCGAGGCGCCAGGGCAGGATCATGCCGTACGCCAAGACGAAGAAGAGACCGGCTGTTTGCATGACGGTAAACGAATCGTTGACCACCAGCTTGATCGCGGTTCGGATCACCAACAGACCCAGCAATATCAGAAAAAACGCTCGGGAGCGCTTGAGATAGACCTCCTGGCCGACGAATTCAAACCGGGATGTCAGGATCAGCGGGATCGACAGTACCAGCCCGATCAGGAAGGCCGTAACATGATACGCAAACGGGGTTGCCGTTTCCGGAAAGTGAAACATGGCAAAGCCCGTGGACATAAACAAGGGCGGCAAGATAATTCGACGCGCGGAAACCGGTTTTTTTTGAGCCCGCATCCGTACAAAGATGACTGCGGTCGCCATGAGTAACGGGATCAGCATCCCGAGAGCGCTCGATGACAACATGTTCATGAATAGGCTCCTCCTTACCCCATGATGGTACTAGTGTACACCATTTTTTCCGAGAGGGGAAAGTGGACGTTTTGCGTCGTGTGAGTCAAGCCATAGTGGGCAGGATTTTTTTGTCTCCAAAATAAGACTTCTGGTTTCCTCTTCTTGAAAGCGCTTTATTTTTGTATGATTCCTTTCTTCCACTCGATTTTTGCCTCATCCGCGAAGGGCTTTTAAGGCCAGCCCGGTAGGGCTGCTTTGATATGACCCGTGCAACAGGCGGATCGTCCCGTTTATATAGCCTTTTGCCTGCTCTTTCACTTCCCGTAGCAAGTCCTTCACTCGGACCATTGGGTTGGGCTGTAACACTTGCTTCTTCGCTATCGCCTGGCCGCTCAAACGACTTCCCTCTTGTCGTGCCATAATGGCTCGCAACATCGCTTGTACTCCCCGTACACTCCAACTGTAGCCGCCTCGTTTGGTCCTTTTTGCCATCACCCGCATTTGCGCTTCCGCACTCCCCATTGGACGCATGCCCGTCGTGTCGATACCAGCTTCACCCAGAACCTTTCGATAGTCGATAAGATGCCTTCGATGCCGCCGTAAATAGGCCACGTATTTCCGCCATTCGTTCCGGTGCTCTTCCAGAATCTTTTCCTCCGGTACGGACTCTACTGTCGCCAGCAAGATATCCGCTTCAAAGGCCGCCAACGCCTGCCTTACCGTCTGCCACGTCTCTGGCAACTGACCCAGGAATCGGCGCAATTCTCGCGCCACATGAAAGCGATCCAGTGTGTAAATACAGCGGTGAAAGTAGGATTCGCATTCTCCAATCCAATTGGCCCCATCCCCATTGACTACGATCCATGTGTTTTCATCCATGTCGTAATGACGAACCAGAAAGTCGCCAAACCCTTCCCAGAACTCTCCCTTCGTCGTATGCAGGTAATGGCGTTTCGACCTAAGCCGCACTCGGTCCCCCTCTTGTTCCCATCCTTCGTGCACAATCGCCATTCGATTTTCCATTCCCCGCTGGCGTTGCCTCTGCAATGAGGTGTAAAGTCCATCCACTTCCACAAACAATACGCGAACCGACCTTCGGGTCGCTTTCGACACGATGGTTGATGCTTGTTCAACCCGCGTGATTAGTTTGTCCCGAATGGCCTCATGGCTCAGTACCCGATACCCCAGTAACGCTTCCAAGCGTTTTGCGCTGTCCCGGTACGAGGGGCCTTGGCTAGCAAATTCGATCGCTATCTCTTCCAAAAACGGGCTTAGCTTCTCCCGCCCGTCAAAGGCCAGCATACGATCCAACAAATACACATGTTGACCCTTCACGCGATCCTGATACAATCGCCGTTTGAATCGAACCGTACCAAAGAGTGTGTCGATCTGGACTTCTCGTTGGTCCTTTAGCCGAAAGCGTGAATGATCCCGTTGATGCATCAGATACTCGTCCAACGCTTCCAAAATATAAGCCATACCGGCAGCGAACTGTTCCTGCAACGTTCGAAACAACAACGTTTCAAGCTCTTTCATTGTGGGAAATTCCGTGGTAAACTTGCTCACAGGGTTTCTCCTCCTTGGTGTGTTTGGTTTTGGCGCTTTACACTTTACCAAGAAGAGAAGCCCTTTTCTATACCCTCCAACTGATTTTTCTTCAAAAATTTCTTTTCGGTTTGCCCACGAACATTTTACTCATACTTTTGCGTCCGCATGTTACGCAGCCGCAACCGGCTCATCTGTCTCCCGTACATCCAGCTTGTGCCTTTTGCTGTAATACAGCGTCAGTGCGGCCATCAACAGGGTGACGGAACCGATCCCGATCATGTAGCCCGACACGCCGAAGAGATCGAGGCAGACCCCGGTCGTTCCCAAGGCGACCAAAAAGAACCCGCGGTCCAGCATGCCCTTAAACGAGAAAAAGCGGCCTTGCTGGTGTTCCTCCAGTCTGCGTTGAAAAATCGTGGTCGTCACAGGGAAAAAGAACGCCACCGTAAATCCAAACAGGCCAAAGGAAGCGAGTACCATCACACGGCTTTCCGCAAAAGACATGCCGTACTGGGAGAGGGCGAAGACAAACAGCAGGAGGGTCGAGGCGGCAATCAGATTGCGTCCGCCGATCCACCGCTTTGCCAGCAAACCTCCGGCGAGAATACTGGTTCCCTCGACGGTGTAGATCCAGCCCATCAGATCGGGGCGCGCCTGGATTTCACTGAAGTTGAGTACGAGCAGGTTAAATCCGCCGAGAAACAGCGTGATCAAGCCGGTATTGAGCAGCGCGACCATCAGCGCGTGATCCCGCTTGATCAGCGTAAATACCTCGCGAAACTCCACTTTTTCCTGGCGCTTGCGAGCGTCAATCGGCGGGATTTGCAGGAATCGGGTGACGACGGCCAGCGCCAGATAGGCTCCGAGCGAAAACAGGTACAGGGTGGACAAATCCATCGCCGTGACGAGTATGCCGCCCAGTGCCGTTCCGCCGATGCGGGACAGGGTGGCGATGTTCAGATAGACGCTGTTTGCCTTTAACAGTTCCGCCGGACTGAGAATCGCCGGGAGGGAAGCCTGCACGGTCGGGAAATAAAAGGCTGCCGAGACTTGCATGATGATCAGCGAGACGACCATCCAGGTGAGGGAGCTGTAAGCGATGGCTGGGAGCATGCAGAGAGGACTGAGACTGCGGACCAGACTGGCCCATAGCATAATGCTTCTTTTGTCGATGCGGTCGATGGTGACGCCGGCTTTGGGTGACAGCAAGATGCTGACGATCAGCCCGCTCATCAAGACCAGCCCCTTCACCGTATCGGAAGGGATCATATGCTGCATGAACTGGAGGTTGGCGATGATGGATATCCACATACCCGCACCGGCGATAACCTCTCCTGTCATGAGCAGAAGAAAGGTATGATTGCGCCACAACATGTCAGACACTCCTTCTGTCTAGTCAAATAATTTTTACCAGTGGATTCAAACAGTATAGCATTTACCCAAAATTTTGTATATTGATTCCGTGCAATCGAATGTCAACGAGAGACATGGGGAACGCTAAGTTTGTCAAAGTGGATAAGGGAGTCCCTGAATGAAAAGGAAGCCTGTGCTATTACTCCTGTTGGCTTATGGATTCGCGGCCACGCTGTCCGTTTTTTACGGGCTGGTGGAGAAGCGAAGCCTGTTTGTCACCTTTGTCTCCTTTCATTTGCTGGTCTGTCTGCTCGTGCCGATTCTGCATGGCTGGTGGGAACAGGAGCTGTCCCTGCAGTGGAGAAAGGCATGGGTGCCTCTGGACAAAGAGGGGATTGCCTATGGCCTGGCGATCGGGGTGATGCTGATGACGGGCATCATCGCGGGAGCCTGGCTGCTGCTGGAGGGAGAGGTCCATGCGGTTCATATACGGCTCGTCTTGGAAACATGGGGGCTGACGAGACAGCTTCTGCTGCCTTTTTCTCTCTATCTGGTGGTGGTCAATTCACTCTTAGAGGAGCTATTGTGGCGCGGATTTGTGCTGGAGCGCTTGCTCGCCTCGCTCAATCGCATACAGGCTGTGGTCGTGAGCAGTTTTTTCTACAGTCTCTACCATCTGATTATCGCGGTGGTCCTGTTCGGCTTGTTCTGGGGAGGGGTGATCACGCTCTTGGTCTTCGGGGCTGGACTGCTCTGGGGCTGGATGAAACGGTGGTACCCGGCCGCCTACGCGACATGGCTCAGCCACCTCCTCGCCGATCTCGGGATCATCGCGGTGCTGGTGATCTGGATATACTGACGGGAAGCGGAGGGATGCGCGGTGCTGAAGGACTACGAAGATAGGCTGCGAAAAAAGCTGCTGTCTGTTCTGCGGCAAAACGGAGAAGAACTGACGCTCTACTATGATACCTACGGGTATACGCCCATCCAGCCGTTATTAACCTATCTCCGCGGGCTGAAGGGCTGCGGCAGCGTCACCCGCGAGGAGATTCGGCAGGTCGTGGACGCCGACCCCCAGCAGCGAATCGAATGGGACGGGGGCGAATTGATCCGCGCCACCTACGGGTTTATGCCGGGTCCCAAAAAGGTGGGGGAGGAGGTAGAGCCGCCGGAGAGGCTCTACTACGGCACGCATCGGAGATTGCTGGGTCAAGTGCTGGAGGGTGGCCTGCTGCCGATCGCCAGCGATACTGTGCAGCTGGCAGCGACCCCCCAGGCGATCGGAGAAGAAGCGGGGACACTGGCGATTTGCGAAGTAAAGGCGCGGGATGCCTGGGAGCGGGGGATTCGCTTTTTCCAGGGAGCCTGGCCTCACTTTTATGCAGAGGCGATTCCCGCAGTCTATGTGTCGGAGCCGGTGCTGCGATCGCGCGGCTGACTGCGCCGGCGGAGTTGACGCTCCCGCTCTTCGACGACATCCGATCTGTCGCGCAGCGTATGCTTGTGCAGGAGAAATTCATTTTGCAAATCGCTTTCGCGGTCAAAGGACAGGCCTCTGTCGGCGCAGATCGTACGGCAAGCCTCAAGCAGAGCGGGATCGGCGATCGGGAGGCTGATGCTCCGGTAAGGCTGGCGGGCTTCCTGCTGTGCCGCTGCCAGGCGGAGCATCGCCAGGAGCGAGTCGACGTCCAGGCCGAGCGCTTTGACCGCAGCTTTTTCACGCATGATCCCGGCAATCGCGCTGCGCATCATTTTGAGGGCCCCGGCAAAATTGCCTCTCCGCTGGTGGTAGAGGGATACCGCGATCTGAATCAGCGCCACCCATACCGCCTGGCGCTCCCCGGGCGGACTTTCTTTCCAGTATTCTTCCAAAATTTCATGGCACTCGAAATAATCCCGTTCCGCGTGAAACTGAACGAGATACTCCACATAAGCCTCAGGATACATTTGCTTACCTCGCTCTTTTGTTTTCCTTTTTCCCTATGTACAATTATATAGGATCATCCCTATGAAAAACGAGGTGTACACGGAAATGACGAAGGAAGAAATTCTGGCCGTCCTGGAAGAGAGACAGCTGACAGATATCATCGAGTTGATCGAAGATGCGGAATCCGGAGATCTGGAGGAGCTGGAGCTCGTGGAGAGCCTTGGGCTGCTCCTGGATCAAGAGCTGAATCGGGAGGTTATCGGGCTGCTGGAGAGCCTGGGAGTAACCATTGTCTATGTCACGGACGAAGACGATGAGGATGGCGAAGAAGAAGAGGATTGACCTGCGAAAAAAAGAACCAATCTTGTCAATGAAGTGTACCTTGTTAGCGGTGTCTAACAATGGAGGTGCTCTTCACAAGCGGATTGGTTCTTTTTTGTGTTTGCCTCGATTGGTTGCGTTTTCCCTATTTTTGCGTCCAGACCCGGTTTTTATTGCGGGTGGGAGGAAATTTATCGCCTTTGCTCAATTCGATAATCATCGGGTCCTGCACCCCGGCCCCCGTCTCTCCGATTTCCATGTAGACGGCGTTTTTCGGGGACTTGTCGCCTTCACGAAAACGGCTCTGCTCGCCCAACTTGCGTCACCCCGCTTTCCTCTATTGATATACTCCTGGTTAGTATTCGTTGGCTGCGGAGCGTTCATCCCAAGGCTGGATATTGACGATACATTCAGAATTGATTTACGATTGAAATTACATGATAGTGGGGAGGTTGTGAAGTGCTGCGCCTTTCTTTGCACAAAGAATCCAATGTGTCGTATCACGAGCAATTGTATCAGCAAATTGCATCCGCCATCCGCAGCGGTGAACTGCCTCCGCATGCACATCTTCCCACGGTCAGAGATCTGGCAGCACAGCTCAAGGTTAACTACAACACCATTCGCAGCGTCTACCTCCGACTGCAGCAGGAAGGGCTGGTTGACTCCCGGCAGGGGCGAGGCACCATCGTCAGCAATGTCGTCAACGATCCGCTGCTCACCCGCAATCCCGCCCATCTGGCCCTGCTCGCCAAAGAGACCATCCATAAGGTGAAAGCCATGGGGTATTCGATGGATGAATTTACGCGCGTCCTCTCTGTCGTCATGCATGAGATCAACCAGTTTCCGGTACTATTTATCCGCTTCACCGAGCTCGAGCTGGCTGAATACCTCAGGCTGGTCCAGTATCACCTGCCCAGCGCGATGGTGGAGGGACGCACATTGGAAGAATTCTGGGAACTGCTGGAGCAGGAAGAGGCAAAAGGGTTGCAGCAGTACAAAGCCATCGTGACGCACCCTTCCGTCAGCGCACGGGTCAAACAGACATTGCCGCGGGAGGCGCCCCCGATTGTCAGTCTGGATTTCATACCCGATCCGACGACGGTCATTCCAGCCATGGAAGCCTATCCGCGAAATACCAAAGTGGGGTTGATCTGCGCCACGATCCGCGGAGCGGAAGGCATGATCGCCGATCTGCACAACGCCGGCATCACCCACCTGGATTTGCGCACGATCGAGGCGAATCATCCCAACGTATTCGAACTGATCGCCAATTGCGATGTCGTCTATATCTCCAAGCCGGGATACATGACCAGACCGCATCTCCTGACGCTGCCCAAAGTGAAGGAATTCCAGGAAATTCCCGACCATCACGGGATCAAGGAGTTGCGCAAGATCGTGACCCAGTAAAGATAGCGGAAAATGGAATAGGCGCAACATCACCCATGTGAGCGCATCTGCAAAACCCTGGCAATTGACTCAGGAACAAAAGCTCATTTACCTCGCGTATAGATAGCTGTACCATGCCGAAGAACTCACCCCTACATATTTTGTAACTGTACGAAGGCAGAGGGGGTGAAGCGAGTGAGCTGCGGATGCAAAAAGTCTTACGGCCATTGCTATCACAAAAAGTGCTGTAAAAAGAAATACTACCAGAAAAAATGCTACTACAAGCCGGTATACAAATACGACTGCCATAGCTACAAAAAAGGTTACGGCGGCGGCTACGATTCTTCCAGTTCTTCCGGCTACGATAGCCGGTACTAAGGAAAACTGCTGAGGTCCGCTTTTCTCCTCTGGCAGGGGATGAAAAAGAAATGTTGATCGTACGCAAAAAAGCGAGGGGAATGCTAGGCAGTCGCCAGCGATTCCCTGCGCTTTTTTGTTTTGCTTGGAAAAAAGAGGATTGCCGCCGGCAGAAAACGAAATGTATGGGGAAAGGGGTGAAAGGAGCGGTCAACCCATGCTTGCAGGGATTACGGTAGTCGATTTTTCGCGCCATCTTCCCGGACCGTTTTGCACCATGCGCTTGGCTGACTTGGGAGCGGAAGTGATCAAGCTCGAAACTCATCCGGCCGGGGATCCTGGTCGCGGGATGGGACCGAAAGTGGCGTGTTCAGGAGCTCTGTTTCACAGTTCGAACCGCAACAAAAAAAGCGTTGCCTTGAATCTGCGGACCAGCGAAGGAAAGGAACTCGCCTATCGGCTGGCCAGCCAAGCGGATGTGATCGTAGAGAGCTTCCGCCCCGGCGTCATGAGCCTTCTCGGACTTGATTATGAACGACTGTCGGCCGGGAATGAAGCGATCGTTTACTGCTCCGTTACGGGATATGGCCAAAGCGGGGCCATGCGTCAGCTGGGCGGCCACGATCTCAACTTTCAGGCCGTCAGCGGTCTCTTGTCGACGATCCGCGACAGCGAGGGGAGACCGGTGATCGCGGAAGTGCCGCTTGCCGACTTCGCCTGTGGCATGTACGCTGCCGAACAGATCTGTGCGGCCCTGATCGGACGTTTTCGCACGGGCCGCGGCGCCTATTTGGACATTGCTGCCGTCGATGCCTTGGCTTCCTGGATGGGGATGCACGCCCTTTTTGTCGGACAAGCAGAAACGGCGAAGGAGATGACGCGCTTTTTCAAAAGCCATCTGGCTTATCACGTATTCGAAACAGCCGACGGCAAATACGTGGCCCTTGCCGCGCTGGAAGAGAAGTTCTGGCTGAATTTTTGCAGAGCTGTCGGGAGAGAGGATTGGGAGGGCTTGCACGGAGCGGGCAAGGAGGATCATCCCGATGTTTTCGAAGAGTTGAAAGCGCTTTTCTTGTCGCGGACGCAGGCCGAATGGAGCGAGCTGGGGCATGAAGTGGACTGTTGTCTCACCGCGGTAGAAGAGGCGGACACGTGGACCGCCTGCACGTATGTGCAAAGTAGAGAGCTCCTCTTCCCGCTCTACGGGAGCGAACTGGGGAAGACGCTGCAGGTGCGGACGCATCCCCATGTGCTCAGCGGGCGGATGTCTGAATATCCCGCCTGGGCTCCTCCGGCGTACGGCGCGCACACCCGCCGAGTGCTCGCCGGCAAGCTGGGGTTGTCCGCGAGCGATCTGTCCCGCCTGGAGGCGGAGGGCGTCATTCCTGTCACAAAAAAATGAATGGAGGTACAGCCTGATGGATCATGCACAGCAACCATCCATACCGATCATACGGGAACAGCGAGAGGACATCCTGATGATCACCCTGAACCGGCCCCGGGTACTCAATGCGCTGACCGTGGAGATGTTTTCCTTGTTAAAAGAAGCCGTCGCGTATGCAGCAGCCGAGGAGAGCGTACGCCTCGTCGTGTTGCGCGGGGCGGGAGGCAATTTTTGCTCGGGAGCGGATTTGAGCGTGCTCGGGATGCTGAAGGAGCCGGATCAGGCGGATGAGGCACTGACGATCATCAACGACTTATTGCTGCAGCTGCATCGCATGCCCAAACCGGTTATTGCCGTCGTCGAAGGGGCGGCCGTAGGTGCCGGTCTCAATCTTGCGCTGCATGCGGACTTTGTCCTAGCTTCCAAGGAGGCTGTCTTGCAGGAGCCGTTTGTCCAGATCGGATTGACGACGGATTTTGGCGGGACGTATCTCTTGCCCAGGCTGGTTGGCATGGCGCAAGCAAAAAAACTGGCCTTGCTAGGCGAGAAAATCAGCGGCAGCGAGGCGGAAGCCATCGGCTTGATCTACAAGGCTGTTGAGGCGGCCGCGCTTCCCCAGGAGCTCGATCGTTTGCTCGCCGCATTGCGCAGGATGCCCGGACAAGCCTGGGCTGTGACCAAACAGGGACTGCAGGTCTGTCTGGAGGGAGATCTGGAAAAGGCGCTGGCCTGGGAAAAAGAGCAGCAGCCAAAGCTGATCACCCATCCGGAATTTCAGGAAGTGATCCGTCAGCGATTGAAAAAAGGGTAGGAACCAAGCGGTTTGGAGAATTTATCCATTGAGAAGCGCCAAAACCTGTGATAAAGTAATGATCAACAAGATCCTGCGATGTGCGTAAGGCTCTAAATGTTTCTAACCTTATACGTATGATCTGGGAGACAGAACTTCACGGATATGTCAGGCCCACCTCCCGACGGGACGCATGGGAAGGCAGACACGTGGACGGGTCACCCACCTGTGTGAGCGCAGGTTATAGAAACATGAGGTCGGACGGCAGAGCGGGTTTTTTGTCCAAGCTCCTGCTTGGCCAAGAAGTACTTAGATCACTCTCAACAAATGATGAATCCCCTTGCTTCGACCGTTGTCAGGGCAAGGGGATTTTTTGTCTGTAAAAAATGAGGCGGCCCTCACGATTGCTGGTTTTTCCCAGGGATGGAGTTCCCCGCGTTTTTACTGCTGCTGCCATTGTTTCCACCCTGATTTTGTTGATCGTCTGTCTGGACGATCGTCAGGCTTTGCTCCAGTTCCCGGGTGTCCTTGGCGTCCTGCAGGATCTGGTACATCTGCAGGAAGTTAGCTTTTTGCCCCTCGGGGATTCCCTTGATGCGAACCGTCAGTTCCTGAGGAGCGTTTTGCTGCTGGTTGCCGTTGCTGTTGCCTTGGCTGCCTTGGGTCTCGCTGAAGTTCTGATCCTCGAGAAAACTGAGAAACAGGGACTGATCGTTTTGCTCATTTCCGCCCTGATCCGGAGATGCCTGCTGATTTCCATTTTGCTGTCCCTGTCCGCCTTGTTGTTCCGGTTCAAACAGGACGCTGAACTCATTCAAATCCGTCTGGATGATCCCGATGACGTTCATCCCGGTCCTCCTTCTAGCTTAAAGTGATGCATCAGCCTGGATGCTTCGTATGATGGGCACCGCGGTGCAGTAAGTAATTGTGGTAGAAATACTCTACGACGGAGAGGGCAAATGCCGTCAAAAACAAGCCCGTCAGACTGTATGCCGCGACGAAAAGGGCGCATGAGAGCCATAAAAGAGCAAAGTTGAGCCCGAAGTCTGCGGTGCTGGCAAAGGTGTTATTGGTCCGGGGAAGGATGTAGAGATCCCCGATCAAGTACGAGATCAGACTGATGGCGACACTGGCGACGAGCGCGAACGAGGCTGACGTTCCTGACCAGATCAGCCCTGGCACAGCAATGATTCCATTACTTAAGAGCTTGACCAGGATGCTCAAGAACGAGCACCTCCTTTCCTGCTCTTAGTATGGACCTAGGGAGTCCGGCTATTCGCCCGTTCCCGATGATTTGCCTTTAATTCTCGGACGAGACGCTCATCCGGGGTGACGTACAGCGTCCGCTGCTGTTCGTAGATAACGTATCCCGGCTTGGAGCCGCTCGGTTTTTTCACGTGTTTGACCAGGGTGTAGTCGACGGGCACCTGACTGCCTTGCTGGGCTTTGCTGAAGTAAGCGGCGAGACGGGCTGCCTCGACCAGCGTCTGTTCGCTCACCGTCCGCGAGCGAATGACGACGTGCGAACCGGGGATATCCTTGGTATGCAGCCAGGTTTCCCCCGGGGCGGCCAGCTTGTTCGTCAGATACTCGTTTTGCTTGTTGTTTTTGCCCACCAGGATCTCGGTTCCGTCGGAGGACAGATAGGCATCCAGCTCGGGCCGGTGGTCTTTTTTCTTCTTGCCGAGACGCTTCTGCCTGTTGCGGATATAGCCTTGCTCCGCCAGCTCTTCGCGAATCTCCTCGGTCTCTTGAATGCTGGCGTGGTCCAGCTGCACGAGCAAGCCGTCGAGGTAGACGATTTCCTCGCGCGCCTGCTCAATTTGTTCGGCCACAATGCTGAGGCTGTTTTTCGCTTTGTTGTATCGCTTGTAGTACGCCTGCAGATTTTCCGAAGGCGTCTTCAATGGGTCGAGCGGGATGCTGACGGTGCCGCCCGCCTCATCGTACCAGTTCACGGTCTGAAGCACGGTATCGCCTCGCTTGAGCAGATGCATATTGGCCGTGATCAGCTCTCCGTAGAGGCGGAATTGCTCCGCTTCCTGCGCTTCGACCAGCGTCTGCTCCAGCTTCTCGATTTTCTTCGCGTTCTTGTTCCGCTCATTGGTCACGATACGAATCAGATCGTGCACCTTCTGTTTGACGGTGTCCCGCTGCGCCTTGCCTTCATAATAGGCTTGCAGACACTGACTGACAGAGGGGTAGGCGGACACTTCCGCCCCTTTGAGCTGCGTCAGGGCAAAGACGTGAAAGGAGGCTTTTTCCTGCGTGATCGCGATCTGCGGTTCGTAATCGTGGCGGCTCGCTCTCTGCATCACAGCGGAAAAGGCCTGCCACAATGCTTCGCGCGTCGGCAGACCGGCACGGTGGACGATTTCCTTGGCCAAAAGCGGACTGATCCCGGTGAAGGTATCGACGAGCTGTTTGTCGAGACGGCCGACATTCCAGTTCAAGAGCCCGGTAAACATTTGCTCCGTCACCTGCAGCGGATTTTTTTTGTCCTGGCTGGGCGGCGCGACGTACGTTTTGCCCGGCAAGACCTGCCGGTACTGACTGACAGCCAGCGATACGTGCAGGGCGCTGTCCAGGATCATGCCTGTATCGGCATCCAATAAAATGATGTTGCTGTGCTTGCCCATGATCTCGATCACAATCCGCCGGCGGGCCGTATCTCCCAGCTCGTCGCGCGACCGGATGTTCAGGTGGACGATTCTCTCCATGTCGACCTGCTCGATCGATTCGATCAGACCGCCCTCGCAGTGCTTTCGCAGCAGCATGCAAAACATGGGCGCTTCCAGCGGGTTGGTAAACTCCTCGGTCGTCAGGTGAAACCGGGGGTAGGTCGGATTGGCGGACAGGAGCAGCTTTGCATTGTCGCCCGGCATCCGCAGTTGCAAGACGATATCGCTGGTATGGGGCTGGTGGATTTTGGCAATCCGCGCCCCCTCAAAACGTTTCAATTCATGCACAACGGCACGAGTCACAATACCGTCAAAAGCCATTGTACTCACCTCATGGTAGGATAAAGAATAGTGTACCATAATCATCCCCTGGGCGGCAGTAGCGGAAGAGTCTGCTTCGGTTGACACTGCAAAGAGTTGTCTCCTATAATGAATTAACGATTTTACGACAATGGAAGTGATATCCATGGTCCGAAGCATGACGGGTTACGGCCGCAAGGAAACCATGTTCGGTGCGCTCCGGCTCTCCGTGGAGATGCGTGCCGTCAACCATCGGTTTTGCGAAATCCAGGTTCGTTTGCCAAAGGCATATGCCGTACTGGAGGACCCGGTCCGCAGAGCGGTGGCCGAGTATGTCCGCCGCGGACGGGTAGACGTGACGGTTTCGATTGAAGAGGAGGCTGCCGCCGAAACCGGGTTTGATGTCAATTGGGAAGTTGCGGGCCAGTATGTGAAAGCCCTTCGGGAAATGAAGGAGCGCTTTTCGCTGAGCGAGCCGCTGTCCGCCAAGGATCTGCTCCTCATGCCAGGGGTGATCGCCGAGCAGGAAGCGAAGGAGACGCCACCCGAGGCTGTTGCCGAACCCCTTTTGTCCGTAGTCAGAGAAGCCTCCCAAGAGCTTCTCCTGCTGAAGCAAAAGGAAGGACAGAAGCTAGAGGAAGATCTCAAAAGACGGTTGGCCGGGATTGTCTCCTGGACGAAAGAAATCGCACAGCATGCTCCCGGTGTCGTGGAAGAGTACCGCGCCCGGCTTATGCAGCGCGTACAGGAATGGGCCCAGAGCGTTACGGCGGAGATCGACGAGCAGCGCTTGGCCCAAGAGGCCGTGCTCTTTGCGGATCGAAGCGATATCAGTGAAGAGATCACGCGTCTGGAAAGCCACGCAGCCCAGTTCGCAGAGCAGCTTGAACAAGACGAAGCGGTTGGGCGAAAGCTCGACTTTTACCTGCAGGAAATGAATCGGGAAGCGAATACGATCGCTTCCAAGGCGAACCATCTGCTGATTCAGCGGTTAGCCATCGAGATTAAAACCGAGTTGGAAAAGATGAGAGAACAGGTACAAAACATCGAGTAGCGATGAAGGGGTGGGCGGTGCCGACATGGCCATAAAACTTATCAATATCGGGTTTGGCAACATCGTCAATGCCAACCGGATCATTTCGATTGTCAGTCCGGAGTCCGCGCCAATCAAGCGCATCATCCAAGAAGCGCGGGATCGCAATATGCTCGTGGACGCTACATACGGCAGAAGAACGCGAGCCGTGATCATTACGGACAGCGACCATGTGATTCTGTCGGCTGTGCAGCCGGAAACGGTCGCGCAGCGGCTGGCCAATAAAGACGACGAATCGGACGAATGAAGCAGGAGTTGAATACATTCATGAGTGATAGGGGTCTCCTTCTGGTTCTCTCAGGACCGTCAGGTGTGGGGAAGGGCACGGTGTGCAAGGCGCTCCGCGAAAGCATGCCGGATCTGGTATACTCCGTTTCGGCCACGACGCGTTCTCCGCGTGCAGGAGAAGTGGAAGGAGTAAACTACTTTTTTACGAGCAAGGAAGATTTTCGCCGGATGATCGAGCAGGATGAGCTGCTCGAATGGGCGGAATACGTGGGGAACTACTACGGCACACCGCGCAAGTTTGTGGAAGAAACACTGGACAGCGGGCGCGACGTCATCTTGGAGATCGAAGTGCAGGGAGCCTTGCAGGTGAAGAAAAAGTTTCCGCAGGGAATTTTTCTGTTCCTGGCGCCACCCGATCTGGCCGAGCTGGAAAACCGGATCGTAGGCAGGGGCACGGAGTCGGAGGAAACCATCCGGCACCGCATGGAGATGGCCCGCACCGAGATCGAGCTGATGGATCAGTACGACTACGTGGTGGTCAATGATCAAATCGAATGTGCGTGCTCGCGTATTCAATCGATCATTACGGCCGAACATTTAAAAAAGGAACGTCAAATCCACAAGTTTCGCAAATGGCTCAAGGAGGTAGAATAGACGATGCTATATCCGTCGATTGACAAGCTGACTGCACAAGTTGAGAGCAAATACACCCTGGTGACGATTGCCGCCAAGCGCGCTCGCCAGATTCGCGAGAACAGCCAAATCCAAGTGGAAAAACCAAAGTCCAAAAAGTTTGTTGGCCAGGCATTGGAAGAACTGATCGAAAATCAATTGGTTCTCGATGTCTCTGAAGCTCGCAAATAAGCGGACGGCAAGCCGCGTACTCGCTTTCCCAAAACAACCTCACGCAGGTTGTTTTTTTTCGGACTGGATACTTTTGTCTTTAGTAAAGGAGAGATAGGCATGCTTCCTTTGACAGGCAAGCAGATCGTACTCGGAGTGTCGGGCGGAATTGCCGCCTACAAAGCTGCGGCGTTGACCAGCAAGCTGACGCAGGCGGGCGCCAGGGTGCACGTGGTGTTGACAGAGAGCGCCGCCAAATTTGTGCAGCCTTTGACGTTCCAGGCGCTATCCCGTGGACCGGTCTATGCGGATGTCTTTTTCGAGCCCGATCCGCAGGTGATCAGCCATATCGACCTGGCCGACCGTGCGGATCTGGTTTTGATCGCACCCGCGACCGCCAATGTGATCGGCAAAATGGCAAATGGCCTCGCCGATGATATGCTGACCACGACGGTCCTGGCCACCAAAGCGCCGGTCATGCTGGCGCCCGCGATGAATGTCAATATGTATGGACACCCCGCGGTGGCAGCCAATATGCAAAAACTGGCCAGCTACGGCTACCGCTTCATCGAGCCGGGCGAAGGACTTCTGGCCTGTGGCTGGGTCGGAAAAGGCAGGCTGGCGGAACCGGAGGAAATCCTGGCTGCCGTCATCCGCTTTTTTGCCGAACAATCTGACAGGAAGCGCGATCTCCAAGGGAAGACGGTGCTGGTCACAGCCGGTCCGACGCGGGAGAAAATCGATCCCGTTCGCTATATAACCAACCACGCTTCCGGAAAGATGGGCTATGCCATCGCGGAAGCGGCACAGCAGCGGGGAGCCAGTGTGGTGCTGATCAGCGGACCTACGAATCTGCCTGTGCCGCCGGGTGTGGAGTGCATCCCGGTCGAGTCTGTGCAGGAGATGTACGATGCGGTGATGGATGCGTTGCCGAAGAGCGATATCGTGATCAAATCCGCTGCTGTATCCGATTACCGTCCCAAAGAGGTTCATGCCCACAAGATGAAAAAAGGGGAGGGGCCGCTGGTGCTTGAATTGGACAAGGCTCCGGACATCCTGAAGGAAGTGGGCAAGCGCAAGGAAAGGCAGTATGTGGTCGGCTTTGCGGCGGAGACGCAGGAGGTGCTGCAGCATGCAAAAAGCAAGCTGGAGCGGAAAAACCTGGACATGATCGTCGCCAACGACGTCCTTCAGGAAGGTGCCGGGATGGGCAGCGATACGAATATCGTCACCTTGCTGACGAAGGAAGGAGAGCAGGTAGCGCTGGAGATGCTGAGCAAACGGGAAGTGGCGGACAAGCTGATCGACGCCATTTTGCTCAAGCTGGGCGGCCAGGCTCTGCCTGAGCAGCTATGATCGCTCGCGTCATCGTCGATGTGCCGGTCAACCGTACCAATCGGCCATTTGATTACCGGGTCCCGGATTGGCTTCTGCCGCTGATCCAGCCGGGCAGCCGGGTCGTCGTCCCGTTCGGCCCGCGCAAGCTGCAGGGGTATGTGATCGGCTTAGAGGCGCAGCCGGACCCGGAGGCGCTGGGGAAATTGCGGGACATCGACCAGGTGCTCGACGACCAGCCGCCGCTCACCGGCGAGCTGATCCGGCTCGGTGAGTGGATGTCCCGCCAGTATCTCTGTCCGTGGGTGACCGCCCTGCAGGCCATGATTCCGGCTGTCTTGAAGGGGCGTTCGGAGAAATGGCTGTTTGCCTCGGCGCGGCTGGAGGAGGGAGCCTGTGGCGCGTTCCCCTTGCTGTGGGAGCTGTACCGCAGGCAGAAGCTGCCCTTGGCAGAGGTGGACAAGCATTTTCCAGACGAAGCGATGCTCGTCCCCGGCTGGATCGCCAGCGGCCTCTTGTACACCGGTTACCAGGTGACGGACCGGGCGGTGCGGAAGCAGCAGTCCTTCGTTCGCAGTCTGTTGAGCGATCAGGAGCTGGCGGAGGCGATCCGCTCCTTGCCGGCTCGGGCTGAGCAGATGCGCCGCGTGCTGGAGGTGCTGGCTGATAGGAGCGGCCAGTCGCTGTCGGTCAAAATGCTGCAAGAGGAGCTGGGCATCACGCGCTCGCCGCTGAAAAGCCTGGAGGCGAAAGGCTGGGTCGCGATCGAGCAGCAGGAGGTGTACCGCGATCCTTACGCGCATCGCCGCTTTGCGAACGCGGCCAAGCCGGATTTTACCCCGCAGCAGGAAGAAGTCCTGCGCGCGATCCTTGGCCCGATCGAGCAGGAGGAATACCGTTCCTTTCTCCTTCATGGGGTGACGGGAAGCGGCAAGACGGAGGTCTATCTGGAAGCGATCGAAAAGACGCTGGCCAAAGGGCGCGAAGCGATTTTGCTCGTGCCGGAGATATCGCTCACGCCGCAGATGGTGGAGAAGTTCAAGGCCCGCTTCGGCGACGAGGTAGCCGTGCTGCACAGCGCGCTGTCCCAAGGGGAACGCTATGACGAGTGGCGCAAAATCATCCGCAAAGAGGTAAGCGTCGTCGTCGGAGCGCGCTCGGCCGTCTTCGCTCCGTTCCAAAATCTCGGCCTGATCGTCATCGACGAGGAGCATGAGAGCTCCTACAAGCAGGAGGAGACGCCGCGCTACCACGCCCGGGAGGTGGCGATGTGGCGCGCTCGCGAGAACAAGGCGGTCCTCCTCATGGGGAGCGCCACGCCCGCGCTGGAGACCTACGCTTTGGCCGAGCGGGGACGCTACACGCTGCTTTCCATGCCCGACCGCGTGGGAAATCGTCCGCTGCCTCAAGTGCATGTAGTGGACATGCGCGAAGAGCTGCGCTCCGAAAACCGCTCGATGTTCAGCCGCCGCTTGCATGAGATGATCGGGGAGCGGCTGGACAGACAGGAACAGATGGTGCTGTTTCTGAATCGCAGGGGCTTTTCCACTTTCGTCATGTGCCGCTCCTGCGGCTACACCCTTCGCTGCAACCATTGTGACATTTCGCTGACCTACCACCGGACGAATCACACGGCGCGCTGCCACTACTGCGGCTATACGATCAAACAGCCCGCCCACTGCCCGGAGTGCCAGAGCGAGCACATCCGCTTTTTTGGGACGGGCACGCAAAAGGTGGAGGAAGAGCTGGCGCGGCTCTATCCGGGCATTCGCGTGATTCGCATGGATGTGGACACCACTTCGCGAAAAGGGGCCCATGAAGAGCTGTTGCAGCGATTCCGCACAGGGCAGGGGGATGTCCTCCTCGGTACGCAAATGATCGCCAAGGGACTTGATTTTCCCCGCGTCACCCTGGTTGGGGTGATCGCCGCGGACACGTCGCTCTTTTTGCCCGATTTTCGCTCCGCGGAGAAAACCTTCCAACTGCTTACGCAGGTGGGAGGACGGGCGGGCCGCCACGAACTGAAAGGGGATGTGGTGATCCAGACCTACGCGCCGGAGCACTATAGCATCATGCACGCGACCCGGCATGATTATCCCTCTTTTTACCGCGAGGAGATGCTGCAGCGCAGGCGCACCGGCTACCCGCCGTACTTTAGGCTGGTGCTGATCACCTTTTCCCACGAAGAGGTGCCGGTCGTCGTCAAAGCGGCCCATCTGGTGGCGGATTACCTGCGGCCCCGGCTGGCGGAGACGACCATCCTGCTCGGTCCCGTAGCCTCGCCCATCGCTCGCGTGAAGGATAGATTTCGGTTCCAAATCATGTTAAAATATCGGGATGAATCGCGGCTGCAAGACTTGCTCGCGCAGGCGACAGCCGCTTTTGAAGAATGGAACAAACAGCAGAAGGTACTGATGACGATCGACGTCGATCCGTATGTGCTGCTTTAGGGAGGATAAACAACCAATGGCGATACGCACAATTGTGAAACACCCGGACTCGATTCTGAGAGAAAAAGCAATTCCCGTAACCAAATTCAATGCCAATCTGCACAAGCTGCTCGACGATATGGCCGACACCATGTACGACGCGGACGGCGTGGGCCTGGCGGCGCCGCAGGTAGGCATTTCCAAGCGCGTCATCGTGATGGACTGCGGCGAAGGACTGATCGAGATGGTGAATCCGGAGATCATCGCGCACGAGGGCGAGCAGTTTGACTACCCGGAGGGCTGCCTCAGCATCCCCGGCCTGCGCGGAGATGTCCGCCGCCACAAGTGGATCAAGCTGCGCGGCCAGGACCGCCACGGCAATGTGTTTGAGATGGAGGCGGACGATCTGCTCTCCCGCTGCGCCCAGCATGAGATCGACCATCTGAATGGCGTGCTCTTCATCGACGTGGCCGATCGGGTCTATCCGGTCAATCCCGATGAGGAAGGGGAATAAGCCCATTGAAGGATGTGCGCATACTTTTCATGGGGACACCTGACTTTGCCGTGCCCTGCCTGGAAGCCCTGGTTCGCGAGGGCTATCAGGTCGTCGCGGCGGTGACGCAGCCGGATCGGCCCGTGGGCCGCAAACAGGTGCTGACTCCGCCGCCGGTGAAGGAAGCGGCCCAAAGACATGGCATACCCGTACTGCAGCCGGAAAGAATCAAGACGGCCGAGGCGCTGGAGGAAGTCCTCGCCCTGCGCCCGGATTTGATCGTCACTGCAGCCTACGGCCAGATTTTGCCCAAGCAGCTGTTGGATGCGCCCCGCTTTGGCTGCATCAATGTGCATGCCTCACTGCTTCCGAAGTACCGCGGCGGCGCGCCGATTCATAAAGCGATTATCGAAGGGGAAACGGAATCGGGTGTGACCATCATGTACATGGTGGAGGCGCTCGACGCCGGAGATATGCTGTCCAAGACGGTCGTTCCAATCGAGGAGCGGGACACCGCCGGCAGCTTGTTTGAAAAACTTTCGGCCGCAGGTGCCAAACTACTGGTAGACACCCTGCCGGGACTCTTGGCCGGGGAGATCACCCCGGAGCCGCAGGATCACGACCGCGCCACGTTTGCGCCCACAATCAAGCGGGCAGAAGAACAAATCGACTGGTCGAAAACAGCCGAGCAGGTATACAACCAGGTCAGGGGGCTTCACCCGTGGCCTGTCGCATTTACGAGTTATGCAGGCAAAATATGGAAAGTATGGTGGGTGGAAAAGCATGGAGCTGCCCATGCGGACGCAGCTCCCGGCACCATCATCGCTCTCGAACCGGACGGGCTGGTCATCGCTTGCGGCAGCGGCTCGGTCAAGCTCACGGAATTGCAGCCGGAGGGCAAAAAACGGATGAGCGCGTTTGATTTTTTGCGCGGAGCCGGAAGCAGCATCGAAATCGGCACAAAGGTAGGAGAATGATCTGTGGCAAAAAAAGGTGCGCGTGACATCGCTCTCGATGTCCTGAACCGGGTAGAAGAGCATCAGTCTTACAGCAATCTGGAACTGCGCCACGTGCTCGACCGGGAAGAGCTGCGCGCGGCGGATGCGGGACTGGTGACCGAACTGGTCTACGGCACGATCCAGCGCCGACTGACGCTGGATACGGCGCTGGCCCGATTTATCCAAGGAAAAAAGGTGCAGACCTGGGTGAAAAACCTGCTGCGGCTCAGCCTGTACCAGATTCGCTATCTCGACCGGATTCCGGACCGCGCCGTCGTGCATGAGGCGGTGGAAATCGCCAAGCGGAGAGGACATCAGGGCATATCCGCGATGGTCAACGGCGTCCTACGCAACGTCCTGCGCCAGCCCGACCTCTGGGACCAGCTCGCCGTAGGAGACCCGATCAAGCAGCTGTCTATCGCGGAATCCCATCCGGAATGGCTCGTGCGGAGGTGGGCCGGGCAGTACGGCCTGGAGCAGACGCGGCTGATTCTCGAAAGCAATAACCGCCAGCCGCGGACTTCGGTGCGGGTAAACAGGCTGAAGCTGAGCCGCGAGGAGCTGCTCGCCAAGCTGGCTGAACAGTTTCCCTCCGTCGCCCCGTCCGCAGTCAGCCCCGACGGCCTCCTGCTGGACGGCGGCCATGCCGCGGGCACGGAGTGGTTCCGCCAAGGCTATTTTTCGATCCAGGACGAAAGTTCGATGCTGGTCGCCCCGGCTCTCGCGGTGGAGCCCGGCATGAAGGTGCTCGACGCCTGCGCGGCGCCAGGAGGGAAGACGACCCATATCGCGGAGCTGATGCAGGATCGCGGGAAGCTGATCGCCAGCGACGTGCATCCCCACAAGCGGGATCTGATCGCGCAAAATGCAAGGCGTCTGGGGCTGACGGTCGTCGAGCCGATCGTCTCCGATGCGCTTCATCTCGGGGAGAAGGGGCTGGGCAGCTTCGACCGGATTCTCTTGGATGCGCCCTGCACCGGATTTGGCGTGATTCGCAGAAAGCCCGATCTGAAGTGGAACAAAACACCGGAGGACGTCAACGCGATTGCACAGCTGCAGTACCGCTTGCTGGAACATGTAGCGGAGCTGTTGATGCCCGGAGGCTTGCTCGTCTACAGCACTTGCACGATCGAGCCAAAGGAGAACGAGGACATCGTCCGGCGCTTCGTGGCGGAACATCCTGAATTCGAACTGGACCTGGCGCTTATCGATGATCTGCCTGATGCAGTCTCCGAAAAAGCAGTGACGGGCGAAGGATTCGTTCAGCTTTTGCCGCATCACTTTGAGAGCGACGGTTTTTTCATCGCCAGATTGAAACGAAAAAATTGAGGTCAAAGGGGGTGGCATACCGTTTTCCGGATAGGCCGCTCCCTTGCCGTTTGTACTTGGGCAGAATGGTTTACACTAGGAGGAGCGAAGCATTTTCCGCTGTTTTGCCCATTATCTGTTTGAAGCTGTAGACATTGCAGGGTACAATGATAAAATGATGATTTGCAGGAAGCCAATTACTTGAGGATGTGAATATGTAGAATGCCGGTAACTTCCTATACGAGCGAAAAACCGCTCATTTACAGCCTGACCCTCGGCGAGATGAAAGACTGGCTCACCGAGCATGGAGACAAGGCGTTCCGCGCCCAGCAGATTTTCGACTGGCTGTACGTCAAGCGGGTGCGTACCTTTGATGAGATGACCAATTTGTCCAAAGACCTTCGCCAGAAGCTGCAGGAGACCTTCCGCATCGAGGCGATGAAGGAAATTACCCATCAGACCTCGTCGGACGGGACCATCAAGTTTCTCTTCCAATTGGTCGACGGCCATGCGATCGAGACCGTGATCATGCGTCACAGCTACGGCAACAGCATCTGTGTAACGACGCAGGTCGGATGCCGGATCGGCTGTACGTTCTGCGCTTCTACGCTGGGCGGACTGAAGCGGAATCTGGATGCGGGCGAGATCGTCGCACAAGTCCTGATGGCCCAGCGGAAGCTGGATGAAGAGGAAGAACGCGCGAGCCACGTCGTGGTCATGGGAATTGGCGAGCCGTTTGAGAACTTCGAAAACCTGATGGCCTTTTTGGAGATTATCAACGACAACCGTGGCCTGAACATCGGCGCGCGCCATATCACCGTCTCTACCAGCGGCATCGTGCCGAAAATTTACGAGTTTGCCGATCGCGGCGGACAGGTGAACCTGGCGATCTCGCTGCACGCGCCAAACACCGAGCTGCGTACCCAGCTGATGCCGATCAACCGTGGCTTCCCGCTGGATAAGCTGCTGGAGGCATGCCGCTATTACATCGCCAAGACGAGACGCCGGATCAGCTTTGAGTACGGCTTGTTCGGGGGCAAAAACGACCAGCCCGAGCATGCGGAGGAGCTGGCCGATCTGATTGGCGACATGCTTTGCCACGTCAATCTGATCCCGGTCAACTACGTGCCGGAGCGGGATTACGTGCGGACGCCGCGCAATGATATTTTCCGCTTCAAGAATATCCTCGAAGAACGGGGAATCAATGTAACCATACGGCGAGAGCAGGGCAGCGACATCGCCGCCGCATGCGGACAATTGAGAGCCCAATACGCCAAAGAAACCGTGGGGTGATACCATGGAAATCGCAATGAAATCTCACGTCGGCTGTGTCCGTCAAGTCAATGAGGACTACTACGCGTGTATCGTCGATGTGAGCGGCCGGGTGCTGGCTGTCGTTGCAGATGGAATGGGCGGGCATCAGGCTGGCGATGTCGCCAGCCGCCTTGCCGTTGAGCGAATAGTAAAAGAACTGCGTCATCTGGAACCTGACCTGGAAGAGGAAGACGCCAAGGAACAATTGATGCATGCGATCCTCATGGCCAATGAAGAGGTCTACCAGTACGCCCAGGAGCATCCCGAGTGCAGCGGCATGGGCACGACCGTCGTCGCCGCGCTGCTGGGACCGGACGGCGGGGTGACCGCCCACATCGGCGACAGCCGCCTGTATCATTTTCAAAATGAAGAATTGGTGCAAAGAACAGAAGACCACACCCTTGTGCATGAGCTCTTGAAAAGCGGCCAGATTACCGCGCAGGAAGCATCTGTCCATCCACAGCGGAATGTCATTATGCGGGCGCTGGGCACGGAGCCGGACGTCCGCATCGACCTCGGCTATTTCGATTGGACGCCAGGCGATGTCGTTCTGCTGTGCACGGACGGACTGACGAATAAAGTGCAGGTGGGCACCTTGGTGGACTGGCTGAAAAAGCCGCTGTCCCTGCAGGCGCAGGTAGAGGGCCTGGTCCATCAGGCATTGGAATCCGGCGGCGAGGACAATATCACGCTAGTGGCCGTTCGCAATCAGCGAAAAGTTGACACCGTTCAGAAAGAGGGGTGAGAGAGATGGAAGGTCAACGACTGGGGGGACGCTACCAACTGGAAGCTCGCGTTGGTGGCGGCGGCATGGCGATTGTATACAGGGCCAAGGATTTGGTGCTCAATCGTCCGGTGGCGGTAAAAGTTCTCCGCTCGCAATTCGGGACGGACGAAGACTTCGTCACCCGATTCCGGCGCGAAGCTCAGGCGGTGGCAAGCCTGTCTCATCCCAATGTAGTCGGTGTGTACGACGTGGGACAGGACGGCGATACCCATTACATGGTGATGGAATACGTCGAAGGCTATACCCTCAAGGAACTGATCACTCGCAATGGAGCCCTCCCTGTAGAGGATGCGGTTGAGATTGCCGCCGAGATATGCGACGCACTGGAGCATGCTCACGCCAATCAGATTATTCACCGCGATATAAAACCGCATAATATTCTGATCGGGAAAAACGGCCGGATCAAGGTAACCGACTTCGGGATCGCCCGGGCCGTCACATCGACCACGATCACGCATACCAATTCGGTGCTCGGCTCCGTCCACTACTTCTCTCCGGAGCAGGCGCGGGGCGGAATTACCGCGGAAAAGTCGGACATCTATTCGCTCGGCATCGTGCTCTATGAGATGGTGACGGGACAATTGCCCTTTTCCGGCGAATCACCGATCTCCGTCGCGCTGAAGCACTTGCAGGAGCCTTTGCCGGAGCCGCGTCAGGTTAATCCGGCGATTCCGCAAAGCGTAGAAAACGTCATCCTGAAGGCATTGGTGAAAGACCCGTCTTACCGTTACGCTTCGGCGAGGGAGATGCTGGAGGATTTGGAGACGTGCCTGCTGCCCGAGAGATTGGACGAAGATAAGTTTGAAATTCCGGTCGATGAAGAGGCCACACGGACGTATCCCGTGATCACCCCGGAGATGCTGGAGAGTCATGGCAGAACCGGCACGCCTCCCCGCAAGGAGGCGGAGACAAAGAAAAAGCGCCCCTGGTGGATGAAAACGGCTCTCTGGACGGGCGCGATCGGACTGTTTTTTGTACTGGCCTTTCTCGGGTTTAACCTCATCATGGAGCTGTTCCCTTCCGTGCCGGAGGTGCAGGTGCCTCACGTAGAGGGCACGAGCGTCACACTGGCGGAACAGAGAATACGCGAGAAAAAGCTGGTGCCGAAAATTGTCGAGCAGCCCCACGACGAGATCGAGAAGGGCATCGTCATCAGTCAGGATCCGGCGCCGCCGATGAGGTTAAAGGAAAATGCGGTCGTCACCCTGTACGTCAGCAGCGGGCAGGAAGCGATCAGCATGCCCAACCTGGTCACCATGGTGCGCACGGTGGCGGAAAACGAGCTGAAGGCAAAAGGATTTACGGTCACCGACAGCACATTCGTAGAAAAAGAGTCGGATGAAGTACCGGAGGGGCAGGTCATCAATCAGTTTCCGCCCGCCGGCCAGCAGGTGGTGCCGGGGCAGACAGAGGTCCGGGTCGAGATCAGCAAAGGGCGGGGATTGGTGAAAATGCCGGATCTGCGCAACAAGACGCTGGAGCAAGCGCGGATCGACCTGTTCAAACTGGGCCTGTTGGTGGATGAGGCAGCCATCCGATACGAACCATCGTATGTGACGGAAAAGCCCAACATCGTCTTGCATTCCCATCCCCATGACCCTGGCATGATGGTGGAGAAAGGCACAGCGATCCAGCTCACCGTAAGCAACGGGCAATTCCCGGCGGATGCCAAAATCGTCAGCCACCCCATCTATGTAGAGATCCTCGAGGGAGAAAGCCAGGTGCCGATCAAAATCGTGGTCAGTGACGCGAGGGGAAACAATCTGGTGGTCCTCGACGAGCGGATCGATGAAAGCAGGCAATTTGATGTTCCGGTCGTCCTGTCTCCGCAAAAGAACGCCACGATCAAGGTGTTCCGGAGCGATATCGAAGCCTCGCAAGTGCAAATCAATTATGACAGTGTTCAGTACTAAGCTGTTGGAGGGACATGAATGCCAGAAGGACGGATCGTCAAAGCGTTAAGCGGTTTCTACTACGTGGACAATGGCCAGCAGGTGTTTCAATGCCGGGCGCGCGGCCTGTTCAAGAAAAAAGGAGCCAAAATCAATCCGCTGGTGGGCGATTGGGTCGTGTACGATGCGATCAGCGAGACGGAAGGATACGTGATGGAGGTGGGCGAGCGCTCCAGTGAGCTGCTTCGCCCGCCGATCTCCAACGTAGACCAGGCCGTGCTCGTTTTTTCCATGGCGGAGCCTGCCTTCGCTCCCTTTTTGCTGGACAAGTTTTTGGTCCACACAGAAAACGCCCAGATTGACGCCGTGATCGTGCTCTCCAAGGCGGACAAAGCGGAGCGGAGCGAAGTGGAAGCAATCGCAGAAAAGTATGAAGCGATCGGGTACCGCGTCATCCCTACGTCGACCAAGCAGAAGCAGGGTCTCGACCAGGTGCGGGAGGTGCTGCAGGGCCGCATCTCCGTCTTTGCCGGTCAGTCTGGCGTAGGCAAATCCTCGCTGATCAACGCCGTGTATTCCGGGATCAGTCTGCAGACCGGCGACATCAGCCAAAAGCTGGGGAGAGGACGCCATACCACTCGCCACGTGGAGCTGATTCCGCTGGAGGGCGGAGGCTATGTGGCCGATACGCCGGGATTCAGCTCGCTGGAATTCGTCGGGATGGACGAGCAGGACCTGGCCGAGGGGTTCCGTGACTTTGCCGCGCTCAGCGGTCAGTGCAAGTTCCGGGGATGCCTCCACATCAGCGAGCCTGCCTGCGCGGTGCAGCAGGCCCTGGAGGAAGGCCGCCTGCACCTGGATCGCTATGAACACTACAAGCAATTTCGGGAAGAACTGAAAGAATACCAACGGAGGAACAAACCATGGTAAAGATCGCCCCTTCGATCCTGTCTGCCGATTTTGCCCGTCTGGGCGAGGAAATCCGCGATGTTGAACGCGGCGGAGCAGATTGGATTCACGTCGATGTAATGGACGGACATTTTGTTCCCAACATTACGATCGGCCCGCTGATTGTCGATGCCATCCGCCCGGTGACACAATTGCCGCTGGATGTGCATCTGATGATCGAGGAGCCGGACCGCTACATCTCGCAGTTTGCCAAAAGCGGAGCGGACTGGATCACCGTCCATCAGGAGGCTTGCCGCCACCTGCACCGGACCGTTTATTTGATCAAGGAGCAGGGCGTCAAAGCGGGCGTCGTGCTGAATCCGGCGACACCGCTGGTCACCATCGAGTCGCTGCTGCCCGATCTGGACATCGTTCTGCTCATGACCGTAAACCCGGGATTTGGCGGCCAGAAGTTTATCCAGCAGGTGGTGCCGAAGATCCGGGAGCTGCGCCGGATGCTGGATGAGCGCGGATTAGGTCATGTCGAGATTGAGGTGGATGGCGGCGTGAATGCCGAAACCGCCCGCCTCTGCACCGAAGCGGGGGCTACCGTCCTGGTGGCCGGCAACGCCGTATTCGGCCAGGCTGATCGCGCCGCTGCGATCGCAGCCATTCGCGGCTAATAACTGTTTCTCTCTATACGCAAAAAAAGACCGGTGTGCTTGCACCGGTCTTTTTCTGTCTCTATCCATATGATTAAGGCGTATCCGAGGTTACATAAGTGCCTGCAATCAAATCGTGAATCGAGCGTTTGTCTTCCCGCACGCCCACCATGATCGCGCTGACGATCGCCCCGATTCCAAAGGTGAGCCCGTATACGAGGCCCATGCCCACGATCGTGCGTAGCAGCATGGTTCCAATCCCTACCTGGCTGCCATCCACTTTGACGATGCGAATCCCCACAATTTTCTTTCCGACCGTATAACCCGCCCAGAAGACAGGCACTAACACGTAATACAGAGTAGACAGCATATTGGCGACGAAATTGTCTTCGAGACTTCCGGTAATGAGCCAGCTGATCAAAACGAGCGGCACACCGATGATGAGGCCGTCGAGCAAACTTCCCCCCAGGCGGCGCCAAAAACCGACAGGATTGCTCAAGGCTGGTTTCGCAGTTTCCATGTTGCGACACACTCCCATTTTTTCTCCCATTATATGCCTGTTAGAAAAAAATAACAAGATTGGGAACCGTTGAACAATCGGGAAAATGGAATGGGTTCCCGGTTGGAAAATGCATAATTTTTTCAATATTTGCTGAAATCATTTTCATATTGATTAAAATACGCAAGTTGTTGTATAAATATAACTTGTCGGGAAGAGTATTTTTGCTTAGTCGTACACAGACTAGGATTTCCTGTAGATGATCAACCACAAACGAGAACCAGATGTATAAGGGGGAAGTAATCATGAAAAAATCATCACTGTTTTCTGTAGCAATGTCTTCACTATTGGCCGTCGCTGTCTTGGCCGGCTGTGGCACGGGCAATCCACAAGGTGCCGGACAACAGCCAGCGGGTCAAGAACCTGCGGGACAAGCCGGAGAGCAAAAGAAGCTGGTCATGGCCACATCGGCTGACTTCAAGCCGTATGAGTTCCACGATTTGTCCAGCGGCAAGGATGAGATCGTCGGATTTGACGTCGATATCGCGAAGTATATCGGGAAAGAGCTCGGCTTTGAAGTGGAAATCGTCGACATGAACTTCGACGGTCTCGTGCCTGCCCTCCAAGCCAAACGCGCCGACTTCGTCATGGCGGGAATGACGCCTACTCCCGAGCGTGAGAAAAACGTAGACTTTTCGATCGTCTACTACGATTCCAAAAACAGTATCGTGTCCAAAAAGGACAGCGGCCTGACCAAGCCGGAGCAGCTCGCGGGTAAAAAAGTAACCGTACAAACCGGTTCGATTCAGGAAGGCGCTGCAAAAGAACTGCAAAAAACCTTGCAAGGCATGGAAATCATCTCTCTGAACAAAACTGGCGAAATTGTCGAAGAGGTAAAAACCGGACGCGTCGATGCCGCCATCCTGGAAAACACGGTAGCCAAAGGCTTTATCGAGGCCAATCCTGAGCTGCAATTCACGACCTTCGAAGGGGATTCCAAGCTGAATACGGCGATTGCTTTCCCGAAAGGCTCCCCGTATGTGGAAGACTTCAACAAAGTGATCAAACAGATGCAAGAAAATGGAGAAATGGAAAAACTGATCAAGAAGTGGTTTGAATAAATCCACGTGAGGGAAGAAACGCTTCTCTAGCAGACATTTATACAGATGGGAGTCGAACAGGGCATGAATTTGGATTTTGCACAAATTGTGCCCTATATCCCTTTTATTCTGAAGGGGATAAAGGTCACATTACAGGTAACATTTTTCTCGGTCGTGCTCGGGTTTTTATGGGGCTCTGTTTTAGCTCTCATCAAAATATCCAATATCCGCATATTGAAAGCATTGGCAGTCGGCTACACCTCGATTTTTCGGGGGACGCCGCTGATTCTGCAGTTGACGTTCGTCTACTTTGCCACCCCGCAGTTGACGGGCTATAACATTTCGCAGTTCGAGGCGGCCATCCTCACGTTTACGCTCAACTCGGGCGCCTATATCTCCGAGACCATTCGCGGCGGGATTCTCGCCGTTGACAAAGGACAGTGGGAAGCGGCCAAGGCTTTGGGCGTCCCTTACCGCCGGATGATGACCGACATCATCTTGCCGCAAGCCGTAAAAAACATTTTGCCCGCCCTGGTCAACGAGACGATCGCGCTCCTCAAGGAATCAGCGCTCGTCTCTACGATCGGCCTGGCGGATCTCATGCAAAACGCCAATATCGTCAAAGGAACGATCTACCGCTACTTTGAACCGTATCTCCTGGCTGGATTCTGCTACTACGTCATGGTGATGCTGCTCACATGGGTAGCTCGTGTGCTCGAACGGAGGTTGAGACGAAGTGATTAAAGTCCAAAATGTAAGCAAATCGTTCGGCTCGCTCGACGTTCTGCATGACATTTCCACAGAGATCGGGCGCGGAGACGTCGTCGCGATTATCGGTCCTTCCGGTTCGGGAAAATCGACTTTTTTGCGCTGCCTCAACCTGTTGGAGGTGCCGACGAAGGGGAAAATTTTCATTGACGGCCGCGACATCACCGATCCCAAAGCCGATGTGATGGCGATCCGCCAGAAAATCGGCATGGTGTTCCAGCATTTTCACCTGTTCCCGCATATGAGCGTACTGGACAACCTGACGTATGCCCCGGTAAAGGTGAAGGGACTGTCCAAAGCGGCGGCGGAAGCCAAGGCAAAAGAATTGCTGGCCCGCGTCGGCCTGTCCGACAAAGCGGATGTCTTCCCGTCGAGGCTCTCCGGCGGGCAGAAACAGCGGGTGGCGATCGCCCGCTCTCTCGCGATGGAGCCGGAGATCATGCTGTTTGACGAGCCGACCTCGGCTCTGGACCCGGAGATGGTCAAAGAGGTCCTGGATGTCATGAAGGGTCTCGCCCATACCGGGATGACCATGGCCATCGTCACGCATGAGATGAATTTTGCTCGTGAAGTGGCTGACCGCATCTGCTTTTTGGATGGGGGACGGCTGGTGGAAGATGCGCCGCCAAGCCAGTTCTTCACCAATCCGCAGAGCTCACGCGCCAAACAGTTTCTGGAAAAGATGCTGTAAGCCAGAAATGCAATGCCAACGCCCCGCCCCCAATGGGATGACGGGGCGTTTTCTTTTGACAGAAGGCCTTGCTTGGGCTAGAATCGGTTACAGTCAAGGAATCATTGACAAATGTTAGACTCATCAGGATGATCAGAAAAAAGGGAGTGGATTTACCGTGTCTCGGCAACGTTTGCTCATTTTACTGGAAGTGGCGATGATGACGGCGCTTGCGGTCGTTTTCAGTGAAATGAAAGTGTTTCAAATGCCTCAGGGAGGCTCCGTGTCACTCGTCATGGTGCCAATCGCTCTCCTGGCAGTTCGCCGCGGCTTGCTGCCCGGTGTGATTTGCGGTCTGTTGGTTGGCGTGCTGCAAACCTTTCTCGGCAGCTATGTCGTCCATCCGATCCAGCTCTTGCTCGACTACCCGCTTGCCTTTGGAGCCCTGGGATTGGCCGGCCTGATCCGCCTCTCGACGATGGAGGAGCGGATGACCAAGGTCATGGCGCTGTGGAGCGTTTTGTTCGTCGGTGTAATCGGACGCCTGGCTTGCCATTTTATCTCCGGAATCGTCTGGTTCGGAGAATACGCGCCGGAGGGCGTGCCCGTCGCATGGCATTCATTTGTCTACAACATCACGTACCTTTTGCCGGAGATGGTGATTACCGGAATCGTGCTGACGGTCGTCATGACCAGCGCGCCGCAGCTTCTCTTCCCGGTGCGCAACCGCCTGGCGTAGCAAAAAGATTGCGGAACCAACAGACATATTGGCGAATGGCGCCACATAAAGTATTCAGGCAGCGAAATGTTGCCTGAATTTTTTTTGATTCGACAAGGTGAGACACATGTTTATCCCATTGCGGAATAAGATGTAATATGCACGTTTAAAAGAACGCCTAAAGGAGGTGCGGCATGAGATGGGATTGCGCTCCTTCCGCCTGCGACAGGGGGGCGCCTTGCGACGTGTTCTCGGGGTGGCATTGGCTGTCGGAGGAATCACCATTATCCTGTACACGGCACCTCCGTGGGTTTGGTATAGCCTGCTTGGATTTGGACTCATGGGGGCTGGCTGGCACTTGTATCACATGAAGTAATTTCGGTAAGGAGGGGTACGTCATGCGGTTCTACACCATCAAGTTGCCGAAGTTTATAGGTGGCATGATTCGCGCTGTCATCGAGGCATTCAATAAGAAAAAATGAAGGCAGCGATCTCCTTCAGTTGCAGCAGGGGAAGCAGCAGGAAAAGCAAAAAAGCACCTCGTGGGTGCTTTTTTTACATGGCTTGAAATTGTAAGGTTGCGCGACTATACGCGCGTTACCAGACCGGATTTCAGCGCTCGAGTGCTTACATACACACGCTTTGGTTTACCATCTACGAGAATGCGCACTTTTTGTACGTTAACACCCCATTTGCGGCGGTTTGCGCGCATGGAGTGGGAGCGAGCGTTTCCAGTTTTGCCAGAACGGCCAGTTACAAAGCAGCGACGTGCCATTACATTCCACCTCCCTCAGAAGCATATAAGCGGGAATTCATTGATTCTTGTAATTACAAATACTTGACTATAGTAGCATACGACCCTGTCAATTGCAATACTTGACAAGAGGAAATGAGGGAGATTCTCTCTTTTGGAGACGATTCGACAAAACGCTTCATTTCTACCTATTCATGGTGTAAAATTGGGAGAAGCATGGAAATGCGCAGGAGGCCGCTATTTTGGCGAGTAAGCCCTCCTTTTTCACAAGCAGTAGTCGTTCATCGCACCCCCTGCCCGCGGGCCGGGCGCGTCGAAGCAAATCTATGCGGTATGGATAGCAGCAATGACGTACATGCTGAATGGTACGGTTACAGGTAGAAAAATGCGGCTTTGCCGCTTGAAAAAGGAGGAGTCCTTGCATGACAGTGGAAATGAGCACCCCTCTCGGTAAAATTGACGTGACAGAAGATGTGATTGCACGGATTGCTGGAGGCGCAGCCATCGAAGTGTTCGGCCTGGTCGGCATGGCATCGCGCAAAGCGTTGAAGGATGGACTCGCGGAAATGCTGGGGAGAGACAATCTCAGCAAGGGAGTCGTGGTCCACACCCAAAACGGCGAGGTCACTCTCGATATGCATATTATTGTCAGCTACGGCGTGAAAATCTCGGAGGTAGCCGGCAATGTACAGAGGCGCGTCCGCTACACGCTGGAGCAAATGGTAGGCATCGACGTGGCGGCTGTCAATATTTTTGTGCAAGGAGTTCGCACAGACAGGGATTCGTAAGGAGGAACATCAGTGGTACATAAGCGTCTTGATGGCCTGCTGTTTAGCCAGATGGTTTATATGGGGGCAGGACTTCTGTCCAAAAACGCAAAGCTGGTGGACGGGCTTAATGTCTTTCCCGTACCGGACGGCGATACAGGAACCAATATGAATTTGACCCTCACATCGGGAGCCGAAGAGCTGGCGCGGAGAGAATCTCCGAAGATCGGAGAATCTTCCGCCGCTCTTGCCAAGGGGCTCTTGATGGGGGCGCGGGGGAATTCCGGGGTCATTCTCTCCCAGTTGTTCCGCGGTTTCAGCAAAGCCGTGAACGGCAAAGACGAGATCAATGCCCGCCAGTTTGCCGAGGCGTTGAAAGCCGGGGTCGATTCCGCCTACCAGGCCGTGATGAAGCCGGTCGAGGGCACGATCCTCACGGTTGCCAGAGAAGCGGCTGACATGGCAGTGCGGGCCGCCCGCGCTACGGACGATATCCAGCTCGTGATGGAGAAAACCTATGAGCAGGCACAGGCGACGCTGCTTCGGACGCCGGAGATGCTCCCGGTCTTGAAAGAGGTGGGGGTCGTCGATTCCGGCGGACAAGGTCTGCTCTTCGTCTACGAAGGATTTATCCGGGCGCTGCGCGGCGAGACGGCAGACCAAATTCGGGAAGCGCATACAAATGCGGCCCTGTCTTCTGCCGACATGGATGAGTGGGTGCACGAGCAGCACGCGCAGCTCCACATGAAGACCGAAGACATCCAATTCGGCTACTGTACGGAGTTTATGGTTCACCTGAAGCACAGCACCGAAGCAAATAAAAAGCCGTTTTCGGAAATGGTGTTTCGCAACCAGCTGGACCAGATGGGCGATTCCCTTTTGGTCATTTCCGATGACGAGATGGTAAAGGTACATATCCATGCGGAGCAACCCGGCAATGTGCTCCAGTATGCTCAGCAATTCGGCAGTCTGCACCGCATCAAGATCGAGAACATGCGCGAGCAGCATGCCAACATCCTGCGCCAGGAAGAGCAAAAAGAGAAGAAGGCGGAGGCGGCGCTGCCTTACGGGCTGATTGCGGTCGCAGCCGGTCCCGGCCTTGCGGACATTTTCCGCAGCATGGGGGTTCACGTCGTCGTCGAGGGCGGACAGACCATGAATCCGAGCACGGAGGATTTCCTCTCGGCCATCTCCGGGCTGAATGCGGAGCACATCATCATTCTGCCGAACAACAGCAATATCGTGATGGCGGCCAACCAGGCGGCCGAGCTGGCAGAAAAATCGGTGACGGTAGTCCCTTCCAAAAGCATCCCGCAGGGCATGGCGGCGCTGGTGGCGTTCAATGCGGGCGCCTCTCTGGACGAGAACCGGGAGGGCATGACTTCCGCCATCGGACAAGTCAAGACAGGGATGGTGACCCACGCCGTTCGCGATACGCGGATGGGCGATGTGGAGATCAAAGAAGGGAATTTCATCGGGATCGCCGAAAAAGAGATTGTCTCCGCAGGCGACGACCTGATGAAGATCGCAAAAGAGCTCCTATCTCAGCTGGTTGATGAAGAGACGGGCATCGTCACGATTTTTATCGGCGAAGGCGCGGACGAAGCGCAGGCTGAAGAGCTGGGCGAATTCCTCAACGAGTCCTTTGCGGATGTAGATGTAGAAATCCATCACGGCGGTCAGCCGCTCTATCCCTATCTCTTTGCCGTGGAATAGACGGCCAGTCGCGTCTTCTCGGGACGCATGACCGGCGCATATCTGTGAAGGGAGTTGTGTTGATGTCCATTGTAATCGTAACCGACAGCGCATCAGACATCGATTCCGAGCTGCGCGAATCGCTCGGGATCGTCTCTGTCCCGCTGAAGGTGATGTTTGGTGACGAGACCTATACGGACGGCGTCACGATCACCTCTACCATGTTTTTTGAAAAGCTGAAGCAGACGGACGTACTGCCTACCACGTCACAACCGTCCCCGATTGATTTCGCGGAAGCGTACAAAGGGATCGTGGAGAAGCACGGCAGAGACGTGCAGATCATCGTCCTGACGCTGTCCGCAGCCCTCTCCGGCACGTATCAGTCGGCCGTGATCGCAAAATCGATGATGGAAGAAGAGCTGGACATTACCGTGATCGACACGCGCAAGGCTTCTTTTGTCTTTGGCATGCTCTGTGTCGAAGCGGCGCAGGCCGCGCGCGAGGGGAAAAGCAAGCAGCAGATTCTCGATCGGATCGACCATTTTTTAGATAGTGTGCAAGTCTATTTTATCGTCGACACGCTCGAGTTTTTGCAAAAAGGGGGACGAATCGGCAAAGCGTCAGCTCTCATCGGTTCTTTGCTCAATATCAAGCCGATTCTCACCCTGGACCCGGCGGGTTATGTCTCCGCTTTCGACAAAGTGCGCGGCACCAAAAAAGCGATCGCCCGCGTGATGGAAGCGCTGCGGGAGTACGCATCCGGCCAACCGGTAAAAGTAGCGATGCTGCACAGCGCAGTTCCCGACCAAGCGGCAGAGCATCTGGCCGCGATCAAAGCGGAGTTCCAGGTGACGGATTCTTATCTGCTGGAGATCGGTCCGGTGATCGGGACGCATGTGGGACCGGGCTTGCTCGGATTTGTGATGATCAAAGACTAGGGATCGACAGGAAAACCTCCTCGCTGGGTGCGGGGAGGTTTTTTTCGCCATTTTGCTAGACCAACCGATTCGCCTTGTACACATCCTTTTGTCTGCCCTCCAGGTAATGAAACGGATACTCTTTCTTGATACGCGAAATCTCCGACAGATCAAGCGTCACGATGCCTAGTTCTTCGTCATGGCCCGCCAGGTAATAACAGCGCCCGTCCGGCCCGATGACCTCGCTCTCGCCAAAAAAGAGGATGTCTTTCTCCAGTCCGACTTTGTTGACGAGGGCGGCAAAGAGATGATTCTCCATCGCGCGGGCCCTGAGCAGAACATGCTGGTAATGTTGGAACGGAACCATATTGGAAGCGAGAACGAAGATGACCTCTGCCCCTTGGGAAGCGAGAATACGGGGGATTTCCGGAAATTCCATGTCATACGAAATCAGCAAGCCAAATGTTCCGTACTCCGTATGGAAAACAGGGCATTCCGATCCATGGCGCAGGTATTCCTTTTCTTGATCATAGAGGTGAACTTTCCGGGAGACTCCCTTGATTTCTCCTTCTTTGTCAATGTAAACAGCAGTGTTGTAATAGCCGTCTTCGTATTTTTCGGCGACACCCAAAAAGACGTGGATCTGAAGCCGTTTGGCCTGCTCGCGAATGGAGCCGATATGCAATCCCGAGAGCGGTTCTGCCAACTTCTCAATCGAATCCGCGATATAAAAACCGGTCAGGGCCATTTCGGGAAAGAGCACGAAGTCCGCGCCTCGTCTCTTCGCGTCTTCCATGGTAGCCAATATACGCTGCAAATTGGCTTTTCTGTCTTTTGGGATGACTCGCAGCTGAGCGAGTGCGATCGTGAATACTGTCATATGCCTCACCAACCGTTTGCTCGATATTCTTTTAACTTTTTGGCGATCGTCGATTGATCAACGCCGAGGACTTCGGCCGCTTTGTAGGAGCTCTTGTACTGCCTGTAGGCCTCGAGGATCATCTCTTTTTCCAAGCGCTTTTTCGCCTCTTTAAGCGAGAGCTGTTTATGCGCGCTATTCACCGGACGGGCAGGAGCCGTTATCTGGCGGATCGCAGAGGGGAGGTCATCGATCCGTATGTCATGCCCTTCTGTCGTGATAACCAATCTCTCGATCAAATTCTCCAGTTCTCTCACATTGCCGGGCCATTCATATCGGATTAGCAGTTCTGCGGTTTCGGGGAGCAGCCTCTTCTCTTTTTGGTACATCGTCGTGTACTTTTGCAGAAAGAACCGGAGCAAAGGCAAAATATCGTCCCTCCGTTCTCGCAAAGGCGGGATTTCGATGGGAACCACGTGGAGCCGATAATACAGATCTTCGCGAAATTTCTTGTTGGCGACAAGCTGAGCCAAGTCTTGATTGGTGGCAGCGATAATGCGGACATGTACGGGAATGTTTTCCGTACCGCCCACCCGTCTGATCTGTTTTTCTTGAAGGACCTCGAGCAGTTTCACCTGCAGGGCATAGGAGAGCTCCCCAATCTCATCGAGGAAAATGGTCCCGTTGTGGGCGGCCTCGAACAATCCTTTTTTGCCGTTTTTATGTCCCCCGGTAAAACTGCCTGCCTCATAGCCAAACAGTTCGGCTTCCATCAGTGACTCGGGGATGGCGCCGCAGTTGATCGACAAAAAGGTCTCCGATGCCCGCTTGCTGGATTGGTGGATTAATCGGGCAATGGCCCCTTTTCCTACGCCAGAATGACCCAGGAGCAGGACGGTCGAATCCACGTAAGAAACTTTTTGAATAATGCCCATGATCCGCTTCATCGCGTCTGACTCAGCGATAAAAGAAGGGGTGTCGGATGAATGAGCGAGCTGCTCCTCACAGGAATCGTCGAGGATCGGGCGAATCGCGATCAGGAACTGTTCTTGCTCTCTCCAGATGAAAATGCGATGCAGCGAGAATACGAGCTCGCATGCTTGCCCAGGTTCCAAGTCATCCGCATGCTCGGCGATGGATTGCTTCATATGGAGAATCGCCGCTTTGGACAATGAGCGTGACAGATCGTGAAGCTGGGCTTCGCTGAATGGGATGCTCAGCTTGTCTTTGGTGCGGGTGACGATCCAGTTGCGATGAATACGAGGCAAGGGGAAGATAAGGACCACCTCCTTGGAGGATGAAATTTTTCATCATAATGATTTTTTTCATCGCGGATGGGAGCAAACGGGCATTTGGCATGTTAGTATAGATTATAATGAATTTTTTCATTATTACAAATATTAAAAACCAAAATGGCACGCGATTTCATGCAAATGAACCGATTTTCCGCACTGGTACGTTCCTTGCATGAATAAGGGGAAAAGCATCTAGGGGGGATTTGATGTCAAACTTTGCGATGGGGTATGTCATCTTCTTCACGTTTGCCGCTGTTTTAATGATCATTGCCGCATTTATCAACAGAAGGTTTCCGATTGAAAATGTCGATGAGCTGTTGGCTGCCGGGCGGCGAGTCCCTTTTGGAATCATCTCGGCCAGTGTTTTTACTGCCTGGGTGTGGACCGGGACAATCATGGGAGCTTCCGAGGCAGGCGTCTGGTATGGCGTGAGCGGCGGCTTTAACTACGGGTGGGGGGCCATTATCCCGTTTATCATTTTTATCCCGGTTGCGCTGCGCCTGCGCAGGATCATGCCCAATACGACAACCTTCGTCGAGTTTATCCGGGAACGCTTTGGCGACAAGCTGGCGAATCTGTTTTTTGTGTTTGGCGTGGCGCTGGTGCTCTACGTATGCGTCATGCAGTCCGTCGGCATCGCCTATGCCTTTCAGTACGCTTTTGGCATGAGCTACAAGCTGGTCGCGTTTGTTTCTGCGATGTTATTTTCCGGTTATATCGCGGTTGCCGGTTTGCGCGGGTCGATTTACAATTCCGTTTTTCAATTTTTCGTCATCATGATCGTGGTATTTATTACGGTTCCTTTTCTCATCAAGGAAATCGGTTTCGAAAATATGTACAACGGGCTGCTGCAGGCATCCACCGACACCCAACATCCGAACTACAATCCGGAAGCGCTTTCATTTTTCAGCGGGGCTGGACTGAGCTATGGTTTTTCGGCGGTCGTGGTCGCCATGGGACAAGTACTGCTCAGCCAGGGGTATTATTCCACAGCCGCCTCCGCGTCCAGCTCGCGGAGCTTGCTCTGGGCGTATCTGATCGGGACTATCGTGGCCTGGCTGCCGATTCCGATTATCTTTGGAAATGTGGTGGGAGGCGGTGTGTATTCACTGGAGCTGACTGCTGAGCAACTGGCGGTTTCATCGGGGGCGGCTCCTACCATTTTCAGCCACTTTCTGGGGAGCTATGGAGCCATTGCTTTCGTCATCTTGATCTTCATGGCCGGACTCACCACGGGAGGAAACGGCTTGGCCGGGATACAGGCCATGTTTACGATCGATTTTTATAAAAAATACGTAAACCGCAATGCGGTGGAGAAAGAGCAGACATCATTTGGGCGGAAGGTAACGTTTCTGTCGGGCGTCGTGATCGGGTTGGTGGCTTCCCTATTGGAAGGCGTCTCCCTTCTGAAAATCGATATATTTAGCGGCATCTTGTTTGCTGCACCTACGGCTTCTCTGATCATTGGCCTTTGGTCTGACAGGCTGAACACGAAAGTCGCTTTCCTCTCTATTCTGGGAGGATTGCTCTCCGGTTTGACCGCCTATTTCACCATCACGGATCAAGATCTCAATTGGTTTGTCGGAAATATGCTCTCCCTCGGGGTTCCTTTTGTCATCATCTTGCTGTCCTTGCCGTTTAGCAGAGAGAAGTACAATTTCGTAAAGCTGAAGGACTACCAGCCTGAGCATAAAGTCAATTATTAGGGGGGACGTATCCTATGTCATTGTCTGCTTATACCTTCTACAACTGGCTGATCTTCATATGGGGAAGCATTGGGATGCTATTCATCGCGGTTGTCTCGATCCGCGAGGTGGTGGAACAGATCAAAGCGGTGCGGGCAAAGGGAAAGCAGCTTTCCCAAACCGATCAAAACAGCATGTAAACATGTAAAGGAGGAAATTACACGTGGTAAAAGTGTACTTGGCACAAATGCTGCCTGTTTTATTGGATAAGGAGAAAAATTTGCAGACGATGAGACGGTATATGGAGGAAGCGGCGAAACAACAGGCTGATCTCGTCTTATTCCCGGAACTTTCGCTGACGGGCTATTATACCCGTGGGCGCACTGCGGAAATGGCCGAGGATGCGAATGGGCCCAGCATTGTGCAAATGGGCAGATGGGCGCGCGAGTACAAGCTGAAAGTCATTTTTGGATTTGTCGAGAAGGCGAACGGCAAGCCTTATAATTCGGCCTGCTTTCTGAACCATGACGGGACCGTAATCGGAACCTACCAGAAGCATCACCTCTGGGATGAGGAGTACAAATACTTTTCACCGGGGGAAGCATGGCCGGTCTGGGACACGGACCTCGGAAAAATTGGCATCATGATCTGTTACGACACGGAATTTCCGGAATCGGCCAGGCTGCTGGCATTAAACGGGGCAGACATGATTCTCGCTCCTACCGCCAATATGAGTCCGCTGGAACACTCCCAGCGGATATACATCCAGGCGAGAGCGGTGGAAAACCAAATTTTTGTGGCGACGACGAACCGCACGGGCACAGAAGAATCCACCTATTTTTTTGGCGAGAGCGCTGCGGCTGATCCGTACGGCAATCTGCTGGCGTTGGGCGATCAGACGGAATCGGGATATCTGGTGGAGTTCGACCTGGAGAAGATCGGCGCGGCGAGGAATATGCCTCATTACATGCGGGATCGCAGGCCCGCCTCCTATCGAGCGCTCGCGGAGACAAGAGAATAACGCGGGGCAGAGAAGACGAGAGGCAGTTTTGCCCGCGAGCGGATCAGGCATGCTCATGGGCAGAAGTAAGAAGGGGTCATCAGGCGCCCCTTCTTTTTTTGCGGCGTGACGCGATTATTCCCCCGCTCTGCCCGACAGCCGATCAATCACCTTCACTCCCCGGTAATACACCTGCCCAATCTCCTCGACCGACGCGATCTCCAGCCCCGGAACGCCGGTCGCTACCAGAAAATTGGCTTCCCGCCCTTCCCGCAAGCTGCCGTAGCGGGGAGTTCATCCGATTCCCTCCTTTATGAATCAACCATCTCTACCAACTATGTGGTTCTGTATCTTATGAGCGGAAGAGGCAGTGGGTGAAGGCCCGGCTTCCCCGTCAGGAACCTATAGCGCTTTCAGAGGCGGTGAGATACAATGGGAGTGAACCTTTTCGGTAACGTACTCTGTACCAAGACTTCGCCGAAAGCTTGGAGAAGCCAAGTTTTCTAAGAATTCAGGAGGAGAATCGGGTGAAATATAAAAGTGTGTTTGACATCATCGGTCCTGTCATGGTGGGACCGTCAAGCTCGCATACAGCAGGGGCTGCGCGGATCGGGCGAATGGCCCGCAAGCTGCTCGGCAGTCAGCCCGATCGAGCGGATATAACCTTTTACGGCTCGTTCGCCAAGACCTACAAAGGGCACGGCTCTGATGTAGCCACGGTCGCCGGGATTCTCGACTTCGATACGTTTGACCTGAGACTGAAGGACTCGCCGCAAATCGCGCGGGACCTGGGGATCGAGGTGAACATTAGCGTCTCGGATGAATTGACCGGCCATCCCAACACGTCGCGGATCCGCCTTTTCGCCGGCGAGAAGCAGGTGGAAGTGGTGGGCGTCTCGATTGGCGGCGGAAAGATCGAAGTGATCGAGATCAACGGATTTGCCTTCCAGCTCGGTTTCGATACGCCGACGCTGATGGTGCTCCACGAGGACCGGTTCGGTATGATCGCCGGAGTGGCCAAAGTGCTGAAAGAGCATCGCATCAATGTCGGCCTGATGGAGGTATCGCGGCACGAGCGCGGTTCGCGCGCATTGATGGCGATCGAGACGGACTCCGTGGTCTCGCCCGAGGTGCTCGCCGAAATCAGCAGGATACCGCATATTTTTGACGTCTCGCTGCTTTCTTTAACCTAGAGCGGGATCAGAGGAGGGAATTGTCAACATGTTTCGAAACGTAGCGGAACTCGTCGAACTGGCTGAGTCCCAGGGAAAAAAGATCTCGCAGGTGATGATCGAGGCGGAGATGGAGGTTTCCCAGCGGACGCGCGATGCCATTTTAGCGGATATGTACACCAATTTGGATGTGATGGAAAAAGCGGTTCGCCGCGGACTGACGGAAGACATCCGTTCACACAGCGGACTGACGGGCGGCGATGCGAAAAAACTGCAGGAGTACATGCAGAATAAGCCGTTTTTGTCCGGACCGACGCTGCTGAACGCGGTCTCGATGTCCGTCGCGGTCAATGAAGTAAACGCAGCGATGGGGACAATCGTGGCGACGCCGACGGCAGGGGCCTGCGGCATCGTCCCGGGGACGCTTTTCGCCGTATCTGACAAGCTGCAGCCGACGCGCGAAGAGATGGTCAACTACCTCTTCACGGCGGGGGCCATCGGCTATTGCATCGCCAACAACGCCTTTATCTCCGGCGCCGCCGGCGGCTGCCAGGCGGAAGTAGGATCGGCTACGGCGATGGCGGCCGCCGCGATCGTCGAGATGGCGGGAGGCACGCCGGAGCAGTCGGCCCAGGCTGTGGCGATCGCGCTGAAAAACATGCTCGGTCTGGTCTGTGACCCCGTAGCCGGACTGGTCGAAGTGCCTTGCGTGAAGCGCAATGCCATGGGAGCGGCTATTGCAACAGTAGCTGCCGATATGGCGCTCGCGGGCATCAAGAGTGTGGTGCCGACAGACGAAGTGATTGAAGCGATGTACCGGATCGGCTGCGCCATGCCCACGACGCTCAAAGAGACGGCACAGGGAGGTTTGGCTGCGACGCAGACAGGCCGTCAGATCGAAGCCAAAATTTTCGGTGTGCCTCTGGAGAAAAAATGAGCGATTGGTACGACGCGCCCGTCTCGCTTTTGCACGGGGTAGGCGAGGAGCGGGCAAAAGCTTTTGCCGGCATCGGCATCGACAGTGTGGGAAAGCTGCTGGAGTATTTCCCCTCCCGGTACGAGGATTACCGCGTGCGCGACTTGACAGAAGTAAAGGACGGAGAGAGGGTAACGCTGGCAGGCACTGTCTACGGCGAACCCTCTGTTCGTTTTTACGGCAAGCGAAAGTCGCGCCTCTCCGTCAAGCTGGTGATGGACAGAGTGGTGGTCACGGCCGTCTGGTTTAATCAGACCTTTGTGAAAAACAAGCTCACGCCGGGCAAAGAGATTCTCGTCACCGGCAAATGGGACAAGCACAAGCTGCAGATCACGGTCAGCGAGATGACCGAGGTGGACTCGGAGCGGGCACAGAAGCGAGGCGAGCTGGCGCCCATCTACCCCTTGGGCGGCGATATGACGCACGCGCTGCTGCGCAAGGCGATCCAGCAGGGGCTGCGCCAGTACGGCGAGCAGATCCCGGAGATTTTGCCGCCCGAGATCGTCAGCCGCTACCGCTTGATGGACCGGCCGGCGGCGATTCGCGCGATCCATTTCCCGCGCGACGCCGAGGAGGGACGCCAGGCTCGCCGGCGGATCATGTTTGAGGAGTTGTTCTTGTTCCAGCTCAAAATGCAGGCGCTGCGCCGGATTGCCCGGGAACAGACGGAGGGCGTCGCCCTGCCGATCCCGATGGAAGAGGTGCGGACCTTTGTGCGGGGGCTGCCGTTTCCGCTGACAGACGCGCAAAAGCGGGTGATCAAGGAGATTCTCACGGATATGCGCGCGCCGTATGCGATGAACCGGCTGCTGCAAGGGGATGTCGGCTCGGGGAAAACGGTCGTGGCCGCGATCGCGCTGTACGCCGCCGTGAAGGCCGGATACCAGGGGGCCCTGATGGTGCCGACCGAAATTTTGGCCGAGCAGCATGTCCAATCGCTGACGGCATTGCTCGCTCCGCACGGCATCCAGGTGTCGCTCTTGTCCGGCTCGCTGACCGCCAAGCGGCGCCGGGAAGTGATCGGGGAGCTGCAGATGGGGCTCACCGATGTGGTCGTCGGGACGCATGCCCTGATCCAGGAGGATGTGTTTTTCTCCCGGCTGGGTTTGGTCATCACGGACGAGCAGCATCGCTTCGGCGTGGAGCAGCGGCGGATTTTGCGCAGCAAGGGACTCGCTCCCGATGTGCTGTTCATGACCGCTACGCCGATCCCGCGGACGCTGGCGATTACCGCCTTTGGCGACATGGATGTCTCCACGATTGACCAGATGCCGGCGGGACGCAAGCCGATCGAGACGACCTGGAAAAAGCACGAGCAGTTTCATCAGGTGCTGGAGCATATGCGCACCGAGCTGCGAAAGGGCAGGCAAGCGTACGTGATCTGCCCCCTGATCGAAGAATCGGAAAAGCTCGATGTGCAAAACGCGATCGACGTCCACGCCCAGCTCATGCAGGTCTTTCCGGAATACGGGGTGGGCCTCATGCACGGACGGCTGCCGGCCAAGGAAAAGGATGCGGTGATGCAGGCCTTTCTCTCCGGCGAATACGCCGTGCTGGTTTCGACCACCGTGGTCGAGGTCGGGGTAAACGTCCCCAATGCCACTTTCATGGTCGTCTACGATGCGGAGCGGTTCGGGCTGGCCCAGCTGCACCAGCTGCGGGGACGGGTGGGCCGCGGCTCCGAGCAGTCGTACTGCGTGCTGATCGCCGATCCCAAGACGGAGATCGGCAAAGAGCGGATGCGCGTCATGTGCGAGACGACGGACGGTTTTGAATTGTCCCGCCGCGATTTGGAGCTGCGCGGCCCCGGCGACTTTTTCGGAACCAAGCAGAGCGGACTTCCAGAATTTAAGGTGGCGGACTTGATGAGCGATTTCAAGGCATTGGAGGTAGCCCGCCAAGAGACAGCCGAACTGGTGGAAAAGGATGAATTTTGGACGGACGCAGCTTATCTCCGGCTGAGGCAGTACCTGAAGCGGGAGGGCATTTTGGACGGTCTCGTATTTGACTGAGCCGTATTCGACTGTCAGCCTGCTGTTGCCGAACCGGCCCGGGAGCGGCGCTTTGTCCCGCGGTGCCGGGCCGATCGCGAGGAGAGCCCTTTTCGAGTGATTGCACTCGAAAAGGGCTTTTTTTGTTGGATCCATGGAGCATGGGGCTTCGCAAACGCTTGGCAAGGCCAGGTTCTTCCCCCGGCAAAGGAAGCTGTAACGAATAGCAAGTCCCCGCCGTCTTACAGGAAAATACAGTGCTTTGAAAAAAGGAGCGTCAGCGATGATACGATTGATGCGTTCACAGGCCGCCGTGTGTGTTCTCCTGGGGGCGCTGCTTGTGACAGGATGCAATACCTCTATCGGCATGCAGCCTCCCGCTGGGGATGGCGGTCAAGAGGCCGAGCCGGGACAGGGCGGCAAAGCGACTGCCGGAGAAACGGCCGCCGGCGAATCCCCTGCGCACTCCCCTGGCGAGAGCGCTGTCGGAGAGTGGCGGACGCAGGAGGTTCCCTATGATTACGGGGCGATGAAAGACGATGTGGTCATCCGGCTGGATGAGGAGCCGCGGCTGGAATCGCCGATCCGGACAGCAGTGGGAGTCGGAGCGCAGACCTATACGCTGTTTTTCCGGGAGGCGATGGATCGCAGCAGCGTAGAGAAAGCCCTCAAGGAGCAGGCGGACGATGAAACTTCCCTCTACTGGTATGTCGAACCGCAGCTGGATTTCCGCTGGTTCCACGACAGGCAGCTGCAGGTGCGGGCGACGCCGCCGGGGAAGGCGAAGTCAGAAGAAGGCGTCATGGAGTATCGGCTGAACGTAAAAGGTGCCCGCACGCTTTCGGGAAAGGTGCTCGCGGAGCCGCCGGAGTTTTTGGCTGTGGTCTTGCCGCCCAGCCAAATCTGGCGGGTCTCCCTCGACGGCAAGCAGCGGGAGCAATTGACGAGGTTTTCCGTCGAGAATTGGGGAGACATTTTCCTGGATCCCGACCAGCGCTATGTACTGCTGAAGCGTTTTACCGAGTACTGTGAATGCGACGCTCGTCATCCGCGCTTGTACGCCATCTACGACACGGAGCAGGAGAGCATCACGCACTACCCGGTGGAGCTGATGACCACCTACAGGGGAGAAGGCCGTTTTTATGCGGATCGGCGCGGCTTCTTTTTCTCTGAACCGGAGGAAGGCGTCACCGTACCGGACCGGGAAAAAGCCGTCCGGGTAGAGGTGAATGGCTTCGTCCACGGCGCCGACTTCAGCCGCGACCGGAGCAAGCTGATCATGGCGGTGGGAGCCGAGGAGCAAAAGGAGAATTACGATCTCGTGATCCACGACCTGGAGAGCGGCGAACAGAAGCGCATCGCCGGCGGAGTGAAAGGCTATGTCATCACGAGTGATCTGGACAATGTAGTCCTGCCCGTATCCTTTCAGGACAACGGCCAGCAGGTGACGATCCGGATGAGAAAAGGCGCAGACAGCATGGAAGAGCTGAATCATCGCTATGACTGGAAGACAGGGGCGCTCACCCCGTGGACAGCGCCAGTCCCGAGCGACGCCTGGTCCGGCTACATCGAATCGGATGACGGCCTTTATCAGATGTATTGGAATGGCGGCATTTACAAGGGATCGACGCGAGTGACGGATCTTTCCGGCCATGGGGTATGGCTCCCAGGCAGCCATACGTATGTGTATCCCGAATACAGGGGCAACGGCCAGGGGGGGTCCGTCATCGATATCGTCGCTTTTGACGCGGATCAGAACAAGTCCGAGATCCTGATCACCGATCTGCCCGTGGGGCTAAGCTTGATGGGTGGGAGCAAGGACGGCAAATGGCTCTATCTGCGGAGTCACAATCTTAAACAACAGTGATGAAGAAGCCACTTCTCCGATTCGGAGAGTGGCTTCGTTTGTGTCTGTCTTCTGGTTGTGGCCGTACCGTTGCTGCTCTTGCCTTTTTAAATAGGGCCAAGTCCCTACAATTTCCAGCCCAATTTTTCATCTCCTGGGTATAAAAGCGAACATCTGTTTGCTATAATAAAAACAGAATATAAAAACGAACATTTGTTCCTACTCAGGAGATGGTTCTGATGTCCCATGAAAACGGACGGATTATTTTTCTTGCTGACATGCAGAGCTTTTACGCCAGTATCGAAAAAGCGGCTCATCCGGAGCTCGAGGGCAAGCCGGTCGTGGTGGCGGGCGACCCGGAGCGGAGAAGCGGGGTGGTACTGGCTGCCTGTCCGATCGCCAAGTCCTACGGCGTGACCACCGCCGAAGCGCTGTGGCAGGCGGAGCAAAAATGCCGCCATCTGGTGGTGGTTCGTCCCCGGATGGAGACCTACATGCGGATTGCGGTGCAAATCACGCGGATTCTCGAGTCGTTTACCGATCTGGTGGAGCCGTATTCGATTGACGAACAGTTTCTCGACGTGACGGGAAGTGTCCGGCTGTTTGGAGATCCGTGGAAGATCGCGGAGGAAATCCGCCGGCGCATTCGGCTGGAGACGGGCATCACCTCCCGGATCGGGATTGGCGAAAACAAGGTGCTGGCCAAAATGGCCTGCGACAATTTCGCCAAGAAGCAGGAGCCGGGCATCTTCTGGCTGAAGCGGGAGGAGCTGGCGGATACGCTGTGGAAGCTGCCGATCGAGAAGCTGTTTGGCGTGGGCTCGCGGATGAAGCGTCATTTTCACCGCATGGGCGTCTACCAGATCGGGCAGCTCGCCCAGCTCTCCCCCGCGGTGCTGACCAAGCGCTGGGGGGTAAACGGCGAGGTGCTGTGGCGGACGGCCCACGGTCTGGACGATTCCCCCGTGTCGCTGCGCACCCATGAGACCCAAAAAGGAATTGGCCATCACATGACGCTGCCGCGCGACTACCATACGGAGGCGGATATCAAGGTGGTGCTGCTGGAGCTGTGCGAGGAGGTATGCCGCCGGGCACGGAGCAAGGAGATGATGGGGCATGTGGTCTCCGTCGGCTGCCGGGGCGCTGATTTTGACATCCCGACGGGCTTTGGCCGCCAGCTGAAGCTGCCGGAGCCGACCCATGACGCCATGACCCTGTACGAAGCGGTCTGCCGCCTGTTCGACCGGCATTGGGAGGGTACTCCGGTGCGCAGCGTCGGGGTCAATCTGGAGCAGCTGGTTCCCGACAACATGGTGCAGCTCAATCTCTTTACCGATACCCACAAACAGCGCTCGCTCGCCCGCGCGGTAGATGATATTCGCAGCCGCTATGGCCCGGATGCCATTCTGCGGGCGGTGTCCACCCTGAGAGCAGGGCAGGCGCGGGAGCGGGCGAGAAAGATCGGAGGGCACTATAAATGACGGCTGGCCACCCGCACGATTGCGAAGGCGAACAAGAGCTGCTCCGGCTGTACGTGCTCTTCGGCCTGTTGTTCCGGGTGGCGATGGTGGATGGCGGCCGGGTGCAGACCGTTCCGCTGAAACTCTCCTACCAGTGGTTTTTTGAAGAGATTTCCTGCTGGGCCGAGAGGGAGCATCATCGGCTGCGCCGCAAGCTGCAGGAGCAGGGATGCCGCTGTCTGACCGCCACCCGTCAGGATGGCTTTTATGTGGTCCAGTACCGGCATCGCGGGTATGTAAAGGAAGCCGTCTATTCCATCGAAGTCCTCCGGGCCCAGTGTCAGGAGCTGGCCCGCTCGTGGATGGCGATGCAGGATGCGGCGCCCCAGAGAGGAGCCCAGAAGACAGGTGACAAGGTGTTACCGGAAGATACATCATCTTGCTTACTGCAAACCCATCAATGAATAGCATTGGCATAACAAGAAAGGGAGCAAATCTAAGTGGAATTTGCCCCCTTTAAAGTGGTTTGTCAGAATATGGGTTCTGGACATGACAAGGATTTAGAGATACTCTCGAAGTTTAAAGTATTAGAAAAATTTATCATGCCTTGAACTGTTAGATTACCCCTTGAAGCAATATATTTTGGATTTTTAGTAACAATTTCAGCTAAAGTGTTACGAAGTGGTTGAAAATGAGCGTTGACTCTTTTCTGGTCATTTAGAAGGTAATAGTAATACATTAAAGCAGTTGACACGCAAGCAGAGTGGTATGCTTTATCAATTGGTCTTTTAATTTTTAAAATGGTAGAGGTGGTTAAAGCTTCTTTCTCGGTCAGATTGGATGTGTCTGGGAAGATAACATGTATCATATCATCAATGAATACGCTATTATGAACAAATTCATGAATGAGATTCTCAGCATAATCAATAACAGTCCAATTAGGTTGTGGATTAAACCAAATTAATCCTATTAAACTTGAAACAGTGCCTCCGCCATAACCTTTTTTGCGACAGAAGCAAATCGTTCCAATTACCTGATTTATTAAGCTGTGGAGGTCAGGATTTAGCATATGGATTAGCTTAAGCGCCTTTTGCATGTTTGATTTAATGACCTCTTGGTCATCTTGATTAAATAGATGTTGATCACCTAATGTATCCTCTTCATCAATCATTCTCTCTGAAATAAGATGTGAAACAAGTGCTTTGCTACCAAAGTCAAGAAGAATACCGTTATTTATATGTGGAATATTGGAACTCTGAAGCCAGTTTACGACGTGAAAAAAGTTATCTTTTACGGTGCTTAGTGGATCACCATAAACATCTGCAATAAGTTTAATGTTACACGAAATCTCTTTACTATTGAGAAAATAAAGTTGGTTGTCAACTTCAAAGTTTTGCTGAGGTAAAATAAGCTCGTCTAGCGGTATAGATAGATATGATTCGTTAGTTGCAAGAAGTTTTCTGGCGTTAAAATTGTGGTTCAAATGGTTCTTCATAAATCTAAGCATGTTCAGTTCAACTCTGTCTATTTTGGTGAAAACTCCCATCATCATTCCCCCAAAAGTATTTTTACAGTCTGATCTTATGTTAAAATTTGGGTAAATATGCATTTTGTTGATTCGGAGTAATATTAATAATACTGCGCTACACAAATAAATTTAGTGAATGGAGGTTTATGTATATGGAAAACGTAAAGGGAGACTCATTGCGTATGGCGATTCACGATCAGTCGGAACCAGTAACGGGCCCACTGCGTATGGCGATTCATGATCAGTCGGAACTAGCAACGGGCCCACTACGTATGGCGATTCACGATCAGTCGGAACCAGTAACGGGTCCACTGCGCATGGCGATTCATGATCAGTCGGAACCAGTAACGGGTCCATTGCGCATGGCGATTCATGATAAGTCGGAACCAGCAATGGGCCCACTGCGCATGGCGATTCATGATCAGTCGGAACCAGTAACGGGTCCACTGCGCATGGCGATTCATGATCAGTCGGAACCAGTAACGGGTCCATTGCGCATGGCGATCCGTAGTAAAAAGAAGTGAGATAATAAATATTCCCAATTGATGATATAACTCCCATAATATAGTATGGGGGTTATTCTTATTTTATAATCCGACATAAAGTGAGGGATTGCTGGTGTGATACATACCAATTCCACTTTACAAAGAAAGGAAGATACGTGTATGAAAAATAAATTCTTTTATTTTTTGTTAATCGGACAATTCTTCTCTTATTTGGCTGATGTTTTTTTTATTGTTGCTTTAATTTCGATTGTGTTTCATTTGACGCATTCAACAGTAGTAGCCGGTTTAGTTCCAATTTTTCGTGTAAGTGCAGGCTTGCTAAGTGGAATGGTGGCACCGCTTATAATTGACCGTTATAATCCATTAGCCGTGCTAAAGTTTTCAAATTTGCTACAGTCAATATTGTTTTTGGTTCTTGCAATTTGTAGTCTCTATCCAATTAAACAAATTGTTGTTATTCCGTTTTTTCTTATACTGACCTTCCTGCTCTCATTTTTTGAAGGGTGGGCGGCTCCAATCAGGAATTCACTTGTTCCTAACTTGGTGGACAAAAATGAGTTACTTAAAGCAAATAGCCTTTTGTCTACCTTAGATCAGAGTGTTCAATTGATGGGGTGGTTTCTTGGAGGTTATCTAGTTGTTTTTGTAGGTGATACAAAACTACTTTGGGTTACATTCATATTTTCTATATTATCCTCAATGCTATTTTTTTCGTTAAAGAATCAAGTAGTGTTTGGCTCTGTAAAACAGAAAGCTGAATTGGAAGCACAGGAAAAACGTCCATGGAATTCGCTAAAAGAGGGATGGGAAACAATTTGGAGACTCCCAACTATTCGCGCCATTTTCCTAATGGATTTTCTTGAAGGTTTGGTTAATGCTGTTTGGATTGCGGCAATATTGTTTGTTTATGTTCGTGACGTCCTTCATAAAGGTGAAGAGTGGTGGGGGTTTATAAACGCAAGTTTTTTCTTGGGGGGAATCGTAGGAGGAACCGCCATTGTTGCCTTGGGAAGGTACACTAATTCTTATTTACGTTTTTTCATAATTTTCGGAGCTTTTACCATCAGTATTATGACTTTCGTTTTTGGAATTGTATCAAATCCAATCTTTGCACTCGTGCTGTCGTTTATTTTAGGAGCCGTTACCCAATTACGGGATACCGCCCAACAAACCATACTTCAAGAGAGTACACCAGAAGGGATACTACCGAAAGTGTTTGCAGCAAAAGCAACCATGATGTATGCAACATTTGGAATTTCTGTTCTATTTATGGGGATTATAACCGATGTTTTCGGGGTGAAAAGCACATATGTAGTAGCAGCCACATTTATAGGGATTGCGGGGTTATCTGCAATTTTTCAAATGAAACCTGTCTTCGATAGAAGTGCCGGGTAAAGGTCTGGTTTACAAAGTTGTTATAACAATAAGAAAAGGGTATAATGGGAACGAACGTTCTTAAATGGGTGATGAATTGCATGGGGCGAAAAAAGGACAACATCATGGGTGCGATGAGATTTGTGCTGCCCGAACACCGGGAGCTGTACAACCGAATCAAGGCGGAGGAGCGGCGCTACGTTCCCCCTGAACGAGACGAGGAGCAGCTGGCGGCGCTCAGCGGACGCATCTGGGAGGCCCGGCAGACGGGCAGCCCTGTCACGCTCGTCTACTACGACGGGACGCAGGCGAGCCGCCTGACCGGAACGGTTGCGCATATCGATCAGGCGCTGGGGAAAATGAAGCTGCAAACAGAAGGCCAGACCGTCTGGATTCCCTTTTCCCGTCTGCTGGAGGTGGAGCTGGCAACCAACTCCTAGGATGTGCGTCCCAAAGCAGGCATGGAAGATCGGGCGGCCGGGAACCCTCTAGGTAAAACAAAAGGAGATTGTTCTTGTGAATGCCACGATTGTCCATAAGCTGGTCGGCGCGGTGATTTTGCTCACAGCCTGCGGCACGGCAGCGCCGATGAAAGAACCGTCGCAGGTCGCGCCTCCGGACGGCCAGGCGAGTATCCGCCAATCCCAGCAGAGCACCCAACACCGCCAGCTACAGGAGTCAGCGCCCCGGGCTGCAACCGGGCAAGCAAAAGCAAGACCCGCGCACATGATGCTGGATGTGCCGATCATCGCGCAAAAACCGGAATTGAAAAACGGCTGCGAGGTGACCAGCCTGGCGATGCTGCTGCAGTTCGCCGGCCATCCCGTGGATAAAATGACCCTCGCCCGGCAGGTCAAAAAAGACCTGGAGCCGCTCCGCTCACGGCAAAAAAACAGCGGCGGGTGCCTCATTCGGCTTTGCAAAAAAGCTGGGAAGCCTTGGGAAAACAGGCGATCAGCTACCGCTGAAGCGGCGAGACGGAAGGCAAGCGGAGCAAAGCTGCGGCGGAAGGTGAAAAGCGGTGTGTAGTGACGTGGTGAGACTCTCAGATCAATAAGCGAGGAAAAACAAGATTTTTTCGCAGATTTCTGCGGAAAACGCATTTTGCCAAACGGTTGCGTTCCTTGTATCGTTAGGATGTCTCAACTATCACTACTCGGATGGGAACCAAAGGAGATCGTACATGTTAGCACAGGAAATGGGTGTCATTTTCACGAAGCACGTCGGGCACATGAGCGCCAAAAGCTGGACGGACTTTATCCGTCAGCTGGAGAGCAAGGGATTGTATGTCGTGATTGAGACAGATACAAATGGACGGGTGATGAGTCCCCTTGGCGGTCTGATGCCAATGCCATGCAAAAGTGAGACGCTCCAAATTTTGACCTCCGAAGAGCTGCAAGAGCGAGGCCTTCCGGTTGGGCATCACATCGTGACGACGCGCAAAAGCAATGTGATCCCGACGTAAATCCAGCAGCCATACAGCCAAGCAAACCTTTCTTCACCGCAGAGCGGTTGAGAAAGGTTTTTTATGTGTGTGAAAGGAGAAGCGAAAGTTTTCGAATCGGGAAAAATTCGAAAAGGGATTAGGCAACAGCTATCGAATAAATAGGGATATTGGTTTATTTTGTCATATAAAATCGAAAGGGAAATGAGACGAAATACCCAAATTGTCAGTTCCGAGGAGACCAACAACACAGACGAAACGACTGGATTGGCATAAAAAGGTGAGGTCCTACTCATTATCAAACGATGTAAGGAAGGTTAGGACGATGGATAGCATTGCAGAGCTTATCGAGAATCAACGATTCTACCACGTATTCCAGCCGATTTGTCACCTTCCCCAGAAACGGACAATTGGCTATGAAGCACTGATTCGCAGTACATCCCCAGCCAGAAAGCGATGGAACAACAGAAGCTTTTTCACTTGGACACCTTGTCGATCTTGCGAGCAATCCAGGCTTTTTTCGCGGAGCGGCTGCAGGAAAAAAAGGAACTGCTTTTTGTCAATATTTATCCATCCACCATTATTGACGAACATTTCCCTGGTTTTATCGACGGGCTCGTGAGTCGGTACCGACCCTATGTAAAAAGAATCGTATTGGAAATCAATGAATCGATCCTCGAACAAAAAATCTGGATGAATCCGCTGTTTATCCGCAGGATCGCGTTGCTCAGAAAACGCGGTTTTATGATCGCGCTCGATAAAGGCGAAGCCCACCTGATTCTGGAGGGAATCGAGCAGGAAGAAGACTACAGTCGTGCTGCGGCCCTCGGCGTCTCCATCGCGCAGGGATACTACCTGGGGAGGCCGGGACGGCTCAAAAGTGATACATGTAACAGACAAATATTGGAGGAGTAAAAGTATGTTTGATCGCAACAGATATTCACGGAAAGCTGCGCTCTCCATCCGCATATCCGAATTTGAGGTGCCGCCGATGCAGGATATCCTGATTGTGGGCAGAAAAGCGCCAATCGGTCCGGAGGCGGTAAGAAGAATGGCAGAAGCGCTGTCGCCGGATCAATTTACTCTGTTGAAAATTGATCATCCCCGGATCGAGGCCGTACTCATTCGCAATACCCTGATGCAGATGCTGGACAAGGATAAGCTGATCAACATCATTCTCGAAGAAGCGGAAAACATGATCAGCGACACCATGGTGCTTCGCTCCGAGTTGAAAGTAGCCATATCGGTTGAACGGGAGGTGGACTTGTTATGAAGGTTGCCGACATCATGACGGCTTCCGTTCACACGATCTCGTCGGAGAGAAGCGTTGCCTTCGCCTCGGAGAAGATGAATGAATGGAAAATCGGGTCTCTGATCGTCGTCGATCACGGCGAGGTTCAAGGCATCCTGACCTCGCGGGATATTCGGTCATCCCACCCCAACCGAATTGTGGCCGATGCAATGACACCGGCACCGGTCTCCGTCAAACCGGATGACGACATCTGGCATGTCCATTCCTTGCTGCAGACACATGAAATCGAGCGGATTCTCGTCATGGAGGATGGCGAGATGAAGGGCCTCGTCACGCGCGAAGAAATCATGAGAAAGCTGTCCGAGTCGATGGATGCGCACACGGGCTTGTACCGGGCTCCGTATATCCGCTATGTCGGAGAAGAGCTGCTGAGGCAAGAACGCCCATTTCACCTGATCTTCGTCGATATTAACGACTTTGGACAGATCAACAAGAAGTACGGCCACCCCTTTGGGGATGATGTGATCCGCTTGCTGTCGCAGAAGCTGGCTTCCCTGGTGGATGAAAAAAGCGATTATCTCTGCCGGTACGCGGGAGATGAATTTATCATGATCTCGTTGGCCGGTGAAGAGCGGGTCAACCATTGCCTGCAAGCAATGACGAAGCCTCTGGTAGTGGACCAGGTGGAGGTGTCAGTGGCGGTCGGGTATGTGAACGGATGGGAAGAGCCGCATTTTTTTGCCTGCTCGCTGCGGGATCTGATCCGCAAGGCCAGTCTGCTGTCATCGCTGCACAAACGGTGCAAGGAGGAGGGATCGGCCAACCCGCAGGAGAATCAGCCGGTGCAGGAAGGGATGTCGCTCATCACCGAGTGGACATGACCCGGCCTATCAGGGAGGGAATATCATTCCTCTGCCGTTTGCCTCTTCCGCTTTTTCATAGAATCGCCAATCGAGAGCAAACTTACCTGCATTGCCAACAACCTACGAAGGAAATCAATCTGCGTTTTTCCTATAATAAAAGCATTCACGTATTACATCTCCGGCTATTGATTCAATAGCCGGCTTTTTTTTTGTCCTGCCGCCGACAAATTTTGTCAGAATCAGCGGTTTTTTTCAAAAAAGAGGAAAATCGTGTATAATAATCGGGTAATCCAAAAATACAGAATTGCTGGAGGTTTCAAGAATGGAGTGGAAGCGGCTTGAACCCATGGGAGTGGGGAGCCTGTTGGACCGGAGCTTTTCGGTCTATCGCCAACATTTCAAAGTTTTTTTTCTGTTGGTGCTGATCCTGTTTGCTCCCCTTTTATTGCTGCAGGAAGTGCTGCTGAGCGATGTGAGCAACATGCCGCTGTTTGTACCGGAAAATGAGTCGAACAGTCTGGAGGAATTTTTTCAAAATCGATTTTTAGGAGAAGAAGCTGCCCTCACGGATAGCACCGGGAAAATATTGATTTACCTCCTGCTGTTTACACCCATCAGTCTGCTGATGGTCTACCCGCAGATGCAGGGAGCCGCCGTCCTGATTACCCAAGGGGCTGTCTACGGCGAGCCGGTCACGTTGAAAGGAGCGATCAAGCAATCCTATTCCCGCTTTTGGCCGATCGTGGGCAGCACGGCGGTCTATGGGCTTATCGCAATCGGCGTCGTGCTGCTGATCGGTCTGGTCGTTTTTCTCCTGGCCATGCTTGGCGTAGGCGTAGGGAGCGTTTTCCTGGAGGATCTGGATACCGTCAATCCGATCTTGGCGATTGTCCTGTTTATACTGGCGGGCATCCTGTTTATCGCCCTGTTTTTTCTCGTGCCGGGTTTTTTCCTGCTGCGCTGGGCGTTTTACCTCCCCGTGGTCCTCATCGAGCGGGACGGAATCGGGATCGGCCGCAGCTGGCGTCTGACCAAGGGGAATTTTTGGCGGCTGCTTGCCTTGTACTTTGTGCTGACGGTTATCTACACCATGTTATCCGCAGGCATCCAGGCTCTGCTGGTAGCCGTATTTGGCTTTTCCATTTTCGGACAGCTGCTGCTCATTCTGTTCACATGCCTCTTGACCCCGTGGATGATGATCGTCTACGCGCTGGCCTACCTCGACCTGAAAGTGCGTCATGATGGCACGGACGTGGAAGCCTTGCTGCAAGAGCAGGGAGCATCAGAGCCGGTACCGGTCGGCGGCGAAGCGGATGAGAGGCCATGATCGATCCGGGACAGCTTGCAGATGACAGGGAAAAGCTTCGGGAGATCCTGGCCCGGGAAGAGTTTCGGGAAATTGAGGAACCTGGGGAGAGCTGGCTCGACATCGCATGGGAAAAAATCCTCGATGCGCTTGGCGACTTGCTGCAAAAAGCCGAAGTGAGCCCGGGGACGGCAAGCGTGCTGTCCTGGGTGATTGTTTTGGCGGCGGCGGCTGGAGCTGCCGCCCTCTTGTACATAGGCGTGCGGCGGATGGTGCGGACCAGCCGAAGCGACGAACAGCTGTTGACCTATGAAGAAGTTACCCGGACCCACGCAGACTATCTCCGGCTGGCGAGGGAAAAAGGGAATCAGGGGGAATGGCGCGAGGGCTTGCGCTGCTCCTTCCTCGCCCTGCTCAGCTACATGCAGGAGCGCTCGTGGATCCGCATCGAAACATGGAAGACGAATTGGGAATACGCCGAGGAAATATACGACCGCCAGCCAGAGTGGGAACCGTTTTTCCGCAAACATGCGCGGCTCTACGAACAGGCATGGTACGGACGAGCAGAGCTGGAGCCCGCTGTGTTCTGGGAAGCCGTCACGGAGATGGAGAGGAGATTGGACGGGGAGGGATTGCATGAACAGCGCCATTAGATTCCGGCTTGTGGCAGGAGGGACAGTCCTGCTGTTTCTGGCAGTGGGCTTGCTGCTGCTCCGGCCCGCACATCCCGCCTATCCGGCGTATGTCTCCTTCTCCCCCAATCCGAACGGCACCAAGGCGTTTGCGGAATTGCTCGGCCACGAGCAGGCGGCTCTGAGAGAGTGGAGAAAGCCGACGGGTTATCTACCGGAGGGGACGAACCAGGCCCTGATTCTGATCGAGCCTTACCGCTTGCAGGAAACAGAGCAGGAAGAGCTGTTGGCATGGGTGGAAAAAGGGAATGACCTGCTCGTCTTTCAGACCGAGCCCGATGACTGGAGCGACATTCATCTGGAGGCGGATTATCTCCCGGAGTACCAAGCACAGCCCCGCCATGTGGACAGCGCGCTGTTGGAGAGCGGCGGCACGGGTGAGGCCGATGCGAGCTGGCGGCTGGCGGCTTCTGAGGAGATCGAGCCGTTGCTGTCCGATCAGGTAGGGATACTCGCGGGGCGCGCCCAAGTGGGAACGGGGAGTGTCAGCCTGTTTTTGGTGCCCGACTGGCTGACGAACAGCCGGATACAGCAGCACCAGCACTTTGAATTGATCTGGCCGTACCTCGTGCAGGACTGGAGCGTCGTCTGGATAGACGAGTACCACCACGGTTATCAGGAGCGGCCCGGAATCCTGGCGATCTATCCGGATTGGCTGGTGGTCACCCTGACCCAGCTCGCTTTGGCGCTGCTCTTCTGGATCTGGTGGCAGGGCAAGCGGTTCGGTCCGGTCTATACCCGCCGGGAGTGGATCGTCCGTCGCGGAGACGAGACGCTGCTGGCGATTGCCAGCTGGTACGAAAAACGGCGGCTGGCCAAGGAGGCGCTGCACATCCGCGAGGCGCATCTGCGGCAGCTCCTCTTCGAACGCTGGGGGCTGCATCTGGGAACGACGGATTACGAGATCGTCCGCACCGCACGGAATCACTGGACGGAGCAGGAGGCCGTGATGCTGAGCACAGCGCTCGGCAGACTGGAGGCGGCGAAAAAGGATCGCGATTACACGCCCAAACGGCTAGTGCAGGACAGCAGGCTGTTGGACGAAGTGACCAAGCGTTTGGAAAAGGAGTGAAGCGGAAAGTGGAGCAATTATTGCAACAGATGGAGAAGAAGGTATACGGACAGCGGAAAAATATTCGGCTGCTGATTACAGCCATGCTGGCAGGCGGCCACGTCCTTTTGGAGGGCGTGCCGGGGATTGGCAAAACAAAAATGGTGCGCACGCTGGCGGAGCTGGTGGGCGGCACGTACCGGCGGATTCAGTTTACGCCGGATTTGATGCCGAGCGACATTATCGGCAACGTCGTCTTCAACATGCAGCAGAACTCCTTTGAAACGCTCAAAGGACCGATTTTTTCCAACCTGCTTTTGGCGGACGAGATCAACCGGACCCCGCCCAAGACGCAGGCGGCTCTGTTGGAAGCGATGGAGGAGCGCCAGGTGACGATACACGGGGTGACCTATCCGCTGCCCGACCCTTTCTTTGTGATGGCGACGCAAAATCCGGTCGAATACGAGGGGACATACGTATTGCCGGAGGCTCAACTGGACCGCTTTTTATTTAAGCTGCAGGTCGGCTATCCGTCCGAGGAGCAGGAGCAGCAGATTTTGCGCCAGCACGTGCCGTTTTTCTCGGAAAGCAAGCAGGAAGACGCTGTCGTGTGCAGCTTGGAGGAGATCCTCTCGCAGCGCAATCGGTTGGCGGAGGTCGTGGTGGAGGAGCAGATTCTCGCCTATATTACGACGATCATCCGCAAGACGCGGGAGACGAAGCGTCTCTTGCTCGGCGCCAGCTCGCGGGCCGGGATCGGCCTCTTGATGGCCAGCAAAGCGTGGGCGCTGCTGGACAACCGCATGTATGTCACGCCTGATGATGTGAAGGCCGTCGCGCGCCCGGCGCTGCGCCACCGACTGATCGTAGCGCCACAAGTGGAATTGGAGGGGGGCAATAGTGACCACATCATCGATGAAACGCTCGCAGCCATTCCGGTCCCTCGTTAATCGGCTGCTGGACAATGGCATCCTGCCTACCCGCAAATTGATTCTCCTGCTCGCAGGCGGCTCCGTGGCCGCTGCTTTGGGGGCGCTGGCGGGTTTGGGATACGCGCTGTTTTGGCTGTACAATGCTTTTTTGCTGCTGGCGAGCATCCTGGACTGGCGTTCGATGCCGCGCCGAGGGCAGGTGAATGTCGCCCGCATCCTGCCGGAGCAGACGGATATCGGGCGAGAGCTCACCGTCTCGCTCGTGCTGGAAAATCACAGCGGCCAACCGGTTCCCTATCGCTTGCGGGATGACCTGCCTTTTTCTTTTGAGCGTCCGCCTGATGTGGCCGGCGTGCTGTCGGCGAAGCGGGAGATCGTCACCTATGTGACGAAGGGAAGCGAGCGGGGATTGTACACGTTTTCCCACCTCTATCTGCGCTGTCAAGGAAGGCTGGGTCTGTGGGAAAAGCAGGCGAAGCTGGCGTACGAGCAGCACATCAAGGTATATCCGGACCTCTCGACAGTCCGCGGCTATCTCCAATCCCTGCAGGAGAGCCTGATCGTCGACGGGAAAAAAATTCAGCTGAAAACGAGAAGCGGCACGGAATTTCACGCGATCCGCGAATACGTGCCAGACGACGACCCCCGCTATATCAACTGGTCAGCCTCTGCCCGGGGACGGCGTCTGATGACCAACGAGTATCGTCCCGAACAAGGCAAGGTTTTGACCATCCTGCTCGATTGCGGCCGGATGATGGGGGTCGAGCTGGACGGGAGGACCAAGCTGGATCTCTCGATGGAAGCGGCCCTGACATTGGCGGCGGTAGCGCTGAGGCAGGGCGATCAGGTGGCGCTGCTCGCCTACTCCCACGAGATCAAAACCTATGTGCCGCCCGGCCGCGGACTGGGCCATCTCCATACACTGATCGAGGCTGTGTACGATTTGCAAAGCGATTTTGTCGAGTCCAACCCGCTTCTGGCGCTCGAATACCTGCACAGGCAGCAGAAGCGGAGAAGTCTGATGGTCCTCTTCTCCGACATGGAGAACTACTTGCTGGAGGACCAACTGGGCGCCTATTTGTGGCGGCTGAGGCGCAGCCATCTGCTGCTGCTGCTCTCGCTGGCGGATCCGCTCCTGCACGACTGGAGCCGCACGGCTGCGAGCAACAGCCGGATCGCTTATGTCAAGGCACTGGCGCAGCGCTTCCAGCTGGACCGCAAAGCGTTTCAACAAAAAATGACCGGCGCGGGCATCCAGGTGTTGGATATTCCGGCCGATCAGTTGACACTTACGGTGGTCAATTCCTATTTGGAGATCAAGTCGAGAGAGGCGCTTTGACCGCGGCCGAGGGACTGCTGCCGGCGATGGCGGCGCAGACCGTAGAGATACCAGCCGGCGAGGGCTGCCAGCGTCAGGGCGGCGACACCGTATTTGGCCTCCAGCGTCAGGGACGAAGGGGTGATGTACCCCTCGATGATGCCCGCGATGACAAAGAGCGGCATGGTGCCGAGCAGGAGCTGCGCGGATTCTTTGGCCGCCACCAGGAACTGATGCTTGCGGTGGTACATACCGGGTACGAGGAGGCGGTAGCCCATGTGCAGTCCCGCTCCTCCGGCGATAAAGATGGCCGTCAGCTCGATGACGCCATGCGGCAGGATGTAGGCCCAGAAGGCGTAGCTGCTGTCTGCCTGGTAGAAGGCGGCAGCCAATGCGCCGACGATCAGGCCGTTGAAAAACAGCAGATAAACCGGCATGATGCCAAGAGTGACCCCGGTGATAAAGGCGAGAAAGGCGACCCTGATGTTATTCAGCATGATCGCCGTGGAGACGATGGGGCTGTTGATCGAGTCATGTCCCTCTCCCAGCCGGCTGGGATCGATCTGGGCAGCCATGCCGTCTGGCAAGACGTAGTACAGATTCAACGGATCGATCAACACAGCGGCAAATCCGGATATTCCCCCGATCACGAGGAGAAGTCCGGCCAGGCCGATAAACAGGATGCGCTGGTGCACCAGGGAATACAGGTGGTCCCAGAAAAAACGGGACAGCTGGCCGACGCTGCTGGACTGCTGCCGGTACGCGGTATTATGGGCCCGCGCGACTAGTTGATTGAGATAATGAGTGACCTCGTCATCGGGATAGTAGGTGCGGATGTAGGCCAGATGAGCAGATGCCTTTTTATAGAGCAGGGTCAGGCGGTCGATTTCCTCCGCTCCGATCGTCCGGGGACGCTTTTGAAAAAGTTCCAGCAGCCGGTCGAGCTCGGCCCAGGTGGCTTTATGCGACTGCCAAAATGAAGTCAGATTCACGGAAGGCCTCCTTTCGCTGATTCAGAAGCGAGTCTCTATCGTAAAGGAAGGGTGAAGCTATCAGCATGAGTGAACAAAATATGTCCAGCCGGGCGGGACGGGAGGTTGCGATCGTGACGCCCGAGCACGTTCAGCTCCGTTTCCAGACAGCGGGATTGGGGAGCAGGGCGGCAGCCCAGTTGATTGATACCGGGCTGCTTCTCTTGGTTAATCTTACTGTATTTATCCTGTTTGGCATAGTTGTTTTCGGGAATGATTCATTATTTTTGGATGAGATGGAAAGTTACTCCATTGCCATCATGATGATTTTGCTGTTTCTCCTGAACTTCGGCTATTTCTTTTTTTGGGAGTACTTCCGCGCCGGCCAGACGCCGGGGAAGCGCTGGATGAAGATTCGCGTCATCCAGGAGAACGGACAGTCCCTCACCTTTCTGGCCGCTGTAATTCGCAATCTCTTTCGGATCATCGATTCTTTGCCGTCCGGCTATCTGCTGGGGAGCCTCGTCTGCTTTTTCCACCCGCGGGACAAACGAATCGGAGATCTCGTAGCCGGCACCATCGTCGTCGTGGAGCATGCGTCTGCCGCCCGCTCGCGAGCTCGCGGAAAATGGGCCAGACAGATGGAAAAATGGCAGGAGGGAGTGCCAGAGCTAATTCTCGATGAACGGCAAAAACAGGCGATCACCCGGGAAGACTGGAATCTCCTGTCCACCTTTGTCCAACGTTTGCCGTCCCTCTCGGAAGCCAAGAGGATCGAGCTGGCGCTGCAGATCGTCCGGCGCTTCCGCACCCGTCTCCAATGGGTGCTGCCGGAAGCGGCGGAGGCACGTCCGATCGGCTTTCTGTTGAAGCTGCATCAGCAGCTCAGCGAAGAGTGGAAGATCGGCAGGTAAGAGGGAGTTCGCGAGATCAGGACCATCGTCCTGATCTTTTCCCCCAGGTAGGTGTCGAATTTTGTTTTATGTTATAATAATACCTCATCCTTTGTCATAGGAAAGGAGGGCGATCTGATGAACGACAAGATCATGTCCGCTTCATCATCACCATCCACGACGCTGCGCATGCCCGAGCAAGGCAAACAGACGAGAAGAAAGCGCAAAGGACTTTTTAAAAGTTTGTTCCACGCGATTCAGCCTCAGTCGGAGGAGAAGCGCTCGGTCTTGCCCATCGTCTTGACGGTTGCTTTATGGGGAGGACTGGCATACGCCGGGTACGCTTTTGCCGTCCACACATTGGACAAGCAGCAGCTCCTGGTCCAGCAGCGGATCGAAGAGGTCCAGTCGCAAAATCTGCAGCAGATGAAGACCATGGAGGAGCAGCTCACGCTGGTTCACGATGAGATGAAGACGGTGCAGGACGGACTGGCCGCCATCGAGGAAGAACTGCAGCTCACCGGAGAGACGCTGGGAGGCACGAATCAGACGAAACAGGCGCTGCAGGATCGGATAGACCAACTGAACAAGCAGCTGGCCGATCTGAAAGCATCGCTGAAAAAACTGGAGGATGCCGCTCGTGCTTGGTAAGATCAACCGCTTTTTTGCTCTTCTGCTCGCACCGGCTGTAGGCTTTTTACTGGCGTTCTCCCAGGCCAATCCGGTGGACCAGCTGCCTTATCACGGCTTGGCTCTCGCGGCAGAGGAGTCTCACCAACAGGTGACTCTCTTGACGGAGCAGTTGGACGAAACGAAGAATCAGCTTCGCCAGACGGAAGCGTTGTTGGCGGAGATACGCGATCAAGCATCAAAGGAAAAGGAAGAATTCGAGAAGCAGAATCAGTCGATTCAGAACTTGCTGGCAGCCAGCAAATCGCAAACGCAAAAATCGGCGGATGTCCTGGATACGATCCTCTCCAATATGCTGGGCAATCCGATTGGGCAGACATTTGGAAAGAATGCGACGATCAAGGTGTACTCGCTGGAGGAAGCGGGCTACCGCGGCTACATGGCCAAGGTGCGGCTGAGCAATCCGAACGCGCTCCGCATGGTGCTCGCCAATGACTCCGTCAAGAGCCGCGGCGAGACGACCAGCCAGGCCGCCAAGCGGACAGGAGCGGTGCTGGCGATCAACGCAGGCGGTTTCATGCGGGACAAGCAGGGAAACCTCGTTCCGATCGGGACTACGGTGGTTGACGGCAAGATTCGAACGTTTTCAACGAATTCCAATTTGAGCTTTGTCGGGTTTAACAAAAATGGGAGATTGGTCGGAGGCAAAATCAACTCCCAGGAGGAAATTACGCAAAAAGGCATCCTCCAGGGGGCCAGCTTTCTGCCGACCCTCTTGCAAAACGGAAAGCGGATGCCGATCCCCAAAGAGTGGGCCAATGCCCGTCAGCCGCGCACGCTGATCGGTCACTTCGACAATGGCGATCTGTTGTTGATCGTGATTGACGGCCGCCGCAAAGGCTGGAGCAACGGCGTCACGCTGGAGGAAGCCCAGCGCAAGCTGCAGGAGTTTCACGTCGTCGATGCCTACAATCTGGACGGCGGCGGCTCCAGTGCCTTCTACTACAAAGGCAAGCTGCTGAACCGTCCCTCCGACGGCAAAGAGCGACGAGTATCGAGCAATCTGGTCATTATGCCGTAATGGAGAGAAACGAAGCCATCCCCGCCCCGCTGATGGGAAAGAAGACTCTTTCCGTGATGCGGGGCGGGGATGTTTGATGAAGACAAGACTTTCTCCACGTTGACTGGTCGGAATATTCAAAATTATAATAGAGGATGAGGGTTACATAATTGGCAGCGAAAGGGTGAGGAGGGTGAAGGTGAGAGAAAGCTTGAAGGCAAAGGCAAAAGCGCTGGTTTCCGCAACAGCGGCTCTACTGCTTCTGGCCTCTCCAGTGCATGCGCAGGTACCGGGCATACCGAGTGGCGAGACAGGGGCGACCAAAGGGATCGTCGCGGTCTCACACCCGGCGGCCGCACAAGTGGGCAAAGACATTTTGCAGCAGGGAGGAAATGCCATCGATGCCGCAGCAGGCATCCAGCTGGCGCTGAACGTGGTCGAGCCGCAGATGTCGGGTATTGGCGGCGGCGGTTTTATGATGATCTACCTGCAGAAACAGAAAAAAATCACGGTGATCGACAGCAGGGAAATGGCGCCGCAATCGGCGGATCCCCGCATGTTTTTGGATGCCGAAGGGAAGCCGATCCCTTTTGATGAGCGCCATACCAACGGCAAGGCGGTAGGCGTGCCCGGCACGCTGCTCGGCCTGGATACAGCCTTGAAAAAATACGGGACGATGAAGCTCTCCCAGGTGATCGATCCGGCGATTGGGCTGGCGGAACAGGGAGTGCCGGTTAACTGGATCAATGCGAGGCACATCGCCGATTCCCAGGACAAACTGCTGAAACACAAGACGGCGGGCGAAGTGTTCGTTCCCGGCGGCAAACCGCTGGCTGAGGGAGAGTTGTTGATTCAGCCCGATTTGGCCAAGACGTTCAAACTGATCAAGGAAAAAGGGACAGATGTCCTGTACAAGGGAGAAATTGGCGAGGCGCTGGTGAAGGAAGTAAACCGCACGGGCGGCGCCATGACGATGGAGGATCTGAAGAAATACAAGGTAGTCGAGCGGGAGCCGGTAAAAGGAACATTCCGCGGCTATGAGATCGTCTCGATGTCCCCTCCCAGCTCCGGCGGCTTGACGCTGATCCAGATTCTTAAGCTGATGGAGGGCTTTGACAATAAAAAGGACGGTCCGCTCTCTGCCGCCTATCTGCACCGCCTGATCGAGGCTAACCACCTCGCCTACGCGGACAGGGCGGCCTACATGGCCGACGAAGATTTTTATCCCGTGCCGAAAACAGGACTGTTGCATGAGGAGTACATCAAAGAACGGCGCCAGCTGATCCAGCCCGACCGGGTCAATCGCGAGGTCAAGGCGGGCGATCCCTGGCCGTACGAAGGGAAAAAGGCGGTCAAGGCGCTGTCACAGGTCGACGTAACGCCAGTGAAGCAAACCACGCATTTTTCCGTCATGGACAAATGGGGCAACCTGGTTTCGTACACGACGACGATCGAGGATGTATTCGGCAGCGGCATCATGGTGCCGGGATACGGCTTCATGCTGAATAATGAATTGACTGACTTTGACGCCGTGCCTGGCGGTGTGAATGAAGCGGAGCCAGGGAAGCGGCCTCGCTCCAGCATGACCCCGACGATCGTGCTGAAGGATGGAAAGCCTTTTATGGCCGTAGGTTCACCGGGCGGATCGACGATTATCGCATCCGTCTCCCAGACGATCCTAAACGTGCTGGAGCATGACATGCCGATCCGCGAGGCGATCCTCTCGCCGCGCATCTTCTCCAGCAGCTATCCGTCCGTCACATGGGAGGCGGGCATCGATCAGGATGTGGTCCTCCAGCTGATGGCGATGGGCCACGGATTCCGGCCAGCGCCCGAAAATATCGGAAATGTGCAGGCAGTCATCTACGACTTCGAAACCGGGCGGATGTACGGCGGCGCGGACAATACGCGGGAGGGGACCGTCCTCGGCGTAGACGCTGTGGCCTTCACATCGGCAGAGCCGCCGGCACCGGCGAAGGAGGAAAAAGCGGCATTTGCCGTCAAGGTGAACGGGCATGTCTATCCGTATACGGCGGAACAGCTCGTGCTCTGGAATGGAGAGCCGTATGTCCAGGCGGAAAAACTGCTGCTTGGGTTAGGCGGAGATCCAGACGCTTTCCAAAGCGAGCGAATCAGTCTGAACGGACGCTCCTACCTGTCGGTCAAAAAAGCGGGAGAGGGCTTGGGATATACCGTGGAATGGGACGCTAAGGAAGCAGTGGTCTCCTTGCAAAAACCGTAAAAGCTGTTGGAAAAAAAGAGAAGACAGTCCGATCGATTGATGGGGACAAAGCGACTAGGGAGCCGGTTCGGTTCCCTTTTTTATCTTCGTCCGAACCCATCATTCCCGTAACGTTCGCTCCTTTTCATACGTCCTCTTACATGGTAAGGTAAAAGGACGAAAGACAGGATATTTTTGTCGGAAACCAGGAGGCACACATCTAATGAAAAAGCAAAATCACGCCGCTCTCGTCGTCGCAGCTGTCCTCGCTGGCGCGCTTTTGGGAGGGTGTCAAGCAGGTGATATCGGTGCGTGGATCTCCGGCTCCGGCGGACAATCGCAGCCCAATGAACCGGCGCAGGGAGCGACACCGGCAGCACCCGGCTCAAACGGGCAATCCGAAACACCGCAGGCCCCGTCCATCGATTGGAGCGCGATCCCGGAATCGGTGGTCCTCGCCCCCGGCAGCGAACAAGCCCTGCCGCATGCTTACGGGATTACCTACACGACTTCTGCTCCAGATGTGGTCACCATCACTCCCGATGGCAAAATGACGGTCTCTGCGCAGGCCGCTACCGGCTCCAAGGCGGAGATAACCGTCGATTACCAAGGGCAGAGCAAGACGGCGCAGCTGACGGTAAAGAGTTCGCTCGAGGAGACGATTGCACTCGTTAACAATATCCCGACCGTCACCAATCCGGCCGATCTGGCCGTGGTCGTCAACAAGCAGCGCTCCTTGCCTGCAGATTACGTCCCTGCCGGTTTGGTCGAGCCGAATGTCCCCTTCCCCTTCGCTGGAAAGGCGGAAAAGAAACTGCTTCGCGAGCCTGCCGCCAGAGCGCTGGAATCGCTTTTTGCCGCCGCGCAGAAAGATGGTATTCAATTATACGGAGTATCGGGCTATCGCTCCTACCGGACACAGAAGGCGCTGTTTGAAGGCTACGTCAAAACACAGGGAGCCGAGCACGCTTCCCGCTACAGTGCCAACCCGGGCAAAAGTGAGCATCAGACGGGTCTGGCCATGGATGTATCCGGCGCCGATTCCCGGACCCGATTGGAGGAGCCGTTCGCAGATACGCCGGAAGGCAAATGGCTGGCGGCCCACTGTGCGGAGCATGGCTTTATCATTCGCTACCCCAAGGGCAAGGAAGAGATCACCGGCTATGCCTACGAACCTTGGCATCTCCGGTACGTCGGACAAAGCATGGCGAAGGAGATCATGGAAAAGGGAATTTCCCTGGAGGAGTATTTCCAGGATGCCGTCGCTGTCCAGAGCAAACCGTAAAAATCAATCGCAACATAACGATTCGGACAAAACATCCGTCGGAAGAGCATCGCTTCCGGCGGATGTTTTCTCGCTCAGAACAAAAAAGACGCGGGATCTCCCGCGTCTTGTCGCTAAAACTAAGAATGGGAACCGAGCCTACTGGCGCGCTGTATATGCAGGCAGGGTAGACTGTGGAACGACGGGCTGCTGAAAGCCGGTCTGAAGCAGTTCGCGCTCCATGGCATCGCACATGGAGATGACCTGCTGCATTTGGCGAATCGAGGCATCATGCCCCTGAAGAGCCTGCTGGATCATTTGGACGGCCTGCTGTTCACGAGCCGCCAGCTGCTGCAGCGTAGCGGCGTTTTGCTGTTCTTGTTGAAGCATTTGGCGGTAAGCGCTGCTCGCTTGCGTGGTTTGCTGGATCAGCTGCTGAACGATCTGTCTGCACTGGGCAATTTCCTGTCTGGCGCTCTGCATATTAAGCATCGTTTCATCCTCCTGGAAAATGGTAATTGGCTTACAACCATAGGATGAGCGAAAGAAGAGGTTTCCATAACAGGAAGATTGTGTTATTTCGGCAAGCGGATGCTACCCAGCGGCCAATAGACCAGCTCGGCACGTCCGACGACATGGTCGAGACGGACAGGCCCGATCGCCCGGCTGTCCATGCTGTTGTTGCGATTGTCGCCCATGACGTAGATATGGCCCTCAGGCACCGTGACCGGCCCGAAGTCTTCCGTCAGGGTGACGCCCGACGCGGCGGCTTTCAGCTTGTTCGCCGTGAGATAAGGCTCGTCGACCGGCTTTCCGTTTACGTACAGCTGATCGTCTTTTGCTTCGACGGTGTCGCCGGCTTTTGCGACCACGCGCTTGATCCAGTTTTCTCCCGTGGCATCGGGATGGATGATGACAATATCGCCCACTTGAGGATCTTTGAGATAAAAAATCGCCTTATTGACAATGACACGCTCCCGGTCGTGCAGCGTCGTCTCCATCGAACGTCCTTGCACGACGTAGGGGGCCATGACGAATACGTAGACAAAAGCAGTAAGACCGCCAATCAGAACAAATGATTTGATCCAGTCGAGCAATTCTGTCTTCCATTTGCTAGCGCGTTGAATTTGTTCCATATGCAATCTCCCATGTTTGAGTTTCTCCGTCAGGCAAGCAGGCGGCTGTGCAGCCGGTCCGCTATCTCATGGCAAATAGACGGATGCCTTTTATTATACATGCTTTCGGAGAGGAGAAGAAGGCAGAATCATGGAAAACTGTGGGAAACGGGACGCGCGGGCGTTCACATATTCGTCACGGATAGGACTATTGCCATGTTTACCATGATGAGGTAAGATGACATTGCAAAATAGTTTTACAGTAAAAATATTAAATAATAAATGCATTGTCCGGATCCCATTTCCGTCCCCCTTCTCAGAAAAATGTCCTGTCAAAGATTGTAAATACGAGAAGGAACCTTGAATGGCGCCTTCATAACCGATATATTTTTCGTATAAAAGTATTTACTTTCTGAAAAAGGGTGATGATGTGAGCGATATCTCTCGCGCAGTTCAGATCGAGGAATTGGATCAGGCTTTTGTCGACATGGCCCGCTATTTCATTAGCCACTGGCTGCTGGAAGAAGACGAGATGATCAGTCCGAAACAGTTTATTCTGCTGCGTGTTCTCTACGACAAAGAGAAAAGCACTGTTTCCGATCTGGCCACGATGCTCAGACAATCAAACAGCGCGACGACGATCGCCCTGAACCGACTGGTGAAGGCCGGGTATGTCAATCGCGTCCGCGATGAGCAAGACCGCCGGGTGGTTTGGGTCACTGTATCAGACAAAGCCATTCCTTTGATCGAACGTCTGCTGTGCAAGCGAAGAGACCTGATGACGAGGCTGCTGAAGAGTTTAACCGACGAGGAAGTCGTGCAATTCACGACGTACTTGCGAAAAATGAAGCAGGGCCTTCAGGAGTAGCCGGCTGCCCTCAAAATGGACAACGGCTGCAGATACATAGCGGCGAGAAGATAGATCCCGGACAGCGCAAACAGACGAGGAGTGTAGGAAGATGAAAAAGATGACGACTCTGATGCTCGGAACCATGGTTTTGGGCGCGACGCTGTTTACCAACGCTGCTTTTGCCAATGAATCCGCACAACCAGCGCAGCACGGCTGGATCGCCATGCCGCAAGAAGAACAAAGCGTGATCATCAGCAATAAATCCAATGAGCCGGCAGCGCCCAGAGGTTGGGTGAATCCCGCTCTCGAAAGCCAAAGTATCGTCATCAGCGGAAAAAGCGCTGCGAACGCGACGCCGAGCGGCTGGATTGCGATGCCGCTGGAAGAGCAAACGATCACGCTGACGCCCGCACAGCAAGCTGCTGCAGGGAGCGCAGGCTGGATTCAAATGCCAAAAGAAGAGGAGACCATCATTTTAAACTCCGCTTCTGCTGATCCTGCGATTGCCCACAAGGGGTGGATTGCCGCTCCGGCAGAGAAGCAGTCCATCGTGATCACATCCAAAGGTACGGACATGGGAAAACAATCTGCCTGGGTATGGTCCGTACCATCCTCTGACAGTGACAAGTAAATGAAAGCGAAAGAAGACAGCTGCCTCCACGCGGAAGCAGCTGTCTTTTGTTTGGGATGGCGGTCTTACGCTTTCTAATAAAATTATTTTTATTGACTTAGTAAGATTGATCGGGAAAAATAGAATGTGGAGTCAGAAAATTAAAAAAGAGGTGGAAATCATATGAAAGATCCACGCTTAGAGGAACTGGCGCGCAATCTCGTTACCTACTCGGTCCGGGTGCAGCCTGGCGAGAATGTTCTTATTCATGCGATTGGCCATACGCCTGAACTGGTAGAGGCCCTTGTGCGGGAGATCTATCGAGCCAAGGGGAATCCCTTTGTCCAACTGATCGATCCCCGCATCAAAAGAGAGCTGGCCATGCAGTGCACAGAGGAGCAGCTCATGCTGATGGCCGAGAGTGAGACCGCTCTGATGCGAAAGATGGATGCCTATATCGGCATTCGCGCAGCCGACAACATCAATGAGCTGGCAGATGTGCCCGCGGACCGCATGAGCATGTTTTCCCGCTTGTACGAAAGGCCGGTCCTCAATGTGCGGGTCCCGGAAACGAAGTGGGTCGTGCTCCGCTATCCGAATCCGTCGATGGCCCAGTTGGCCAATATGAGCACAGACGCGTTTGAGCAGTTCTATTTCCGGGTGTGCAATCTCGATTACAGCAAAATGAACGAGGCCATGGACAGTCTGGTCGAGCTGATGAATCGAACCGACCGCGTGCGGATCGTCGGACCTGGCACAGACCTCAGCTTCTCCATCAAGGATATCCCGGCAGTCAAATGCGCCGGCCTGCGCAACATCCCCGATGGGGAGGTGTACACCGCACCGGTCAGAGATTCGGTTCAAGGGGTTATCACCCACAACGCTCCCACTCCGTACAACGGCTTTACATTCGAACAGGTATGCCTGCATTTCGAGCAGGGACGCATCGTCAAAGCGACAGCCAACGATACGGAACGGCTGAACGCGATCTTGGACACCGACGAAGGCGCACGGTACATCGGCGAATTCGCGATCGGGGTCAACCCATACATCCAGAATCCGATGAAGGATATCCTGTTTGACGAAAAAATTGACGGCAGCTTTCACTTCACTCCGGGCCAGTGTTACAAGGAAGCCTACAACGGAAACCAATCGTCCGTACACTGGGACATGGTCTCCATCCAGCGCCCTGAATGGGGCGGAGGGGAAATCTGGTTTGACGATGTGCTGATCCGCAAAGACGGCCGTTTTGTCCTGCCGGAGCTTACGTGCCTCAATCCAGAAAACCTCGGCTCCTGAACCCGATCGATCTCTTTCACTTTAGGAATTCATTCATCCGCTCTTGCGCCAGGACGGGGTCCATATCGATTTGAAAGATGAGATGAAGATTGCTGGTCGTGGTGACGCTTTGGCGAGCAGCGTGGTACAGGGTGGGCTTGGCCTGTTTGATCAAGGTGACGATCTCGACGACAGGAGGCACGACCTGTTTGATCCGAAGCAGTCCCTGCAGAAAACGAACCAGCTTCTGAATCGTCGCCGGCTGATCATTGTCGGGCAATTGTTCGATCATGTCGTGAAAATCTCGGATAATCAGCTGTTTGACTTGAAGAGGTCCATCTGTGTTTGCGGATTTCAAAAGTCATTCACCTCGATAGTAAGAGAAGTGGTTATGAATAGGTACTATATACCCCCTCTAGGCACCCCGTTAAACCTAAAAAAAGAACCTGCCCGCAAAATCTGGCTCCCTCCAGATCGCGCGGCAGGTTCTTTTGCGTTATGGCTGATCGCGCAAGGCCCGTTCTTCGGCGGGAATACGCACCCGAAGCAGCAGCCACAAATTGCACAGGGTAAAAAACGCGGCGGTGAAATAGGCAGAAAAGGTGAGCGGCAAAACGAGCAGCTCCGTGGTCACAATCCAGTAGTTAGGGTGGCGGACGAAGCGGTAGGGCCCTCGTCTCACCAAAGGGGCGTCAGGCAATACATAGATGCGCGTATTCCAGCGCCTGCCGAGCGAGAGGATGCACCAATAGCGAAACAGCTGAGCCAGCAGAAAAAGCGAGAAGGTCGCCATCCACCAGGGGGCGGGTTCACCGCCTGTCCGCATCCCCTCGAGAAGCAGAGAGAGAAAAAAGCAGACGTGGAGCAGCACGATGTATTTGTAATGACCGGCTCCGACCTCATAGCCCCCCCGGGAGCGTATATAGCGGCCATTCCGGTTCGCCAGCCACAGCTCCGAGACGCGCTGGGTGGCGACAGCCGCGCAGACAGTGAAAAAGAAGGACATGGGCAGCTCACCTCGCTTCCAGCAAGAGCAATTCGGAGCTGAAACCGGGGCCGAGCGCAGCCAGCAGCCCCTTTTCCCCGGCCCTCCAGGGATGCTCCAGACTTTTTTCCAAGACGAACAAGACGGTGGGAGAAGACATGTTGCCGTATTCACGGAGGATATCCGCAGAGAAGCGGGTCGCTCCTTCGGACAGCTCCAGCGCCTTTTGATAGGCGGCGAGCACCTTGGCCCCGCCGGGATGGAAGAGAAACCGGCTCACCTCCGACAGGGGAGCATCGGCCTTGGCGAGAAAGCGGTCGATGTTTTCGCGCAGGGAAGCGCTGATGAGCTGGGGGATGTCCCGGGAAAAGATGACCTTCAGACCGTCATCTGTCAATTCCCAGCCCATCACATCCAGCGTGTCCGGCCAGGTTCTCGATTCCGATCGCGCAATCGACAGGTGTGTCTGAGCGCGATGCCCCCGGGGGACGGCATCGCCTTCGATGAGCGCGGCGGCAGCTCCGTCACCGAATAGACAGGTGGCGATCAGATTGCTTTTGGATCGGTCATTGCGGATGAAGGTCAAGCCGCATAATTCCACGCAGACCAGCAGGGCCCGCTTCTCGGGATAGGCCCGGACGTACTCGCTCGCCCGGGCCAGCCCCATCGCGCCGCCCGCGCAGCCGAGTCCCCACAGCGGGATGCGGGCGATATCCGGACGCATCCCGAGACGGTTGAGGAGGCGGGCATCGATGCTGGGGGTGGAGAGTCCGGTACTGGAGACAAACAGCAGACAATCGATATCGGAGGGGGAGGATCCGCCGCGTTCGAGACAGCGAACAGCCGCCTCCGCCCCCAAGGCTTCAGCATGCTCGACATACAGGCGGTTTTTCTCGGCAAACCCATGTTCCTCGAAAAACCAGTCCGCGGGCATGCAAAAATGACGCTTGCGGATCTGGCTGTGAGAAAAAACGGTCAACAGACGGTTGATGTCAGGAAAGGCATCCTGAAAAAAATGGCGGGCCATCGCCATGGAGGCTTCTTGCGCCAGTTCATGAGCGGGTACGGCTGTCGCTACGGATACAATGCGCGGCATCACGCTCACCTCCTGCTCTTGGGAATCAGTTCCATTTTTCCCGAAGAAGCGAGCGGTGATTCATGCCGTGCCGCGATCGATGCTGTAACTCAGGAGACAGCAGGCGAAATAGGTTCCGGCTCGGCAGAAGCGGCTTGCGCCTGCCTGGTAGCCTTGTTTACCAGGCGGTACTGGAAGAGGCCGGCGATGATCAGCAGGACGCCGATGATGGAAAACCAGTAGGCACCGCCAATGTTGCGAAAGGCGACCGCACCCGTAGAGGGGCCAAGCGTTCCGGTGACTCCCCAGTTGGCGCCAAAAACGGAGAAGTAGCGACCGCGAAACTCTTCTGGAGCCATTACCGAGATCGCTTTTTGAATTTGGGGGCCGTACAGCATTTCGCCAATGGTGAAGATGGCTTCCGATACCACCAGGAGCCAGAATGCCGGCGCCCAGCCGTAGCCAAAACCGACACAGCCGAGAAGCAGGTAGGCCAGCAGTATGACGCGGCCGGGAGAAAAGCGCTCCGCGAATTTGGCGATGGCGATCTGACAGCAGACGACCAGAATCCCGTTGATCGTCAGCAGCGTGGCAAAGACGGTTAAAAAGTCGTCAAATCGGGTGCGCAAATGCTGCGGCAAAATGATTTCCACCTGCGAGTACAAAAGCGACACCGGGATAGCCGCCAGCGTCATCCACAGAAGCGTCTGATGCTCGCGTATGCGCAGCTTCGGCTCGGCCGTCCTTGTTTTGCCGTCCTCGGTCGGTCTCCCATTTTGCCGCTTTTCTATGGGAAGCGTCTCGGGTACCTTCCACAAGATCAGCAGGCAGTAGATAAAGAGAGCGGCGGAGCAGATCCCGAACGCGATCGCCGGATTAATCTTATACAGGGTAACGCCGATGAGCGGACCTGCAGCCGCCCCCAGATTTAAAGCGGTATGCAGCAGGGCGAAGACCTCGCTTCGCTTTTCTTCCGGCACGACGTCCGTCACTTGCGCGCTGGCTGCGGGCCAGAACAGCGAGGCGCCAATTCCGTTCAGAATCGTCAGAGAGGCAAAGGCCAGCAGGGATTCCGCCCAGATGTATCCGGCCATGGAGATGGATTCGATGAGGAGAGCGGCTACCATCAGGGGCTTCCGACCGTAACGGTCGGCAAGTCCTCCGGCGTAGAGGCTGGAGATGATGCTGGTGAGAGGCTGAAGACTGGTAATCATGGCTGCAATCAACAGGTTGCCATCCATGCGGTCATACAGGTAAAACGCGAGAAACGGGCGCAGCATAAAGCCGGCAAAAGTCGTCAGGATGGTACCGATGACACGGATCCAGATCGTCGTGTCGTAGCGAGAGATGATCGTGTGCAGCCAAAGCATTTGATAAATTCCTCTCTTCTGATCAAAATGTTTTTTTAGTAAAGATTAGTATACGGGAGCAGGAAAGGAAAAGAAAGAGGATTGTTTCGCTTTGGAATCTTCCGAATCTTTTAAGGGAAAGGATGTCCAGCGAAATTAATTTTCACGAATATTTCCGCTTGAAGTTCCACTCGCGGACAGGTAAAATATTCCTACACATATGCACATAGACCTATATATTTTTTATATTTATGAGTCTTTGGACCGAAAATGGAAGCAGTTGCAGTAATACCGGAGGGGATGTTGTGATTTCACGCTGGATCGGTTTGGCGGCGTCCTGTCTGATTTGTGTGGTATGGATGTCAGCGTATGGATTGCCGGAAAGTGAAGGAACGGCTGCTTTCATTATAACTGTCGCCGTGCTTCAGGCAGTGGCAGGCTATCAGATCGGAAAATACGTGGACAACCTGCAAAGATTGGCCTATTTGGACTCACTCACAGGAGTCCTGGTCAATCGCCGCTTTTTTCAGCGTTTGGAGGAAGAGGTCGAACGGGGGCGCCGTCATCAGTATCCTGTCACGTTGCTGTTTATTGATCTGGACAACTTTAAGTTGTTTAACGACACATACGGTCATCTGGAAGGGGACAGGCTGCTCAGCAACTTTGCCAGAATGCTGCAGCAAAATGTCCGCATCCAGGACCAGGTGGGCCGATGGGGCGGCGAGGAATTCGTCGTCTTGCTGCCGCATACCGAGACCGAGCAGGGGGCGCAGGTGGGCGAGCGCATCCAGGCCAGCGTGAGGAAGCAGTTTAACGGCATTACGGTAAGCATGGGCGTAGCGTCTTTTCCCCTGCACGCCGAAACAGCGACCCAACTGGCACGAAAAGCCGATACGTTGATGTATGAAGCAAAAAAACAGAAGGACTGCATGCTGGTGGCCACCAAATAAAGTGGCGCCATCTTGGCAACACTATCACTCGTAACTCCTTGGGACGAGTGTTTTTTTATTTGTCATCCACCTTTACAAAAACTTAATAATTTCTTAAAGAAAAAAATACATATTCGTCCTTGTTTTTAAATTTACCTTAACATTAATGTTCGATATAATCGTTGAGGCGTTATCTAATCAAAGGAGTGACTACCGATCTCATGTTAAAAAGCAAAAAGCATATCTTCTTTGACCTGTTTGAACAGCAAATCGCGAATGTCCACAAAGGAACCCATCTGTTCTATGAAATGATCGGGAATTACCAGGACATCGAAGCCAAGGTAAAGGAAATCAAGTCGGTCGAGAAGGAAGGCGACCATATCGTCCGCCAAATCATGAACGAATTGAACTCGACCTTCATCACTCCGCTGGAGCGGGAGGATATCCATCAGCTGGCACACACGATGGACTCCATGATCGACTACATCGACGGTGTCGCTGACCGGATGTATCTCTACCAGGTTCGTCAGCCCGATCCGCGCGTACTGGCCCAGGCCAATATCCTGGTCAAATGTTCCGCCAAATTAATCGAGCTGATTCGCACGCTGCGCAAGCTGGATCACCAGGTGGTGTCCAAGTATGCCGCAGAGATCAAGGAACTGGAGCATGAATCTGACTCTAACTACCGCAAGATGGTCTCCGATCTTCTGAACGCCCCAGACGCCGATCCGATTGAAGCGATCAAACTGAAGGAAATCTACGACAAGCTGGAGGACTGTGCTGACTTTGCAGAAGACGTATCCAACCTCGTAGAAGGGATTGTGCTAAAGAATGCCTGATTTTTCCCCGGATTTTCTCATTCTGGTCCTGGTCGTCATCATGGCGCTCAGCTTTGACTTCATCAACGGCTTCCACGATACGGCAAACGCCATCGCGACTTCCGTCTCGACTCGGGCGCTTAGTCCACGTACGGCTATTATCATCGCTTCCTTGCTGAACCTGATCGGAGCGCTGACGTATACGGGAGTAGCCAAAACGATCGGGGGCTCCATCGCGGATCCGTTCAAGCTGGAAAACGGCCTTATCATCGTGCTCGCGGCTTTGACATCCGCCATCCTGTGGAACCTGATCACCTGGTGGTTCGGTATCCCCAGCTCCTCCTCCCACGCGCTGATCGGCGGCATTGCCGGAGCGGTCGTCGGAGCGGCAGGGATCGGTTCGATCAACATGAGCGGCTTTTTAAGCATTATACAAGCCCTGATTTTTTCGCCGCTGATCGCATTTGTGGTCGGTTTTACGGTGATCAAGATCATCTCTTCGATTGTGGCCAACATGGCGTATCATCCCACGAACAAAGGCTTCCGCATGCTTCAGGTCGTCGCCGCATCCTGGCAATCGTTCAGCCACGGCGCCAACGATGCGCAAAAGACGATGGGGATCATTACGTTCGCGCTGATTTCCGGCGGATTTATGACGGCCGAAAACGGCGACTTTTCCATTCCGCTCTGGGTTAAAATTTCGGCGGCGGTGGCGATGGCTCTGGGTACTTCTTTCGGGGGCTGGCGCATCATCAAAACCATGGGCGGAAAAATCATGAAAATCAAGCCGATCAGCGGTTTTTCGGCGGACCTCTCTTCTGCTCTGATCATCACGATTTTCACGACGCTGAAATTGCCCGTCAGTACCACACACGTCATCACCTCCTCGATTCTCGGGGTGGGCGCGTCGACCAAGCTCAATGCGGTAAAATGGGGACTGGCCGGCCGTATTCTGGTGACCTGGGTCATTACGCTGCCCGCGACAGGACTCTTGGCGGCAGCCTGTTACGTCGTCTTCGATGTATTCCTCTAAACAACATCTACATAAAATGAAAAAAAGCGCTTTTCCCGTTGATCGGGAAGGGCGCTTTTTTCATGCTCGCTCAGGAGGAGCGGGTCAGCCTGGACCAAAAGCCCTGCTTTGGCTGAATCGTGACCATCCGGATCGAAGCAGTGGGGATGTAGGCGATCGTTTTGTCCGGCTTTTGCAGCAGAATGCCTTCCTCGCTGTAATCATAGAGCAGTCCCTCTTCATAAGAAGGGTACCCGGCGGATACCATGGCCGGTGAAAAATAGACGAAGACATCCCGGTCCAGATAAGCATCCAGCAAGCCCTCGCTCATCGGGACACCTCCTCTCCCTGTTTTACATCAGTGTATCCATCCTTGCGAGTATTCAGACGGTTAGGTAAAAGAAAAACCACCGCTTCCATCGGGAAGGGTGGTTGGCATGGTTCTGCCCGGCTATTCGAGCGAGTTTTGCGAATGGTGAGAATGCTTGCTTTTTCGCGCATAAATCAGCAGCAGGACGATTCCGGCAGCGATCAAAGTCAGGCTGACCAACTGGGCCACGCGCAGCGTGCCGCCGATCAGGAGACTGTCAGTCCGCATGCCTTCGATAAAGAAGCGGCCGAGCGAGTATAGGACCAGATAGCTGAACAGCACCTGTCCGTCAAAGCGCTTGAACCGGTAGAGCATCGCCATCAAGATGGCAAACACCAGCAGGTTCCACATCGATTCGTACAGGAAGGTAGGATGGTAATACTCTCCTCCGATGTACATCTGCTCCCGGATGAAGGCAGGGAACTTCATCATGAAATCTTCCGGAGCCGGTCCGCCATGCGCTTCCTGATTGATAAAATTGCCCCAGCGGCCGATGGCTTGCCCCAGAATCACACTGGGTATCAGCGCATCGCCGAGGACCAGAAACGGCAGATTATGCTTGCGAACGTACCAGGTACCTGCCAGCACGCCGCCGATCAGCCCCCCGTGGATGGCGAGGCCGCCATGCCACACGTAGAAAACGCTGAGGAGATTGTCCTTGTATTGATCCCACTCGAATATAACGTAATACGCGCGTGCACAAATGATGGCAGCGGGGATGATGAATACGACCATATTCAGGACGTGATCGGGATCTACGCCGGAACGCTTGGCGTTGTACCTGGCAAGATAGGTTCCCAGAAAAAACGCAAACCCCATGATAATGCCGTACCAGTGAATATTAATGGGGCCGAGTGATAGTGCGACCGGATCAATCAAAACGGTATACCTCCTTGCCTCCGAACATCTGTGCACAGTATAGCACAAATCCCGCATCCAATTCCAACTTGCGAGACTGTGCAAAGAGCAAAGCCTCGTGCACGCCGTCCTATCTTTTTCGCTGCAAAAAAGAGAGGATCGGGTCCAGAGAGGCGCGCCTCCTCTGATCATGCACAGGGGCGAATAAATCGCCGCGCTGCTTCAAGCGGGCGGGGACGGTATGCACGGTGAAGTCTGTCGGATGTATATGAGGCAGCTCCTCCCAGAGCAGGGGAGTGGAGACGGTTGCCTCCCGCCGGGCTCGCGTCGAGTAGGGGGCGGTCAGCGTTTTCCCCCGCCAGGGCTGGAGGTAATCGATATACAGCTTGGTCCCCCGATTTTTTACCAGGCGCTCCAGGGTGATCAGGTCCGGGCGCTTCTCGGCCAGGTAGGTAGCCATAAACTGACCGACCATGCGTGTTTGCTCAAATGTATAGCGGGGCTGGATCGGGATGTAGATCTGCAGGCCGGTCGCCCCTGACGTTTTCGGGACAGCCGGCAGCTGCAGATCGTCCAGCAGTTCTTTCAAGAGCAAGGCGGTCTCAATCACCGGGGGGAAGTCGGGAGTCGATGGATCCAAGTCAAAGACGAGCTCCGTCGGCCTTTCATCGGAAGCCAGGTGGAAAGAGACATGCCATTCCAGGGCGGCTTGATTGGCCATCCAGACCATCGTAGCCACATCATTGCAGAGCGGGTAGAGGGAGTTTTCCCACTGCTTGGTCGCGATCCAGTCCGGGGCGTAGTCGGGAAGGTTTTTTTGGTAAAAATGTTTGTCGTGGATTCCGTGCGGATAGCGAATGACCGTGAGCAGCCGATTTTGGGTATAGGCTAAAAAGGGCGTTGCCACTTCCAGCAAATAGCGGATGTAGTCCATCTTGGTGACGTTTGCCTCCGGCCAGAGCGGCTTCGTCGGATTGGTAATGGTAAGTTCCTTGCCTTCGATGGTCACGACAAGGTCACAAGTTTCGGTTGGCAAGCCTGGGCCCCCTCTCATGAGCATGCTGCCCCTACTTTTCCCAAACGGCGGGATGCTATGCAACAGCGGCCGCCTGCATATTCTGGAAGGGCGGGCCGCATACTAAGGGGTAGTTTCCAAGAGTTGGTGATAGCATGAAAGTACAGCGCAAGTCGAAGAAAGACGAGATGCTGGAGATAATCAATGAAAAGAGCGTAAGTGAATTGGAGTCTTTCTCGATTCGCCCCTCGCTCAGGGAAAATGTCGAGATTATCAAGCATTTGTTCCAGGATTGTTCGGACTTTGTGGTTCGGGAGTTTCAACTGAAGAACAGTGTTCACGGCTGCGCCATCTTCGTCGACGGCCTCATCGACACCAAGCAAGTGAATGAGGCCCTGGAATCACTGATGATTGAAAAAGGCGGAGCAGACGACGTCCAAGTCATCGAGAGCGAAATCCTGCCGGTCTCGCAAATTACGCAAGTGACGAATTACAAGGATTTGCTGATGGCGGTACTCTCCGGCGACACCGGGATTCTGATCGAAGGGAACAGCATTGCCCTCACCCTCGGCATTCGCGGAGCGGAGAAGCGCTCCGTCAACGAACCGGAAGGGGAATCAGTCGTTCGCGGACCGCGGGAAGGGTTCATTGAGAACATCAGGACCAACACGTCCCTCTTGCGCAGGAGATTGAAAACGCCCCGTCTGAAAATGAAGTCGGTCGTCGTCGGAAAACAGACCAATACCAACATCGTCGTGGCCTTCATGGATGGGATCGTCGATCCGGAGGTCCGCGATGAAGTCCTGGCCCGCATCGAGAAGATCAACATCGACGCCGTATTGGAGTCGGGTTATATCGAAGAAATGATTCAGGACAACACCTACTCGCCCTTTCCGCAGGTGCAGTATTCGGAGAGGCCGGACACCGTGGCCGCGGCGCTGCTGGAAGGGCGCGTCGCCGTTTTTGTGGATGGCACGCCGATGGTCCTGATTGTGCCGACGACGTTCTGGATGATGATGCAGGCAAACGAGGACTACTACGAAAGATTTCAGATGGCGACACTGATCCGTTGGCTGCGCTATCTGTTTTTGGTTGTCTCGCTGCTCACCCCAGCGGGTTATGTGGCGGTGACCACGTTTCATCCGGAGATGCTCCCGACCACGCTCTTGCTCAGTATCGCGGCAGCCAGGGAGGCGATCCCTTTCCCCGCCGTCGTGGAAGCGCTGATCATGGAGATCTCTTTCGAGGCGCTGCGGGAAGCCGGGATTCGCTTGCCCAAAACCGTAGGGCAGGCGGTCAGCATCCTCGGGGCCTTGGTAGTGGGCCAGGCTGCGGTTCAGGCGGGGATCGTTTCCGCTCCCATGGTCATCGTGGTCTCTATTACCGGCATCGCCTCCTTTACGGTACCGCACTTCAACGCTTCGATTGCGCTTCGGATGCTCCGCTTCCCGCTGATGTTCGCTGCATCCTTTTTAGGGATATACGGCATCTTGATCGGGATTGTGCTGATTATGGGGCATATGGCCAATCTGCGCTCTTTTGGCGTCCCGTACCTCTCGCCGCTCGCACCGATGTCGGTTGGCGATTTCAAGGACGTGCTGATTCGCACTCCCTGGCCGCATCTGAAACAGCGCCCGGGCTTCATGGGAACACAAGATGTCAAGAGGATGGACACGCTCTCGGTTGATCAGTCCAAAAAGGAACACTGACTTTACAGGAGGAGGAGCAGCGGTGAGAAAGGGATACCGGCCGATCATCTCTGTCGTGGTTCTGGTCATGCTGAGCTCGCTGCTACTCGCGGGCTGCTGGGATCGGGTCGAGGTCAACGACAGGGCCCTGGTCCTGGCCTTTGCCATCGATAAAGAAGAGGATGATCGCTACCGCATGACCATCCAGGTGCCGCTCGTCAGCAGCCTGGGCGGACCGTCCGGAGGGGGAGGGGGAACCAGCGGCGACAAGAGCTACTACGTGGACTCCGCGACGGGGAGAACATTGCGGGAAGCCAGCTCCGTTCTTCAAGCCCGGATGAGCCGACAGCTTTTCTTTGCGCATCATCGCGTGATCGTGATTGGCGAAGAAACCGCGAGATCAGGTTTGCGTACGATTCTCGATATCATCGCCCGCTTTCCGGAAAATCGGCTGACGGCCTACATCGTGATGGCCCAAGGCAAAGGGGCGGAGCTGTTGGAGGCACAGCCGCAGCTGGAGCGCTTTTCCGCGGAGGCGATGAGGGAGCTGATCAATATGCACGGGGTCGCGATCAAGGTAAAGGACCTGGCGCAGATGCTGAATACGCCGGGCATCGATGCCCATTTGCCGGTCATGGCGGCTGTCGAATCTCACCCCAAGGGAAAAACGAAGGAAATTCAGGTGGTCGGGTCCGCTGTTTTCGTCAACGACCGTCCTGTTCATCGGATAAAACGGGAGCAAGCCAATTCCTTGCGCTGGTTTCAGCCCGCCTTTCAACCATTCTCGATAACGCTTCCCATTGAGAAAAACAAAAACGTCAGCCTGGATATCCACCACGGCAGTGCGGACATCAAGCCGATTCCTAAAAAAGACCGCATGCATTACCGCATCAATTTGCAGGCAAAAGGAACGATCATCGAAGACCACAGCGGAATCGATTGGGGAGATCCGGGCAATATCCGCATGCTGGAGACCATGCTGGGAAGAAAGCTGTCCAAGGACATCCGCGAGATGCTCAGCGAAGTTGTCAACCGACAGGGCAGCGATCCCGTCGGACTGGGGCTGGCTCTCGCCAGGAAGCGGCCGAATCTGTGGAAGGAGAAATACCGAGATCGCTGGAGTGAACACCTGAAGGATGTCACCTTCGAAATCAATGCGCGTGTCTTGATCCCCAGCAACGGGCAGACGACTGAAAATCTGACCGAGGAGGAAAAAAGATGAACAATCAGATTTTCACGGCTTTCTTCTTGCTCCTGTTGGCCATCACCTTGATTCGGGACATCGTCAGGCGCGATCAGTTTCCCGCCGTTTTGAGGCGAGTCATCTTCGGATTGTATGGGTTGACCATCCTGTTATGGATCATCGGCGACCAGCGGGTCCGTTTGTCGCCGCGATTGAATGCCATGATCAGTGAATTTGAAATGCAGGTCAAAAACTGGATGTTCAATTGGTATTGAATTCATCGGTATCCATGGAGAAAGGGGGCGGGCGCGTTGCAAGCAAAACAAGTGATCAACCACCGTCAGATTGCCTGGATTACAGGCGGCATCCTGATGACTAGCTCCCTGGTCAGCCTGCCGCAACCGCTGGCCGTCATTGCAAAAAATGACGCCTGGCTTTCACAGCTGCTCCCTGTCTGTTATGCCATTCTCGTCGCCTATGTATTTGAGCGGCTGATTCGGGCGTACCCGCGGAAAAACCTGTTTGAAATCATCGTCGAAACGATGGGGCGATATCTGGGCGGGATCATCAACGGTGCGCTGCTGCTGTATCTGCTCGCCGTCCTGGTTCGCGACGTCAAAGGGGTCGGCCATTTTCTGAAGCTCAGTCTGCTCCGCGATACGCCGCTGGAGATCATCCTGCTCGTTTTTGTGCTGGTTCTCTTGTATTTTGGCCGGACGAGCCTGGAGATCCCGGCACGCGTCAATGAAATGTATTTCCCGCTCTATTTCTCGCTGTCCTTTGTGATGTACTTCATTCTGGCAAATGAATACAATCTGCAGCGCATCGAACCCGTACTGGAAAGCAAACTGACCGCCTTGCTCCTGAGCAATTGGATGGCCAGCGGCATGTACGGCGATATCTTTATCTGGGCGGCTTTTCTGCACACGATTTCACAATCCCGCCTCTATTTTTCTTCAGTCAAGCACGGGGCGATCATGGCCGGATTTTCCATCATGCTGATCATCGTCATCCAGTTGGGCGTGCTCGGCTATATTATTACCAGCCGTCTGAACTTCCCGGTATACGTGCTGGTTCAGCAGATTCATTTGACCGACTTTCTCGAACGGGTGGAGGTCATCCTGTTCAGCATCTGGTTTCCCGCCTTTACGATCAAGGTGGTCATTACCTATATGGCCGTGCTGATCGGGCTGGGATCTGTGGTCGGCAAAGAGAACTACAATGAGCTGAATGCCCCGCTCTGCTGGCTGGTCTTGACTGTCTCGTTGATCGCTTTTCCTCATCTGCGGGACGTCGTCAGCTTTATCGGCTATCTCTTGCCGATCCTGGTCACGGTCTTACAGTGGCCGGTCTTGCTGTTTCTCTTCTTTCATGCGCACAAAAAGGTGAAGCAGCGGACCGGTACGCAAGAGGGGGATCATCCGCTGATCAGGCGATTTCGTCTGTACTGCCGATTGGGCTGGGTCGCCATCGGAATTTGCGCGGTATCGGTGACCGCAGGCTCCTTTTTAGAGCCTCACAATGGCACCTGGGGATTGGCGCTGGGGGTCGTCTTTTTCTTTTCCTTTTTGGCAGCGCTGATCTTTTCCTATCTGGAAATGCAGTCGCTCAATCACATTGTGACGATTGCCAAACAGCTCTCCCATGAATCGCAGCGGGGGAATGCGACCGAAAGCTCCTAGCTTTCGCCTCGCGATCAACAGACAAAAGGACTGGTGCCGATGGAGTTGAACCCGGTGGTTCCCTTTGAACCGACCCGTACAGACGAGTTTCCGCAAGGCTCGAAGTGGATCGCTCAAGTCAAGTGGGATGGCGTCCGTGTGCTCACCTACTTTGACGGAAAGCAGGTGGGGCTGTTCAATCGAAAATTGCGGGAACGGACGCTCCACTACCCCGAGATTGCGGCCATTTCCGATTACTGCGACGCCCAATCCGTCATTTTGGACGGGGAAGTCATCGCGCTCGGTGCGGACGGAAAGCCTTCTTTCTATGAAGTGATGCGCAGAGACGGACTCCGCCGCTTGGAAAAAGTGCCGGTGATGCAACGAGAGGTTCCCATAACCTACATGGTCTTTGACATCTTGTATGCAAACGGCAAGTGGGTCACTTCCGAACCGCTGGAAAAACGGCAGCAACTCCTGCGTGCCATGATCACGCCGAGCAGCCAGATCCAGCTCGTGGATAATTTCCCCAACGCCGAAGCCTTGTACGAAGCCGTGCAGGCGCAAGGGATGGAAGGCGTGATCATCAAAGACCTCACCAGCGGGTATCTGATCAATGGAAAGGATGCGAGATGGAGAAAGAAAAAGTATTACCGGGATCTCATCGCCGTCGTTGGCGGGGTTACCTTGCGAGATCAAATCGTCAATGCCTTGCTCCTGGGTCTGTATGATCAGGAGGGCTCCCTGTGGTATATCGGACATGCAGGGACAGGGAAGCTGTCGCGAACTGACTGGCGGAACCTGACCGAAGCGATCAAACCGCTCGTGCAAAAAGAGTCGCCGTTTGCAAACAGGCCGCAGCGATTGGCGGGGACGGTCTGGGTACAGCCGGAACTGACGGTAAAAGTCCAGTTTATGGAATGGGTGGACGGTCATTCGCTTCGGCAGCCGAGCATCCAGGGAATCGTAGATGTGCCTCCGCGCAGTTGTGTGTTTGAGGCGGGGCAGTAAAAGAGGGCAGAGAGGATCCCGAGGGGGTTCTCTTTTTTTGCGCAGAAATGATTGGCCGCGTCCAACATAGTTTCCCCGTGGCTACGAAGCTGGATCAAACAAAAACTGTTTCTGTAGACCCACACGAGGTGGGTTTGTTACGATGAAGATCGTTTGAAAGGAAAGGACGGTCGAGGTGGTTTGGATGGATGTTTATGCAAATCTGAAACAGGGTGAACGAGGGGTATGGGTCAGCATCGTGGCGTATTTGTTTTGCTCGTTCGCAAAAGTGACTGTCGCCTGGTATGCCGGTTCCGAGGCGCTGCTTGCCGACGGTCTGAACAATACCACCGATGTCGTCGCGTCCGTCGCTGTGCTGATCGGACTGCGCATCGCCCGGAAGCCGCCCGATCATGACCATCCGTACGGCCATTTTCGCGCGGAGACCATCTCGGCGCTGGTCGCTTCCTTTATCATGTTTGCCGTGGGAGTGGAGGTATTGACGCGAGCCATCCCTTCCTTGCTGGCACCGGAGGCCTCAGCGCCGGACCTGATTGCGGGCTGGGTCGCGCTCGGATCGGCCTTCATCATGATCATCGTCTACCGCTACAATATCCGCCTGGCGAAAGCGACTGACAGCCAAGCTTTGGCTGCCGCTGCTCTGGACAACCGTTCGGATGCCTGGGTCAGCATCGGCACGTTTGCCGGCATAGCCGGGGCCCAGTTTCACTTGCACTGGCTGGACCCGCTGGCTGCGCTGGTCGTCGGAGTGCTCATCGTCAAAACGGCTTGGGACATCTTCCGCGAGGCGACACATCGCTTGACGGACGGTTTTGAACCCGGCGAGCTGGAAATTCTGCGGGGAACGATCTCACAGATCCCCGGAGTCAGTGATATTAAAGACATCAAAGCCCGCTACTTGGGCAGCAGCATCATCGTCGATGCGGTCATCCACGTCGACCCGCAGTTAAATGTGGAAGAAAGCCATGTGATTACCGAAGAGATCGAAAAGCTGATGAAAGAAGCTCATCAAATCAAAACGGTGCACATTCATATCGAACCCGATACCAGGCGCGCATCCCCGTAGCGGGATTACGAGGTTTCCGCTTTTTTGCGGCGCAGCTTTTTCGTTGTCGTCGTCGTAGCCGTTTCAGGCTGCGGCTGCTTCGAGGGAGCCTGCGCCGCTTTTTTGGCGGGAAGAGGAGAGGGCGTCGGCTCCGGTTCTATGCGGGCGGGGGCAGCATTCCCGCCGGTGGCGGCCAGACTTTCCCTCAGCGCTTGCATGAGGTCCACGACATTCGCCCGCGGCGCTGCCGGTGCAACGGCCACTTCCTTTCCTTCTTTCTTTTTCTCGATCAGCGCATGCATGTTTACTCGATATTGGTCGGTGTATTTGGCCGGATCGAAGGCGGCGGTCATGTTGTTGACCAGCTCAGCCGCCATCTTCCGCTCATTGTCGGCGAGCGGGATGTCTGCCTCTGGCAGTGCAGGCACTTGCGATACCGGCCGCACTTCATCCGGATAGTAGATCGTCTCCATCATGATGCAGTGCTGGTACAGCCGGATCACGGCCAGGCTCTCCCTGTTCCGCATCGTGACCCGGGCGACGGCAATCTTTCCGGTCTCCTGCATCGCGGCGCGCAGCAGGGCGTAGGCCTTGTCTCCCGTCTCCTGCGGGGAGAGGAAGTAGCTTTTGTCGAAATAGACAGGATCGATTTCCTGCAAGTCCACGAAGTCCATGATTTCAATGGCTCTGCGCGTCTCCGGAGTGATCGCTTCCAGATCTTCATCGGTGACGATGACGTAGTTGCCTTTTTCGTATTCGAAGCCGCGCACAATCTCTTCCGCGCTCACTTCCTCGTCGCAATGCGGACATACCTTGGCGTAGCGGATCGGCGTGTGGCACTTCTTGTGAAGCTGCCGGAAGCGGACGTCCCGCTCTTCCGTCGCCGTAAACATTCGCACAGGGATATTGACCAGACCAAAGCTGATCGACCCCTTCCAAACCGTATGCATGTCGAACCCTCCCAGTCAGGCGTGATGATTATCGATAGTATCCGCCGAAAAAGCGGATGACTTTGGAGGGAAAAGCCGGCAACCGGGAGAACCCCGTGCATTTCAGCGGGTCCGCGGGAAATAAGGAAGCCAGCCCTGGCGGAAGAGCGGGCTGGCCCGTGGTTCGTTTACTGACCATGTTTGACGATGTCCGATTGATCGGCCGCCGACTGCATTTGTCTGGCCTGTTCTTTGCCTATTCCCGTGCGATCGGCCCGGGATTGCGCTGCAGCCGCTTCTTGCTTTTGCTTGGAAGGAAGTTTTTCTGCCACCCTGAATCGCCTCCAGTACATAGAACTTACCGGTAGTTTGTCCGAAAAAGAAAAAAAACCTCACTGCAAAAACAGTGAGGCAGCAGTCCAATATCTCCCAATCTGCGAGAGAAGACGGCATGGAATGCTCCTATCAGACACGCCATGCGCAAAGGAGACTGCTTTTCAATTATGGGAGAGGAGAAACCGGAGGAAGAGCTTATGGGGAAACGTAAGTCTTCTCCGCGGTTGTCAGCGACACCGTTGCGTCGCTATCCATATTCTTTTCCAGAAGTGGATGAAAGTATACATCAGCAGGGAGAAAAAAATTCATCTCTGCCAGCTTGGATAATTTTACCCGCCTAACCGGTTGTGATAGTATGAAATCATTCTTCCCCCCGAAGACAGATGAGCAGACTTGAATAGCAAAGGTGAATGCATATGCGTGTAATAGCAGGTGAACACAGAGGACGCAGACTGACGGCCGTCCCGGGAAAAGGGACCCGTCCGACCACGGACAAGATCAAGGAGTCGATCTTCAATATGATCGGGCCTTATTTTTCAGGAGGGTGGGTGCTGGACCTCTACGCGGGCACGGGCGGACTCGGCATCGAGGCCTTGAGCCGGGGAATGGACAAAGCGGTATTTGTCGAAAAGGACCTGAAGGCCTTTTCCGTCGTGAAGCAGAATGTCGCGGCTTGCAGGCTGGAGGATCGGGCCGAGCTGTACCGCAATGACGCGGGCAGGGCGCTCAAGCTGCTGGCGAAAAGGGGCGTTGTCTTTGATCTCGTCTTTCTCGATCCGCCTTATGCCCATCAGCGCATCGCCGAGGAAATGATGGAGATGCAGGCGCTGCGGCTGCTGGCTGAGGACGCCTGGATCGTCGCCGAACATGACAGCGGATTTCGCCTGCCGGAGCGCGTCGGCGCCTGCGAGCAGGACCGCGTGTCCACCTACGGCGAGACGACAATTACGATCTATCGGTTTGACCAAGTGGGGGAACCCGGCGAAGCTGAGGACGGTTCTCCCGGCGAGGAAGGAGACGAGGTGCTTTGAAAATTGCAGTATGCTCCGGCAGCTTTGATCCGGTCACGAATGGACATCTCGACATCATTTCCAGAGGGGCCCGTATTTTTGACAAGGTGATCGTCGCGGTGTTGATCAATTCGCAGAAGCAGTCGCTCTTTTCCGTAGAGGAGCGCGTGGCGCTTCTGGAAAAGGCGACGGCCCATCTTCCGAATGTGCAGGTGGATTCGTTCAGCGGCCTGCTCGTTCGCTATATGCAGGAAAAAGGAGCGCACGTCATCCTTCGCGGATTGCGCTCCCATGCGGACTTCGATTATGAACTGCCGATCGCAGCAGCCAACAAGCATCTGGACGACCAGCTGGAGACGCTGTTTCTCCTATCCAGCCCGGAGTACGCCCATATCAGCTCCAGCATCGTCCGCGAACTCGGCCGATACGGGGCGAGTGTGGCTGGCTTGGTGCCCCCCGCAGTCGAGGAGGCATTGGCACAAAAGTTTGCCGAAGGGCAAAGGTCATAAAGGATCATCTTCGTTCTGTACGAGGGCGGCCGGCCACGGCGGAGGAAGCGTCATTTTGACCGCTGCTTTCGCACGGCGCGGAAGCAGAGACTGAGAATGATGAGAACCAGCAGGATGGCAAAAGCCGCCAGACTGGAATGAAGCAGGCTGTCCCACCAGTTTCCCGCGGGTACGCCGCTGGACGTGGTAGGCATAAAAACAGGGACGTCCTTGCCCGCGAACCAGCTGGATGCGGTGATCGGCTTCCAGCAAAAAAACGCCAACAGCGAGGCGAGTGCGGCATGGAGGGCACGAGCCATCAAATAGGGAGCGACCCGGATGTCGGTTTCGCTCAGGATGCTGGCCACCTGGGCATGGACGCTGATTCCTCCCCAGGAGACGATGGCGCTGGCCACGACGGCTTTCCAGATCATCGGGACCCCGGAGCTCACTTCGCTGATTCCCTGTGCTCCCAGCGTCACTTCGAACAAGCCGGCGATAATGCCGGACGAAAAAGCGGAGGGCACGCCCAGCGGACCGAGAAACACCGCCAGCAGACTGCTTAAAAACCGCGTCAGTTCAATCGTGGCAAACAGTTGAAGCAGGACGGAAAACACAATGATAAATCCGCCGATCATGAGCAGGGTGTGCAGAGCGGATTGGACAGCTTCTCCCATTAACTTTCCAAACGGCCGGCGATCCCGGAGCCGGGCGCGGTGCATCGCTTGCAGCGCGCGCAGAGGCAGCGGCAGATGATTTTTTTCCAAGGGCTTGGTAGCCGGTGAGAAAGGGGAGTAAAAGCGGTACAGCACGCCCAGCAGCAGGGCGGAAACATAATGGCTGAAGGCGAGTACGAACCCAAACAGCTCGCTGTGAAAAAAACCGATCGCCACGGCCCCGATGACAAACAGGGGGTCGCCCGTCGTGGTAAAGGAGACCAGTCGTTCTCCTTCTGCTTTCGTGATGCTGCCTTGTTCCCGCAGCCGGGTCGTCAGCTTGGCGGCGACCGGGTAACCGGAAGCGAAGCCCATCGTCAGCACAAAGCCGCCTGTCCCGGGGACGTTAAACAGCGGCCGCATCAGAGGCTCCAGCAGCACCCCGGCAAAATGGACGACGCCGACGCCCATCAGGATTTCCGACAGAACGATAAAGGGCAGGGTGGAGGGAAAGACAACTTCCCACCAGACTTCCAAGCCCCGTATGGCCGCCTCAAAGGATGTCTCGGGATGGGAGACCAGGATGATGACTAGCGCGATCGCGGAACAAGCGTATAACAAAGTGAGAAGGGGAGAGCGGCGAGTCATGGCTACCTCCTGTCCTGCAACTAGATAGTACATGTCTACGTGAACAGGGACAAAACTATGCGTTGCCGCTTCATCGCCTGAAAAGTTTCGCGGACGGGCACATACGCTTTGGTAGAGGGGGATGTGGGATGGAAAAACGAAAACCAAGGATCGGGCTGGCTCTCGGTTCCGGCGGCGCGAGAGGCTTTGCCCACATCGGCGTGCTCAAGGTGCTGGAGGCGCACGGCATCGAGATCGATATGCTGGCGGGGAGCAGCATGGGCAGCCTGATCGCCGCCGTCTACGCCAACGGGATCGAGCCCCATATGATGGAAAAGCTGGCCCTCAACCTGAAGCGGAAGCACTGGCTCGATCTGACAGTGCCCAATCTGGGCTTCGTCACCGGCGAAAAAATCAAACAATTGATACGTTTGCTCACGCACGGAAAAAACATCGAAGAACTGCAGAAAGAACTGGCCGTCGTGGCCACCGACATCGAGACCGGGGAGAGGGTCGTCTTTCAGAGCGGGCCGGTCGACCAGGCTGTCCGCGCCAGCATCTCCATTCCCGGGATCTTTGTCCCCGAGCGGATTGGCGATCGCCTGCTGGTGGACGGCGGCGTCATCGACCGCGTCCCGATCACCGTCATCCGGGACATGGGCGCGGATATCGTCATCGCGGTAGACGTAGCCCTCTTTGATACGCCGATGAAAGTCACCTCCATCTTTGACGTCATCGCTCAGACGATCGACGTGATGGAGCGGGAAATTTTGCGTCACCGCATCCTGGCCGCCGATCTCGTAATTCGGCCGGATGTTGGACACTATAGCAGTATCGCGTACACAGGTGTCGAGGAAATCATTGCGCTCGGGGAACAAGCCGCATACGAACATATCGAGACAATCCAGCAAATGATTGCGAACTGGGGGCAGGAACATGATTGAAGACAAGAGATACCCTCGCCGGTCTGTGCGGTCGCGCTGGCTGGCGCGCTGGCTGCTGGTGCTGCTTCCCATCGCTTTGGGACTGCTGTTTTTCGTTCCCACCCAGTATTACGTAACCAGACCCGGCTCAGCCATCAAGCTGGCGCCGATGATCGATGTCGAAGGCGGGGTAAAGGATGAGGCCGGCTCCTTCATGCTCACGACGGTGCGGATGGGAGAGGCCAACCTCGCCTGGTATTTGTATTCGCAATTCTCTCCGGATGCCGAATTAATGGAGAAAAAACTGGTGGTCAGCGAAGGGGAAACCAATGAGGACTTTACCCGGCGCGAGCTGGCAGTCATGGAAAACTCCCAGAAGACAGCGGAAGCCGTCGCTTTTCGCATCGCCGGATACGAAGTAAAGGTGGAGAACAAAGGCGTCTGGGTGATGGGGCTGGTCGAAGGACTGCCGGCGAAAAAAGTGATGAAAATCGGGGATGTGATCGTCTCGGTAGACGGCAAGCCCACCCTGAAAAAAGAAGATCTGCTCAGCTACCTCTCGCAAAAGAAAAAGGGCGAGAGCGTCACGATCGCCTTTCTCCGCGAGGGAAAGCGGCAGGAGCACACGCTGAGGTTGGCCCAGCTCCCGGGCTCGAAAACGGCGGGCATCGGCATCAGGCCAGAGGACAAGCAAGAGATCACCATCCCGAAAAAAGTGAAGATCGCCTCGGAAGGGATCGGCGGCCCGTCCGCAGGGCTGATGATGACGCTGGAGATGTACGACCAGCTCAACACGGATGAAGACCTGACGCGCGGCTACCAGATCGCCGGCACGGGGACGATCTCCCTGGACGGCAGCGTAGGGCGGATCGGCGGGATCAACCACAAAGTCGTGGCGGCCGACAAAGCTGGCGCAGAGATCTTTTTTGCCCCTGACGATCAGGCGGGTCATCTGTCCAATTATCAGGAAGCGGTCGCGACCGCAAAACGGATCGGGACGAAGATGCAAATCGTGCCGGTCAAAACCATCGAGGATGCGCTGGAGTACTTGCGGACGCAGCCCGAAAAACACTCCTAGGCCAGCCTGGCTGTCAAGGAAAAAAGGTTGACAAAGAAAAAAGCAAAAGCTATAATCATCCTTGTTGTGCATGAGGTGAATGATGTGAATATCAAAATTGCAGATTTGGATCGTCGCGAAGGCGAGCCGCTGGCATTCCGGTTGACGCTGGATCCGGACGAGCTCAAAGCGCGTCATCAAGAAATCCGCGGTCTGACCCCTGTCGAAACGAAGGGCGAAGCTGCGAAGTTGGGCGATCTCTATTACATCAATGGAGATATGCAGGCAGACGTCAAATTCGTCTGTGCCCGTTGCTTGCGGCCGTTTGAGCAGCATGTGGCGATTCCGTTTTCGGAAACCTTTGCCCCTGCCGAATCGCTGCTTGCGGATGAAGAGGACAGCGAGATTCTCCCGCTGGAGAGCGATGAGATCGAGCTTGCTCCTTTGCTTCAGGAGAATTTTTTATTGGACATTCCTGCATTCCCCTTGTGCGAGGATGATTGCAAAGGGTTGTGTCCGACCTGCGGTGTGAACCGCAACGAGCAGCCCTGCAGCTGCAAAAACGAGCGAATCGATCCCAGACTCGCCGGATTGGCTGACTTTTTCAAGGACAGCAAATGACCAGGTTTTCAAAGTGAGGCAGCAGATTTGTTTCTGGATGTCCCATTTTTGAAGGATGGCAAAAAGCGTTTCGCCTATTCCATCCACCCATAGAAAACTTCTCAGCATTTATCAGTTGAAGGAGGTGTAAGGAAGATGGCAGTACCTCAACGGAGAACTTCCAAAACCCGTAAAAGAATGCGTCGTACGCACTTCAAATTAGAGATTCCAGGCATGATCAAATGCGATAATTGTGGCGAATACAAGCTTGCGCATCGCGTTTGCCCGAGCTGCGGACACTACAAAGGTGTGAAAGTAGCGAAGTAAGAAGAGCAGGGTGAGAAATCACCTTGCTTTTTTATTTGCGTGCAAACGGTGCTGTACTGGTTTTCCTGCTCAGCTCCGGGCAGAGACGAGAGATTTGATGGAACGTCCCCGGTACCCGGCCAGGTAACCCTTTTCTGATCTTTCGAAGGGTCTTAGATTCCGAGTCTGTTTCCGCGCTTCTCCTGATAAGCGTACGAATCAGCACGATGTCCTTCTCCCTATGGCCTCGTACTATTGCGCTCCGGGAAGCATGTGGCGATACAGGCCGATGGTCATCATTTTGCCCGAGCGGGCGATCGACGCTTGTATTTGAAGAAATCCTCCCGTATACTTTTCTTGGTACCTGGTATTAAAAACAGATCGTAATCATATACAGATAACGAACACAGGGGGTGCTGATCATCGCCCGCTTACCGAAAAAAGACCGCCAGCAAAGGCTGGTGCAAAGCTTGCAGGAACATCCATTTGCCACAGATGAGGATCTTGCTGAGTTGTTTCAGGTAAGTATCCAAACAATAAGACTGGACCGGCTGGAGCTCGGGATCCCCGAGTTGCGGGAGCGGATCAAGTCGGTGGCTGAAAAAAGTCTGGATCCTGTGAAATCGCTCGGGATCGATGAAGTGATCGGCGAGGTCGTCGATCTTCAATTGGACGCACAAGCGATTTCCGTGCTGGAAATCAAGGAAGAGCATGTGTTTGCCCGGACGCAGATCGCTCGCGGGCATTACATATTTGCCCAAGCCAACTCGCTGGCAGTCGCGGTGATCGATGCCGATGTCGCGCTGACGGCGACGGCGCGGATTCGGTTCGTTCGTCCAGTCAGGCTGGGCGAAAAGCTGGTCGCCAAAGCGGTCGTGCGCAGCCGTGACGGAGACGAGTGCAAAGTCCGCGTAGAAACGAAGGTACAAGGTGAGCTGGTATTTACGGCAACCTTTCGGGTTGTGGGCATGTCCGGTGTCACCATGCACCACAGATGAGAGCCTAAGGAGGGACACGGATGCGAATCGCATTGGATGCGATGGGCGGAGACCATGCTCCTCGAAGCGCCGTACTGGGTGCGGTCGAGGCAGTCAAAGAGTATCCGTCGGTAACAATCGTACTGGTGGGAGACGAAGAAGCGATCCGGCGTGAGTTGCCGGGCGAGCTCCCCCCCAATCTGGAAATTCACCCGGCGTCGGAAGTCATCGAAGCAGACGATGAACCGGTGCGCGCCGTCCGAAGAAAGAAAGATTCCTCTCTGGTCGTGGCCGTGCAGCTGGCCAAAGAGGAAAAGGTGGACGCCGCGATTTCGGCGGGCAACACCGGGGCGCTGATGACGGCCGGTCTGCTGTACTGCGGCCGGATGGAAGGGATTGAGCGGCCTGCGCTTGCTGCTTTTATCCCCAATATCAAAGGGAAGGTCACTCTGGCGCTCGATGTCGGGGCCAATATGGACGCCAAGCCGCATCATCTCTATCAGTACGCGGTGATGGGCAGTCTGTACGCCGAAAAAGTGCTGGGCTTCAACCCGCCGCGCGTCGGCCTGCTCAACGTCGGGACCGAAGAAGGCAAGGGAAATGAGCTGACCAAAGCCGTCTACCCCATGCTCGCGGAAGCGGATTTGCATTTTATCGGAAATGTGGAGTCCCGCGATGTGATGCAGGGCGCATGTGACGTGCTTGTCTCCGACGGGTTTGTCGGCAATGTGCTGCTGAAGGCGATGGAGGGCACGGCATCGACGATCTTTTCGGTGCTGAAGCAGGAGTTTACTTCCAGCCTGATTAATAAAGTAGGAGCGGCTATTCTAAAACCGGGTCTGGTCCGTTTTCGCAAGCGCATGGACTACGCGGAGTACGGAGGAGCACCGCTTTTGGGATTGCGGCGGCCTGTCATCAAGGCGCACGGCTCGTCAGACGAGCGTGCGATCAAAAATGCGATCATCAGCGGCATTCGCTTTGTATCGCAGGACGTCAATGGTTTCATCCAGGATGCCTTGCAGAAAAATAGGCCCGAAGAAAAAAGTATACCGGGAGAAAGTGAGTGAAACCGATGAAAGGAATGCGTTCGGTCGGAATTTTGGCTACCGGTTCCCATACGCCGGAAAAAGTGTTGACCAATTTTGATTTGGAGAAGATGGTAGAGACGTCCGATGAGTGGATTGTCAGCCGCACCGGAATCCGGGAGCGCCGCATTTGCGGTCCCGACGAGGCTTCCTCGGATCTGGCCCTGGAAGCGGCGAAAAAGGCCCTGGCCAAAGCGAATGTCAGTGCGGAAGAGCTGGATATGATCATCGTGGCGACGGTCACACCGGACATGATGTTCCCCTCGACAGCCTGCATCCTCCAAGAGAAGCTGGGCGCGAAAAAAGCGGCGGCCCTCGATGTGTCTGCCGCCTGCACGGGCTTTCTCTACGGAATTGCGACAGGGAGCCAGTTCATCGCGAGCGGCCTTTACCGCTACGTACTTGTCATCGGCGTGGAGACGCTCTCCAAGATCACCAACTACGAAGACCGCAACACCTGCGTCCTGTTCGGAGACGGGGCGGGGGCGGCTTTGCTCGGTCCGGTGCAGGAGGGCTACGGCTTCCAAGCATTCGAGCTGGGAGCAGACGGCTCCGGCGGACAGCTTCTCTGCCTGCCGGGCGGGGGATCGCGCACTCCGGCGTCCGCGGAATCGGTTACGAACAATCTTCACTACATTTCGATGGCAGGCGGAGAAGTGTTCAAATTTGCGGTCCGCGTGATGAATTCGGCCACGGAAGCGGTCCTGGAAAAGTCGGGTGTGGCCAAGGATGATATTGATCTGCTCGTGCCGCATCAGGCAAACAAACGGATTATCGATTCTGCGGTGCAGCGTTTCGGTCTGTCGGAGGACAAGGTCGCAATCAACCTGCAACGCTACGGAAATATGTCTTCCGCATCCATCCCGGTGGCGCTGGATGAAGCCATTCAGGAAGGCCGGCTGAAAGAAGGCGACAATGTCGTACTCGTCGGTTTCGGCGGGGGGCTTACATGGGGAGCGACCCTTCTCAAATGGTCGACCCAGGAAGCGTAAGGAGGAGAAGCACAGTGGGGAAAGTAGCTTTTGTATTCCCGGGACAGGGTTCTCAATTTGTCGGCATGGGCCAAGAGCTGGCTGAGCAATCGGCAGCGGCCCGCCGGATATTTGAACAGGCGGATGAAGCGTTGGGCTTTTCCCTCTCCCGGCTCTGCTTCGAAGGGCCGGAGGAGGAGCTGCGGCTGACGGCCAATACGCAGCCGGCCATCTTGACGGCGAGCATTGCCGTGCTGGAGGCCCTTCGCGAAAAACAGCCGGGCGTGCAGGCCGATTTTTACGCGGGCCACAGCTTGGGTGAATATTCGGCATTGGTAGCGGCCGGAGCGCTCTCCTTTACCGATGCGGTGCGGACCGTTCGCGCCCGCGGCCAGTTTATGGAGCAAGCGGTTCCCGCCGGTCAGGGCGCGATGGCGGCTGTGCTGGGACTCGAGCGCGATGCCCTGCACGCCCTTTGCGAAGAGGTAAGCGGCGGCGGACATCCGGTCCAACTGGCCAATATGAATTGCCCGGGACAAATCGTCATCTCCGGCTCGGCAGAAGGAGTCAAACAGGCAGGAGAGAAAGCCAAAGCGTCCGGCGCCAAGCGCGTGCTCGCCCTGAACGTGAGCGGACCGTTCCACTCCAGCCTGATGCAGCCGGCAGCCGAGCAACTGCAGGCTGTCCTTTCGAACGTGAACGTCCAAAACGCGGCAGTGCCTGTCGTCGCCAACGTATCGGCCCGCCCCGTATCGGAGGCAGGCGCAATCATCGACAGCCTGATTCAACAGGTAGCCGCTCCGGTTCTCTGGGAGGACTCGGTACAGTGGATGGCGGAACAAGGCGTGACCACCTTTGTGGAAGTCGGTCCCGGCAAAGTCCTGTCTGGCTTGATTAAGAAAATTGCACCAGCAGACACAAAAATCGTTTCCGTGCAGGATATGGAATCCCTGACGGAGTTGTTGAACGGAGGGGTTCTATGATCACAGGAAAAACGGCACTGGTAACCGGAGCGTCCCGGGGAATCGGACGGGCAATCGCACTTACGCTGGCCGAAGCGGGAGCCAATATCGTGGTGAACTATTCCGGCAGTGAGGCGGCGGCTGCAGAAACTGTCGCCAAGGTAAAAGAGCTGGGCCGCGACGCGATCATGGTTCGAGCCAATGTATCGCAGGCAGAAGAAGTAAACGAGATGTTCAAGACGGCTCTGGACCACTTTGGCAGCATCGACATCCTGGTAAACAATGCGGGCATCACCCGCGACAACCTGCTGATGCGGATGAAAGAAGAAGAGTGGGACGACGTCATCGCGATCAATCTCAAGGGCGTGTTCAACTGCATCAAGGCCGCCACCCGTCCGATGATGAAGCAGCGCTCCGGCCGGATTATCAACATCACCTCCATCGTCGGCGTGATGGGCAATCCGGGGCAGGCCAACTACGTGGCAGCCAAAGCCGGCGTGATCGGCCTCACCAAGACGACCGCCCGCGAACTGGCTTCGCGCGGCATTACCGTGAATGCGGTCGCTCCGGGCTTTATCGATACCGACATGACGGCTGCCTTGCCGGAGGACGTGAAGTCCGCGATGATGAACCAGATTCCGCTGGGCCGCTTCGGGCAGGCGGAGGATATCGCCCGTGTCGTGCTGTTCCTGGCATCAGATGCGGCAGGCTACATGACCGGACAGACGCTGCACGTCGACGGCGGCATGTATATGTAAGCAAAGAGCCTGCTAGTTTTTCATAGGCTCATCCACTATAATTACGGGGAGAGGGGGTGAAGCAAAATGGCAGATACATTCGATCGCGTGAAAAAAATCATCGTAGACCGTCTGGGTGTAGATGAGTCCAAAATCACTTTGGAGGCTTCTTTCAAAGAAGATCTGGGTGCCGACTCCCTGGATGTAGTCGAGCTCGTCATGGAACTGGAAGACGAATTCGATCTGGAGATTTCCGATGAAGACGCTGAAAAGATTACTACTGTTGGTGAGGTTGTTTCCTACATAGACGCTAACAAGTAGTTTCCTTCAGTGGGGGTCCCGAGCATCTCGGGACTTCCCCTCCTTCATGAGGAATCGTGCCGGGACAGACTATGCCTCTGCATGTATTGGGTGAAACAAGGAAGCGTATGGCTGACTTTACGATAGAGGTGATACATGATGAAACGAAGAGTGGTGATTACCGGCGTTGGTGTAGTTTCGCCGCTGGGTAATGACGCTGATACATTCTGGAAGAATCTGCTCGAAGGGAAGTCGGGCATTTCCCGGATCACATCCTTTGATGTCACAGATTACCCGACAAAAATTGCGGGAGAAATCAAAGATTTCAACCCGGAAGACTACATGGACAAAAAGGAAATTCGACGTACAGACCGATTCGTTCAGTTTGGATTGGCTGCAGCCAAAATGGCCGTAGAAAACGCGAAGCTGGAGATTACAGCGGAAAATGCGGAACGTGTTGGTGTATACATCGGATCCGGCATCGGCGGACTCAGCACGTGGGAGGAACAGCATCAGGTGCTGCTGGAAAAAGGGCCGCGCCGCGTCAGCCCGTTCTTCATCCCGATGCTGATCGCCAATATGGCCTCAGGCGCCGTATCCATCCAGTACGGTGCAAAGGGACCTACGTCCAGCGCCATTACCGCTTGTGCAACCGGTACCAATGCAATCGGCGATGCCTTGCGTCTCATTCAGTATGACCATGCCGACGTGATGATCACGGGAGGAGCGGAAGCGACGATCCGGCCGATGGCCTTTGCCGGCTTCTGTTCGGCCAAAGCGATGTCCACGCGCAATGACGAGCCGGAGAAAGCGAGCCGTCCGTTTGATATCGGACGGGATGGATTCGTCATGGGCGAGGGGGCAGGCGTCCTCATCCTGGAAGAGCTGGAGCATGCCAAGAAGCGCGGCGCCACGATTATCGCCGAAGTGATCGGCTACGGGATGAGCGCAGATGCCCATCACATCACGGCTCCGTCGCCGGGCGGCGAAGGGGCGGCGCGTTGCATGCGAAACGCCCTGAAGGATGCGGGTATTGATCCGACCGAAGTGGCGTACATTAATGCACACGGCACCTCTACGGACCAGGGTGACATTGCGGAAACCATGGCGATCAAGGAAGTATTCGGAGAGCATGCCTACAAGCTGGCAGTCAGCTCGACCAAATCGATGACGGGGCACCTGCTCGGGGCGACTGGCGGTGTGGAAGCAATTGCCACGGCGTTTGCTCTGCGCGATCAGATTTTGCCGCCGACGATTAACCTGGAAAACCCCGATCCAGAGTGCGATCTTGACTATGTTCCCAATGTGGCACGCAAAGCGGATGTGCATGTGGCCGTCTCCAATACCTTTGGATTTGGCGGACACAACGCAACCGTCATTTTGAAGCGTTACGAGGCATAAATGGTTCCTGCTCAGAAGAAGAGTAGGAAGTCTTCGGGGATGGTGGTGAGGGTGATGAATTTTGCCGAGCTGCAAGAAACCATTGGGATTCGGTTTCGCGATGAGAGTGTATTGCGGCAAGCGTTCACCCATTCTTCCTACGTCAACGAGCAACGCGGCAAGCGAATTCAAGACAATGAGCGGCTGGAGTTCCTTGGCGACGCCGTTCTGGAGCTTACCGTTTCCCAGTTTCTCTACAAGACTTTTCCCAAGATGAGCGAGGGCGAGATGACCAAGCTGCGGGCCGCGATCGTCTGCGAGCCCTCTCTGGTCAAATTCGCCGAGCTGTTGCGCTTCGGCGAGCTCGTCCTCTTGGGAAAAGGGGAAGAATTGACGGGTGGCAGGCAGCGGCCTGCACTGCTAGCAGACGTGTTTGAGGCATTTATCGGGGCATTGTACCTGGACCAGGGTCTGGATGCCGTGTTTTCCTTTATGGAAAAATACGTGTACCCGCGCGTGGACAAAGGAGAGTTCACCAATCTTACGGATTTCAAAAGTCAGCTGCAGGAATTCGTGCAGCAGGACAATCTCGGAGAAATCAACTACCGGATTTTGGAAGAGAGGGGTCCCGCGCACAACCGTGAGTTCGTGTCTGAAGTTCTTTTGAATAATCGCTCCCTCGGAGTAGGGACAGGCCGCTCCAAGAAAGAGGCGGAACAGCAGGCTGCTGCTCGCGCTTTGATCAAGCTGGGAGCCAGATAAATGACGAAAGCCCGGGCTTCACGGACGGAGAGCGGGCTTTCGTCATTTTTCATGGAGACGGATGGGGAAGAATCGGGTTCTTCCGGCTCGGATGCGGGCCGGCGTTATTTTGGGCAGGCGGTCGGCCGCCTTCGCCAAACGTCTGCGGTTGTGATAAAATAAGGGCGAGCAATCCTTGAAATGACGTGATTTTGTTAACTCCTGCCCTGTCAGGAGCTTTTATGTGGGAGGACCGCTTGTATGTATTTGAAACGACTGGAATTGGTAGGGTTCAAATCGTTTGCAGACCGGACGGAACTGGAGTTCGTCCCGGGCGTTACCGCTGTCGTCGGACCGAATGGGAGCGGGAAAAGCAACGTGTCGGACTCGATCCGCTGGGTACTCGGCGAACAGAGCGCCAAATCGCTGCGCGGCGCCAAAATGGAGGACATCATTTTCGCCGGGAGCGACTCGCGGAAGCCGGTCAATTTTGCGGAAGTGACCTTAACCCTGGACAATACCGACCGCTCATTGGACGTGGAGTATTCCGAAGTGTCCGTGACCCGTCGCGTCTACCGTTCGGGAGATAGTGAATACTACATAAACAAGCGCGCGTGCCGGCTGAAGGACATCATGGAGCTGTTCATGGATACGGGATTGGGCAAGGAAGCCTACTCGATCATCGGACAGGGGAAAATCGAAGAGATCCTGAGCACGAAGTCGGAGGATCGCCGCGGCATTTTTGAAGAGGCGGCCGGGATTGTCAAATACAAGACCCGGAAGCGGGAAGCAGAGAAAAAGCTGGATGAAACCGAGCAAAATCTTGTTCGCATCCACGATATCGTCAGCGAGATCAATGAACAGATCGGTCCGCTGAAGGAACAGGCCGAGACGGCTCGCACTTACAAGCAGCTGAATCAGACGCTGGTCGAGCACGAAATCTCGCTCTACGTCCAGCAGATTGAAGCGGCCCATGCCAAGTGGGAGGAAGCAGGCAAGCGCGTCGGAGAGCTGCAGCAGGAGCTGGCGGGCCAGACTGCCCAGGCATCCTCGCGGGAAGCCGATTTGGAAAAAGCCAAATTTCACGTCAGCCAGATCGATGAATCCATCGAAGAGCTGCAGCAGGTGCTGCTGACCGTCAGCGAAGAGACGGAAAAGGTAGAGGGACAGCGCGAGGTCTTGAAGGAGCGGCTGCGCAACCTCGCGGCCAACCGCCAGCAAACGATGGAACAGCTGCATCGGATCAGCGAAAAGCAGCGGGCGGTGGAGGCAGAGCTGGAAGAGGAGCGGACCCGCACCGAAGAGACGAGCAAGCGCTTGGCCGATGCCCAGAAGTCGCTGCGCGAGGCGGAACAAGAATTTTACTCCATGGTGCAGTCGCTCACGGACGACGTCGAGAGACTGAAGGGCGATTATTTTGAAAAGGTGAATCAGCTGGCCAATTTGCGCAACGACATTCGCCATCAGCAGCAGCTGCTGCAGACAGGACAAGCCCGTGCGGACAGGCTCCTGGCCGAAAAGGAGCGCCTGGATCAGGAAGAGACCACCCGGGTAGAAAAAGTGGAGGCGCTGAAGCAGCAGCTTCAGGAGATCGAAGCCTCGATTCACGAGACGCTCGCCCGCTACAAGGACTCCCTGGAGCAGATCCGCGAAGGACAAGCGCGCCTGGAGACGGCTCGCCGGGAGCTGCGGCAGGGAGAGCAGCGCAAGGAAGCGGTCCGCTCGCGGCTGGACATGCTCAAGGAAATGCAAGCCGACTTTTCCGGCTTCCAACAGGGCGTCAAGGAGATCTTGAAGGCGCGCGAACGCGGGTTCCAAGGGATTCACGGCGCCGTAGCCGAACTGGTCGTCGTCCCGGAAAAGTATGAGACCGCGGTAGAGGTAGCGCTAGGGGGCGCCCTGCAAAATGTCGTCGTCGAAAACGAAGCGGCAGGCCGGGCCGCGATTGCCTACCTGAAGCAGCACAATGCGGGCCGGGCCACTTTTTTGCCGCTGGATGTGATCCGGCCGCGCAGCTTGCAGGCCGATGACAAGCGCCTGCTCGGAAAAGAAGCGGGAGTCGTGGGCATCGCCAGCGAGCTGGTTTCTTTTGACGCCGCGTACCGCTCGATCGTCGAGTCCCTCCTCGGCAATGTGATCGTGACAGAGACGCTGGAGACCGCCAACCGGGTGGCGCGGGCCATGGGCTATCGCTACCGGATCGTCACCCTGGAGGGAGACATCGTCAATGCCGGCGGTTCCATGACGGGTGGCGCGCTGAAGAAAAACACCGCCAATCTGCTCGGCCGCAACCGGCAGGCAGAAGAGCTGGAAGCGCAGATGAACCAGATCGAACAGGCCATTCTGGGCCATACTAGGCAGGTAGAGGAGCTGACCTATGAGCTCCGGGCGATCGAGCAGGAACAAGAGCAGCTGCGGACGCAGGGGGAAAGCCTCAGGCTCAAGGAGCAGGAGGTAAAAGTCCTCCTGCAGCAAACCGAAGGCGAAGGGCGCCATCTCTCCGACCGCTTGCAGATCGTCGACCAGGACATCGCCGGATATGAGCGCGAGATGGAAGAAGCGCGCCGCAAGCTGGCCGAGCTGGAGGCTGCGCTTGCCGCCATGACAGCCGAAGAGCAGGAGCTGGCCGGCATGATAGCAGCCGCCGAAGCGAAGCGGCAAGAGCAGCTGGAGTCCAAAGAAGAGATAAACCAGCGCATCACCAGCCTGAAGGTGCTGGAGGCTCAGGTGCGCCAAGAGCACCAGTCCCGCACAGAGCAAGTGGAGAGGCTGGAGGAGCAGCGGCGCACGCTGCAGCGCGAGTGGGAGGAGCTGAACCAGACGCTCGCCTCCTTTGACGAACTGGAAGCGACGAATGAAACAAGCAGCGCCGGGCTGGACCAGAAAATTGCCGAGCTGCGCCAGGACAAGGATCGCGTGGCTGCGCTGATTCAGGAGCGCAGGGGCGAGAGAGCGACGCTCTATCAGCGCCAGGAGCAGGTGGAACTCGAAGTAAAAGAGATTCGCAAACGGCTGAAAGCCTTGGAGGACAGCCTGCACCAGGAAGAGGTAAAGGTGAATCGCTTTGATGTGGAGTTGGATCATCTGTTGAACAAACTCTCGGAAGAGTACGAACTCAGCTATGACTTGGCCAAGCAAAAGTATCCGCCCAAGGGCGAGATGGCCAGCGAACAGCAGATCGTCAACCGGCTGAAGAAAGAAATCGCTGCCCTGGGCACGGTGAACCTGGGCGCGATTGAAGAATATGACAGACTGTCGGAGCGGCAGCAATTCCTCAGCTCGCAGGAAGAAGATCTGAACGAAGCCAAGGCGATGCTCTACCAGGTCATCTCCGAGATGGATCAGGAGATGTCCCGCCGCTTCAAAGAGACCTTTGACGCTATTTCCGAGCAGTTCCGGGACGTGTTTGTGCAGTTGTTTGGCGGCGGACGCGCAGATCTGGTATTATCCAATCCAGAGAACCTGCTGGAGACCGGGATTGACATCGTCGCCCAGCCGCCCGGCAAAAAGCTGCAAAATCTCGCGCTCCTGTCCGGAGGGGAGCGTGCCTTGACGGCGATGGCCCTGTTGTTTGCCATTCTGAAGGTAAAGCCTGTCCCCTTCTGCGTGCTGGACGAGGTGGAGGCGGCGCTGGACGAGGCCAATGTGACGCGCTTTGCCGAGTACATGCATCGGTTCAGCGGCCAAACGCAATTCATCTGTGTCACGCACCGCAAAGGAACGATGGAGAGCGCGGATGTGCTCTACGGCGTGACGATGCAGGAGGGCGGCGTCTCCAAGATCGTGTCCGTCAAGCTGGAGGACACGCGCAAATTCATCGAAAGCGCGTAGGCTGTTTCGAATAGACGAGAAAAGGAAGATGATCATGAGTTTTTTTAAACGCTTGCGGGATACCATCGTACAGAAGTCGGAAGCGGTGACGCAGAAATTTACCGACGGACTGGCGAAAACCAGGGACCTCTTGGTCGAAAAGGTGGAGGATTTGGTCCGCCGCTACAAGAAGATCGATGAAAACTTCTTCGAAGAGCTGGAGGAGATCCTGATCACCGCCGATGTCGGCGTAAACACGGTGATGGAGCTGATCGACGAGCTCCGCTCCGAGGTGCGCAAGCAAAAAATTGAAAATGCGATGGACCTGCAGCCGATCCTGTCGGAGAAGCTGGTCGCTCTCTTGAAAAACGAGGACGGGATGGACGCCAGTCTGCGGATCGAAGAAGGACGCCTCAATGTCATCCTGTTCGTCGGCGTAAACGGCGTAGGCAAGACGACCACGATCGGAAAAATGGCCCATATGTTCAAGCAGCAGGGGAAAAAAGTGCTGCTGGCAGCGGGCGACACCTTCCGGGCGGCTGCCATCGACCAGCTGGAGGTGTGGGGAGAGCGCGTCGGGGTGGATGTGATCAAGCACCAGCAGGGGGCCGATCCCGCTGCGGTCATCTACGACGCCGTGCATGCGGCCAAGTCGCGGGGAGCCGATATCCTCCTCTGCGATACCGCCGGTCGCCTGCAAAACAAAGTGAACCTGATGGAAGAGCTGAGCAAAGTGCACCGCGTCCTCCAGCGGGAGATTCCCGGCGCACCGCATGAGGTGCTGCTGGTGCTGGATGCGACGACGGGACAAAATGCGCTTTCCCAGGCGAAGACTTTCGGCAAGTCTGCCGGCGTGACCGGCATTGTGCTGACCAAGCTGGACGGCACAGCCAAGGGGGGCATCGTCATCGCGATCCGCAACGAGCTGAATATCCCCGTCAAATACGTGGGACTGGGCGAGCGGATGGACGATCTCCAGCCGTTTGATCCGGAGCAATTCGTCCACGCCTTGTTCGCCGGCCTGATCGCCAAAGAAGCGGAAGAGCAGCAGGCACAAGAATAGAAGTGCAAAGAAAAACGAGCCCGAGAAAGGCTCGTTTTTTGTTTTGGCGACAGGTTGCGCTCGCCGTCAGCGGCCCCTGATCTCCTGACGCATGAACAGCACGTAGGAGAGGCCGAAGCAGACGGCAGTGGCCGCGAGCAGCCCGGTCATCTGCGGCCAGACGAGCAGCAGGCTTTGGCCGAACGGCAGCGGACTTGGGATCGCTCCGTACACCTGTTCCATCGTGAGCGGGCCGAGGCTGCGCACCGAGGGCGTGAGCATGGTCGTCGTCGCCTCGCTGTACAGCTGGCTTGGCGACAGACGCGACAGGTTTTGCACGAAGTGCTGATGGGACAGCAGTTTCTCCGGCGTCGCCTGGGCGGGCATCGTCGAGCTGGCGACGAGATTGACCAGCATCGGGAAAAACACGCTGAAGAACAGCCAAACTGCGATGCTGGCGAGAGCCGAGGTGGCCGCCTGGCGGAAACGGGTGGAGAACAGCACGCTCACACTGAGCCAAAAGGCAATATACAGCACGCTCAGCGCGAGGAAAAAGACCATCCGCGCAAACTCCTCGGGCGTCGGCGGGATGCCGATGGAGATGAGTCCCATGCCCATGACGAGAAAGCCCAGGGCAAATAAGAGGATCGTAATCACGATCAGGGAGGCGGTAAATTTGGCGTTGATCACCGTATCGCGATGCAGCGGCTGGGACAGCAGTCGGTTCAGCGTGCCTTTTGACCGCTCCGAACTGATCGCATCAAAGCCCATGCCGATCCCGAGCAGCGGGCCGAGAAAGCCCACAAAGGTGATAAAGGGCGGGAGAGAGCCATCGGATACGGTAAACAGCTTCAAGAAGAGAAAGGACTCGCTGCCTCCTTGGGATGTAACCGCATCGCGAATCGTCGTCATCGCCGTATAAAGCGAGCCGATGCAGGTCAGTGCCAGAAGGCCGACGAGAATGACAAAACGCCAGCTGCGCAGATGGTCGGCCATCTCTTTTTGGACCAATACCCAAAACGGGCTGAGTACGTCTACCCGGGGGGTGGTCATCATATCCGCTTTCGCCGCCGGCTGGCTGCTCGATTCGGTACGCGGCTGGAGGATTCGTTCAAGCATGCTTCTGCCCCCCTTCGAAGTAGCGGTGGTAGATTTCATCCAGACCGTATGTTTTGGTGCTCAAGCGGTGCAGACTCGCGCCGGATTCCACGACAAGCCGGGCGATGTCCGCGGCCGCATTGCTTCGGCAGGTCATGACCAACTCGCCGCTGTGGGCGCGTTCCACATGGGTGACGGCGTCCAGAGAGCCGACCTTCTCCAGCAGCTGATCGCTTGCCGGAAAGACGTCGGCCTCAATCACCACAGGTTCATCCGCGAACAGCTTGGCGGAGAGCTCGGACATGGTGCCCACGGCCAACAGGCTGCCTGCCACAAACAGGCCGACGCGGTCGCAGATCTGCTGCACCTGGTGCAGATGGTGGGAAGAGAGAAGCACGGTGATTCCCTGTTCCCGGCTTAATCGCTGAATCAGCAGCAGGAACTCCCGCACCCCCTCAGGGTCCAGCCCCAGTGTCGGCTCGTCGAGGATGATCACCTCCGGTTCTTTCATCAGCACATCGGCCAGCCCCAGACGCTGCCTCATCCCGCGGGAATAGGTGCCCGCGCGCTTGTGGGCGTGCTGCTCCATGCCCACCTGGCTGAGCAGATGCTCCGCCCGCTCCCGCGCTTTCTCGGCGGGAAGACCGTTCAAGCGGGCGGTAAAGAGCAGGTTTTCCATGCCAGTCCGATCGTCGTAGAACCCGACATCATCCGGCAGATAGCCCACTTTCCGCTTGACCTGGAGCGGCTCGGTGCGCGGATCGTGCCCGCAGACGCGGATGCTGCCGCCGGTCGGCTCCGTCAAGCCGAGCATCATCAGGATCGTCGTCGATTTTCCCGCTCCGTTGGGGCCCAGCAAACCGAAAATCTCACCGCGGCGGATCGAGAGGGAGAGCCGGTCGACCGCTTTGAAAGAGCCATACTCTTTGGACACATCCGCAAGGACGATGGTCTCCTCCATCGCTTACCGCCTCCCGTAGGTGCGGAACAGATACGCCACACCACCTGCTACGGCGACGATGACCAAGACCCCGAGCCAGCCCCAGAGCAGCGAGGTTTTCACCGCGACACGAAACTGGGCGTCATCGGAAGCCTCCGGCGAATTGACGCTGACGTCGACGACGTAGTCGCCCGCAATCGCTTTGCTGTCAGCCTTGATCGTGGCTGTCACCTCAGCAGATTGTCCTGCTGCCAGCTTGTCGATTTGCTTGGGTTCAAAAGTAACTTCCCATTTGGCGGGCGTATTGGCGCGCAGTTCGAGACCCCGCAGGTCGGCGGAGCCGGTATTGGAGACCTTGAGCTGCAGCTTCCTGGAGTCGCCTGCGGTGACATCGGTACTGAGCAGACCGCTTGGCGTGCTGACCTCTACATCGTAGGAGCCCGTGATCACGGCTTCGAATTCCAATTGGGCGGAGGTGGACGAGGTGGCTGCCTTCACCGGAATCTTGTAGGCGCCTGCCTGCGCATTTTCGGGCGGACGGACCTCGATGTCGATATCTTTGGAGCCGTTGGCATCGACCTGGACGGATGTCACGCTTTTTCCTTCTGATTTAAACTGGACGTCCCAGCCTTGGGGAGCCTGTGCGGTCAAAGCGTACAGCTGTTTGTCCGCCGTCCGGTTGCGCAGGCTGGCATTGTAGGCAAACTGCGAGTCCGCATGTCCTTCCATATTGGTCTGCTCGCTGGTCAGCTCTGTTTTAAACGTCCCCTGCTGGGACACGTTGACCGTGAGCGGCAGCTGGGTTTTCCCCGGCGCTTGCAACCGCAGGTGGTATACCCCTTTGTTGGCATCCAGCGGCACGTCGACCTGGAGCGTCAGAGAGCGAGACTCTTTGGGCTTGACGGCGATCGTCTGCACGCTCCATCCATCTGCGGTCAGCTCCGCTTCCCATTTGGGCGGCAAATTCTCCAGCTTCAGGTCGGTGCTCTCGATCGCGGCGCCGTTGTTGATCACATCGACGGTATACTGGATCGATTCACCCGGCGTTACGGTAATGGCGGGATATGGCGTATACAGGTCCAGAGTGCCAGCCGCCTTGGCCGCAGACGGGCCGTTCATCGTCAGACTGAGGGCAAGCGCTGCTCCGAGGAGGGCTTGCCGTTTCCACATGAGCTTCATCCTGTTTCCCCCTTTTATTTTTGCTCATCTCTAGTACGGCGGAAGCCGGCGGTTTGGATGTGCGGCAAGTTGCGGAAAAGTGTTGGAAAGCTGGTGGAAAGCTTTTGGAAAGGTATTGGAAAGTCGGTCCGACGCATTGTAGACCCCCTGCCGATTTGCTACACAAATAGTAGAGAGGAAGATACGTGCAAGGGGGAGTCATCGTGTCGGCAAAGATAGAGGATGATCACTTGCTGCGGGAGATCGGGCGGGGCTCGCGGGCAGCCTTTGAGCGGTTCTATGAAAAATACGCAACCTTTGTATACCGAACCGCCCTGCGGATCATGCATGACCCCGCTGAGGCGGAGGATCTGTGTCACGATGTTTTTCTGGAGGTGTACCGGACGGCGGATCAGTATAAGGAAGAGCGGGGAAGCGTAGAGGCCTGGCTCGCGGTAAAGACCCGTTCGCGCTGCATCGACCGGCTGCGGAAGACCAAAATCAAGGCCAAATACGCCAAAAACCTGCCGCCTGCGAAAGAGATGGCAACCGTCGAGGAGACGATCTTGACCAAGCTGGAGCGGGATCTGGTCCGAGATGTGCTCGGCGGCATCCCGGAGGCGCAGCGTCAGGCCGTGTACGGCTTCTACTTTCAGGCCAAAACCCATCGCGAATTGGCCCAGGCCATGAACCGGCCGCTGGGGACGGTGAAATCTCTCGTTCGCTACGGGCTGCATAATCTGCGCAAGCAGCTGGTGCAGAACGGATGGGCTGGAAAGGAGGGGAGGGAGAAGTGATCGGGCGCTGCGAGCTTGTCGTGGAAGAAGAAGTGATCGATCTGGTGCGCGGCGGTCTGGAAGCGGGGCGCAAACGGGAAGTGCTGGAGCATCTCGGCAGTTGCCCCGCCTGCGCAGAGTTGCATCGGGAATGGGCGCATATTTTGGAAGGCCCCCTGCCCGAACAGATGGAGTCCATGGCGATCGAACGGGCGGGCAGGCGTTTGCGGCGGTCCCTCGATCGGATGGAGCGGGGAGGTTTGCGCCGGCGGACAGTTCGGGCCGCGGCCGTTTTGCTGTCGGCTGCGGCCAGTCTGTGGCTTTCCCTGCTGCTCCTGGAACCGGCCGGAGGGGACAGCGGTTTTTCAGAGCGACAGGAGACGGCGGTTGTCTATCGGCTGGAGGGGGAGAGCATGCTCCGGTATCTTACGTATCACCAGCTCGACAGCGCTTCGGAGCCCTCACTCTATCGAAAGACGGCTGCAGACATGGCAGAAATGAGCGGGGAGATCCGGGTGTATCGCGCCCCTTTCTATGAAAAGCGGATCTACGCGGGCGAGAGCGGCACGCTGATCGAGATAGACGTCGAGATCTGCTTCGTCATCGATGACTGCTCTTCCCCGTCTGGTATGATACAATGGAAGGAACGGATGGTTTGCAAGGCAGCATGTTCGTGTGTGTACGTCCGAAAAACTTGTCAATAAAAAACCTTGACAGCACATGGAGAATTGGGTAGTATAAGTATCGTGCTGTAAAGGAAAAGTTCTTTACAGCAAGATTCGAGTACCTCTCAGCAAAGGGTTGGTTCCATGCTCGAAAAAACCAATCAAGTCAATCTCTTGTTTGACTTCTACGCGCCGCTCCTCAAAGGCAAGCAGCGCGAATATCTGGAGCTGTACTATCTGGATGATTTGTCGCTGGGGGAAATCGCCGAGATGCACGAGGTCAGCAGACAGGCTGTGTATGACCACATCAAGCGGGCCGAAAAGCAGCTCTTCGAGTACGAAGACAAACTGCGGCTGTCCGCCCGTCATGAACAGCGCCAGGCTCTGCTCGCCCGCATGCAGAAAATTGCCGAAGGGCTCGCGGACGAGAAAGCGAGAGAAGATTTGACCACTTTGCTCCACCAACTGTCAGAGATGGATTAGGAGGGCTCGTATGGCGTTTGAAAGCTTAGCCAGCCGGCTGCAAAGCGCATTTGACAAATTGCGCGGCAGAGGCAAGATCGACGAAACCATTGTCAATGAGGCGATGCGCGAAGTTCGTTTGGCCCTGCTGGAAGCTGACGTCAATTTTAAAGTCGTAAAAGATTTCGTCGCTCGCGTCAAAGAGCGGGCGGTCGGGCAGGAAGTGCTGAAAAGCCTGACGCCTGGCCAGATGGTCATCAAGATCGTGAACGAAGAGCTGATCGAGCTCATGGGCGGAAACGTCGCCCAGCTGACCGCCTCCCATCGGCCGCCGACGGTCGTAATGATGGCGGGGCTGCAGGGTGCCGGTAAGACGACCACGACCGGGAAGCTGGCCAAGTATTTGCAAAAGCAAAATCGCAAACCGCTGTTGGTAGCAGCCGACATCTATCGTCCGGCCGCGATCAAGCAGCTGCAGGTTTTGGGCGAACAATTGAATGTCCCGGTATTCTCGCTGGGAGATCAGGTAAGCCCGGTAGAGATCGCGAGACAAGCGATCCAGTATGCTAAAGAAAATCATCTCGACTATGTGCTGATCGACACGGCGGGCCGTCTGCATATTGACGAAGCGCTGATGGAAGAGCTGCAGCAGGTGCGGGATGTGGCCAAGCCGGATGAAATCCTGCTGGTCGTCGATGCGATGACGGGACAAGACGCCGTCAACGTAGCGGAGAGCTTCAACAGTCAGCTGGAGCTGACGGGTGTAGTCCTGACCAAGCTGGACGGCGACACCCGAGGCGGTGCGGCCTTGTCCGTAAAAGCCGTGACCGGCAAGCCGATCAAATTCGCGGCGATGGGCGAGAAGCTGGACGCACTGGAGCCTTTCCACCCCGATCGCATGGCCTCCCGGATTCTCGGGATGGGCGATGTGCTCAGCCTGATCGAAAAAGCGCAGGAAGCTGTCGACGAAGAGAAGGCGCGGGAAATGGAACGGCAGATGCGTCAAGGGGAGTTTACCTTTGACATGTTCCTGGATGCGATGCAGCAGATGCGCAATCTGGGGCCGTTTGAGGACATTCTCGGCATGATGCCCGGCATGAACAAGATGAAAGGCGCTGTCAAAGTCGATGAAAAGCAGATTGCCCGTGTCGAGGCGATCGCCAAATCGATGACCAAGGCAGAGCGGGCCAACCCCGATTTGCTCAACGCCAGCAGACGCAAACGCATCGCGGCGGGCAGCGGCACCTCGATTCAGGAAGTGAACCGTTTCATCAAGCAGTTTGAAGAAATGAAAAAGATGATGAAGCAGTTTACGGGTGTGGCCGACAAGATGAAGAAGAAAGCCAAGAAGAAAGGCGGCTTTGGCCTGCCCTTCCTCGGCAAAGGCGGCAACCAGGGAGGAACCAACTTCCCGTTCAATTTCAAACCGCCCTTTAAATAAGGATGATCTCTTCGCATCTCGCTATGGCGAAGTGCGATGGTTCAGATAAAGCATTGCCAACGTGATTTTCAAAACCGCGTTGATTTCTATAGGAGGTGAACAACATGGCAGTAAAAATCCGTCTGAAGCGTATGGGTTCCAAGAAAGCTCCGTTCTACCGTGTAGTCGTTGCTGACTCCCGTTCTCCGCGTGATGGCCGTTTCATCGAGGAAATCGGTTACTACAACCCGGTTGCTCAACCGGCTGTTGTTAACATTGACACTGAGAAAGCGGTACAATGGATCCTGAATGGTGCAGCTCCAACCGACACCGTTCGCAACCTGCTCTCCAAAGCAGGCGTTCTGGCAAAAGTACACGAAACGAAATACGGCAAGTAAGCCGATCATCTGGAGGTCCGATGATGAAAGCACTGGTCGAAACGATCGCAAAGGCTCTCGTCGATCATCCGAATGAAGTTCGTGTGAATGCTGTGGACAAAGAGCGCATACTCGTCTATGAATTGTCGGTGCACCCCGAGGATATGGGGAAAATCATCGGCAAGCAGGGGCGAATCGCGAAAGCGCTGCGCAATGTCGTGATCGCCGCGTCCGTGCAGACGGACAAGCGCGTCACGGTTGAGATTGTCTAGGAAAGGCTGGGAGTTGTCCCAGTCTTTTTTCTACGTTTTGCGAAAGACGAGGTTCGATGACGTCAGATGCACCGCCCAAGGGATACAGGACGGGAGGAAAGCGGATGCTCACCATCTTGCGTACAGTCAAGGTTAAAATCATATTGACAGAAGCGTCCCGCGCGGCGATGAAAGAGCAGTACGAAAGGCAGCTTCGCGCGCAGCAGGATGAATGGGATCAGTGGGAGTTTCAGGCGAGGAAGCTGCTGGCGGATGCGCGAAAACGGCAGGGGGACATGACCCAACAGGCCCAGCAAAAGATCGCGGAGGAAGAGCGGCGGCGTCAGGAGAAACTGGAGAATCTGCGCATGCAGCTGAGACTGCTGGAACAGCTCCCCGCCGGAGCAGAGATGGACTATATGACACTGCAGAGCCCGGTTCAGATCCAGGTAGGCGATGTGTGGGAAGAGAAAATGGCGGAAACGGCAATCCTGTTAAAAGACGGGATCGTCCACGAGATTCGAGGCGGATGAACAAGCCTGAGCCGCAGGCCGTATGCGTGCCGCAATGCGGCAGGGCCTCGTCTGTTTGCGTCGACCGGAAAGGAGGAAAGATATGCAGGAAAAACGCTTTTACAATGTGGGCAAGCTGGTCAATACCCAGGGACTGCGCGGGGAAGTGAGAGTGATTTCGACCACCGATTTTCCCGACGAGCGGTTTCAAAAGGGGAGCGAGCTATACTTGTTTCATCCCTCTCTGCCGGAGCCGCTGCTGCTCAAGGTAGCGACCCGGCGCCAGCAAAAGGATTTTGAGATCCTCAGCTTTGAAGGCTACCCTTCGATCAATGACGTGGAGAAGTTCAAGGGCGGCGAGCTGAAAGTTCCGGAGGATGCTTTGCTGGAGCTGGAGGAGGATGAATTTTACATACATCAGCTGGTCGGCTGCACCGTGGTGACCGATACGGGCGAGGAGCTCGGCAAAATCGTCGAGGTGCTGCAGCCGGGGGCCAATGACGTCTGGGTCGTCAAAGGAAAGCGCGGAGAGATCCTGTTGCCGTTTATCGACGACTGCATCAAAGAGGTGGATATCGCCGGCAAGCGCGTCGTCTGCCATCTGATGGAAGGCTTGCTGTAGATAGGAGGACATGGGGTGCGAATCGACATACTGACTCTGTTTCCCGAGATGTTTGAAGGCGTCCTCGGGAGCAGCATTCTCGGCAAAGCCAGGGAAAAGGGAATCGTGGAATACCACGTTACCAATTTCCGCGAATACTCCGAGAGCAAGCACGGCACAGTGGATGATACGCCGTATGGCGGGGGCGGCGGGATGGTGCTGAAGCCCGAGCCCATATTTCGCGCCGTGGAGGCTGTCACCGCCGAAGCCAAGCCGCGCGTCATCCTGATGTGCCCGCAGGGTAGGCCGTATCAGCAAAAGCTGGCGGAGGAGCTGGCGCAGGAAGAGCATCTGGTGTTTATCTGCGGACACTATGAGGGCTATGACGAGCGGATTCGTCAATATCTGGTGACCGACGAGATCTCCATCGGCGATTACGTGCTGACGGGCGGGGAGCTGGCGGCGATGGTCGTCATCGACAGCGTCGTGCGTCTGCGTCCGGGCGCGTTGGGGAATCAAGTCTCTGCGGTCGAAGACTCGTTCTCCACGGGTCTGCTGGAGCATCCCCACTACACGCGTCCTCCGGAATTTCGCGGGTGGAAGGTGCCGGATATCCTGCTGTCCGGCCACCATGCCAACATCGTCCGCTGGCGCTTGAAAGAATCGCTGCGCCGCACCAAAGAGCGCAGGCCCGATCTCCTGGAGAAAATCGAGTGGGACAAGGACAAGGAGATGCAAAAACTGCTGCGGGAGCTTGAAGAAGAGGAAAAAAATGCAGGCTCGTCTGCCGATTAGACCTTGTCGTTTGGGTGCCAATATGTTAATATACTTCTTGTGGCAATTTTGCCCGCTGACTAAGGCGGTCCGCTACTCGTAAGCCGGTGATGACCGTGCTGCTCATAGGCGAGTAAGAACGTCTGATGGGAAGGAGGGAATTGAAAATGAACCAAGTGATTCGTGAATTGGAAAAAGAACAACTGAAACAGGACATTCCTGCTTTCCGACCTGGTGACACTGTTCGTGTTCACGTTAAGGTTATCGAGGGTCAGCGCGAACGTATCCAGCTGTTTGAAGGTGTCGTGATTCGCCGTCGCGGTACAGGCGTAAGCGAGACATTTACTGTTCGTAAGGTATCTTACGGCGTAGGTGTTGAGCGTACGTTCCCATTGCACACTCCAAAGATCGACAAGATCGAGGTAGTGCGTTATGGTAAAGTTCGCCGTGCGAAGCTGTACTACCTGCGCGACCGTGTTGGTAAGGCGGCCCGTATTAAAGAAATCCGTCGTTAATAGCAAGTGTTTGATACAAAGGGGTCTGGCCTGCTAGCCGGGCCCTTTTTTCCATTGCATCAGGAATGGACCGCTCCCATTCAGGGGAAGATACCGGCAGAAGTGGAGGGATTGAGGATGAGCGAAGAAGTCGCCTCCAGCCGAACCAAAAATGAGGCATGGGAATGGCTCAAGGCGCTGGGCATAGCCGTCTTTCTGGCATTTGTCATTCGCACCTTTTTGTTCGCCCCTTTTATCGTCGATGGGGATTCCATGCAGTACACCTTACATAACCAAGAAAAACTGGTGGTCAATAAAGCCATCTACTATCTCTCCGAGCCGAAGCGCGGGGATATTGTCGTGTTTCACGCGGAAGCGCGGCGCGACTATATCAAACGCGTGATCGCGGTGGCGGGTGATACGGTGGAAGTGAAAAATGACCAGTTACTGATAAATGGCAAAGCGGTCGAAGAACCGTATCTGGAGGAAAAGCGCAAGGAAGCGGAAGAGATGGGCATCCCGCTGACCGATGACTTCGGCCCGATCCACATTGGCGAAGGGCAAATTTTTGTCATGGGGGATAACCGTCAGGACAGCCACGACAGCCGTGCGATCGGTCCTGTCGATCTGGACCAGGTCGTCGGGCGTGCGGAGTTCGTCTTCTGGCCGCTCTCCGGTATCCGGATCACGCGCTAGGGACCAACCGTCATCCAGGCTGGGCGCCAGGCACGATGGGGTATCTGAATCGCACGCAGCGCACCATCAATTGACCGGTACTTGCGCGAAGCACCATGAGTTACCCGGATGATGGGCAAAGCACCATTACGAAATAGCAGGATAGAGAGAGGCAGGTGAGACGTCATGACGATTCAGTGGTTTCCTGGACATATGGCAAAAGCCCGCAGACAGGTTACGGAGAAGCTGAAGCAGATTGACGTGGTGATCGAGCTGTTGGATGCGAGATTGCCTTTATCCAGCCGCAATCCGATGATTGACGAGATCGTCAGTGAAAAGCCGCGATTGATCTTGCTCAATAAAGCGGATCTGGCTGATGAGAAAGTGACCGATGAGTGGGTGCGTTACTTCCGTGAGCGGGAGCTGCGGACGCTTCCGATCGACGCGCTCAGCGGAAAAGGCGTGAATAAGCTGCCGGAGGTATGCAGAGAGCTGGCCGCCGACATGCTGGCCAAGCGCGCGGAGCGGGGCATGCAGGCACGCGCCATCCGGATCATGATCCTGGGGATTCCCAACGTCGGGAAGTCCTCGCTGATTAACCGGCTGGCCAAGCGGGCCGTCGCCCAAACGGGAGACCGTCCGGCCGTGACCAAAGCCCAGCAGTGGGTAAAGATGGGCGATACCTTGGAGCTGCTCGATACCCCGGGGATTCTCTGGCCCAAATTCGAAGATCAGATGGTCGGTCTGCGGCTGGCGGCAAGCGGGGCAATCAAGGACGAGCTGATCGATTTTACCGAGGTGGCCCTGTTTGCCATCAGCTACATGATGCACTACTATCCCGAGCGTCTCGTGGAGCGCTTCAAGCTGAAGGAAATGCCCACGGACCGGGTCGAGCTGCTGGAGACCATCGGCAAAAAGCGCGGCTGTCTGGTCGCAGGCGGCCAGATCGATTACGACAAGGCTGCCGAGCTCTTTTTGCGTGAGCTGCGGTCCGGCAAGCTGGGCACGGTGACGCTGGAGCGCCCTGTCGATTGGGAGATGGATGAGCCGATTGGCAAGCCGCTAACTTTGAGCTAAATGGCATTCTGGAACCTGTCTGGCCTCTTTGGCGGACAGGTTTTTTCATGCGGAGACAACCGTGCTGCGGCGACATCCGTTCCCGTTTTTCGATATAATGGACACATTACATAATTCACAAGGTGAGGAAATCAATGAAATTGGCGGAAATGTCGATAAAAGAAATACGTGATCTGCTAGAAAAAATGGACGAGGTCCCCAAAGATTTTTTACAATGGCTGCACGAGGATAAACGCAAAGGCGTCAATGAATTGGCTCGCCAGGTGGAACAACAGCAGGCCAGACAAGCCCGCTTAGCCAGTCAGTGGGAGGAGATGACCACCTTTGAGCGCTCTCTGCGAGCCGAGGGGTATACCCATCTCTTCGGCATCGACGAAGTGGGCCGAGGTCCGCTTGCCGGCCCGGTAGTGGCAGCAGCAGTCTGCTTGCCGGCGGATTTTTACCTCCCCGGTTTAAATGATTCGAAAAAGCTGCCGGCGGCGACCCGAGAGGCTTTTGCCGAAGTGATCCGCTCAAAGGCGCTTGCTGTCGGGATCGGCATCGTCTCTGCCGAGCGGATCGACGAAATCAATATTCTCGAGGCGACCAAGGAAGCGATGAGGCTGGCTATTAAGGAAGCGGCCCGGACAGTCAGCCCCGACGCCTGTCTGCTCGATGCCGTGCAGCTGAAGGATTTGCCGTACAAACAACTGCCGATTATCGGCGGAGATGGAAAAAGCGTATCGATTGCGGCAGCTTCTGTCGTCGCCAAAGTGACGCGCGACCAGATCATGAGCGAGTACGCAGCCGCCTATCCGCAATACAGCTTTGAAAAAAATGCAGGCTATGGCACAGCGGAACATCTGACGGCCTTGGAGCGCTACGGCATGACCCCGATTCATCGGCGGACGTTTACCGGAGCCAAGGCCCAGGCCTGAGGTACCGCGTTCCAGACCTGCCGTGAGAAGGTGAAGTCATGTTTTCCCCTGCCCAAATGATCCAGTCGCTGATGCAGCGCTCCGGCCACCTGTCCGCAGCAAGACCCGTGGAGTTTACACCCGGCCAAGTCTTTACAGGAGCGATTCTCCGAACGTATCCGGAGAATATGGCGTTGGTCCAGATCGGCGGCATGCAGCTTCAGGCCAAGCTGGAGGCGAGCCTGGAAGCAGGACAGCGCGCCTGGCTGCAGGTCCAGCCTTCGCATGGAGGAGTCATCACGCTGAAGGTGCTAAGCGCGCCGCAGGGCGGGGCCGTCGCGGATGCGTCGCTGGATGGCCTGATGAAATCCCTCGGCATCGCCGACACCAAAGAAAACCGGTCGCTGGTGCAAGCGCTGGTTTCCGCAAATCTGCCGGTCAATCGGGAAGCAGCCCAGAGCTTTGCGGCCGTCACCCAGCGGCTGGGGGCGGATCAGGGGACCCTGGATGCCTTTCTCCTTTCCCTGAGGCGGAATTTGCCGGTGACGCCAGATGCCATCGCCGGTTTGAAGGCTTTTCTCGCCGAGAAGCCGCTAAGTCAAACGATCCAAGCCTTTTTGCGGGAGGCCGACTCCTTTTTGCGCGGGCACCAAGTGCCGCCAGCAGCGGGAAACGGTACGGGCAGTCCGGCCACCGCAGCAGGAGGAGGGCAGCTGCAGACGATTGTGGCCGCCCTTCGGGACAAGCTGGCCCAGCTCGCCTACACCTTGCCGCAGCAGGATGCCTCCGCATCCGGGGAATCGGGCAAGACGCAGGCTGCTCAGCAGGGGACGCCCGCAAATGGAAGCGGGACACTAGCCGGCGGGAGCGCATCGACGCTGGCGAGAGGGGCAGAAACAGGCTCTTCAGCCCAGCCGATGAAGAGCGGCTCAGCCGGTCCGGAGGGACTTCAGGCAAATGCCGCCGGTCAGGGTGCACTGAATCGCCCCGGTGCGGAGACAGGGAAGGCGGGGGAAGCTCCGCTTCCGCGCACGAACGGTACGGGATCGGCAGACCTTTCGGGGATGAGCAGCAGGAATGTGGGAGAGATGTCGGGAGCTGACACGGCCAAATCCAATGCGGGCGGTGATCAGTCGCAAACGGCTCCAATCGCTGCCACAGCGCCGGGGACAGGGGGACAGGCTCCCCATTCGGCAGCAGCCGGCCGGCCAGATCACCCGATCCTGGAGCTGTTCCGGCAGCTTGGTCTCGGCCATGAGCGGGAGGTGGCCAGCCAGGCCCTCACAGGCACCTCCGAAATCCTTAAGCATATGGAGACCGCCAAGTCGCTCCTGCTGCAGCTGTCCAGCGGCTCCCATAGCGGCGTTCCGGCGGCTTTGCGGGATGCGGCGGATACGCTGTTGCAACAGATTACCGGCCAGCAGCTGATGCTGGCGCAGCCCTCCCACCAGCCTTTTGCGCAGGTGGTCATGCAGATTCCCATCCGCACCCAGGACGGGGAGGATACGGCTTTTGTCCAGATCGAATCCAAGAAAAAAGGCGGCGGGGAACTGGACCCGGAGAATTGCCGCCTGTTTTTCAACCTCGACCTGAATAAGATGGGCATCACTCTGCTGGATGTGGCCATCGTCAACCGGATCGTCAATATACAGGTGTTCAACAACAGCGAGTGGGTAGAACCGCTGGTGCACGCCATGCGGGATGAACTGGTCGGCCAATTGCAGGGGATCGGCTATCAGCTGTCTTCGATGCGGGTCCAGGCCATCCCGGAGGCGAAGGGCGACAGTCCGGCGCGGATGGCCGCGAAAAGCAAATACCAGCTGAGTGATTACAAGGGGGTCGATTTCCGCGTATGAGCACGCCTCCCTTTGACAAGGAAAAACGGAAACAAGCCGTCGCGCTCCGCTATCAGGCGGGATTGATGGATGCCCCTGCCGTGGTCGCCAAGGGAAAGGGCTACGTGGCGGAAAATCTGCTGAAGGCAGCCAAGGAAAACGAGATTCCCATTCAGGAAGATCCTTCGCTGGTCGAAGTGCTGGGCAAGCTGGAGCTGAATCAGCAGATCCCCCCCGAGCTGTATCAGGTCGTCGCGGAGATACTCGCCTTTGTCTACAGGCTCGACATAGGAGGCAAGAAGAAAGCATGACGGATGCACGGCGTGACCTGGGGAAGCGGGGAGAACGGCTGGCGGAGGAGTATCTGCTGGCGCAAGGGTACCGCTTGGCGGAGCGGAACTATCGGACGGCACGCGGAGAGATTGATTTGATCCTGTGGGACGGCGGGGAGCTGGTCTTCGTGGAAGTGCGGACCCGGACCAGCCTGAAGTTCGGGTCGGCCGTCGAGTCCGTTACGCGGCAAAAGCAGCAGAAACTGAGGGAGATCGCCCTCGCCTACCTGCAAACGCGGAGCGCGCCGGTGAAAGCCTTTCGCTTTGATGTGGTGGGGGTCCAGTACCAGTATGAGCACGGACGGGGCTTTCGGACCTCTGGCGGCGATGCCGGACTGCCCGCTGCGGCCGCTCCGGCCATTACGCATATCCGCTACGCTTTTTAACTAAAAACGGGCGCGAAATGAGCGCCCCTCTAGGGATACGTCTACAGCATTGCACCCGGTAACGGCGTACTATGTACTGTACTCGACGCGATGAAACTCCTCCAAGCACCATCATTGGACCTCCGGTTTTTGCCGGAGGGTTTTTTTTGTGGGCAGGGTTGTCTTTTTAGGATGACACCATAAAAGAATAGATCGAAAAAAGCACGAATAGAGCCAAAAAGCAGGAGCCGGATACCAGCAGACTCACCCGGTCTCTTTTGGCCACTCCGACGAGTAGACAGGATATGCCCACGAGCGCGAGCAGCAGCGGGACAAGGATAACCCATAATTGCTCGATGATGATCACATTTTCACTGATGCGTTTCATTGGAAAAAGCACCTCCGGGAATGGGGGCAATTTGTTTTAGATGGTTTGTTGGAAAATAGAGGAGGGATTTGTTGTTCCTTCCATTAATAATATACGAATATAGGATTGGGAGGTGGAATCATGACACTTATTTGGATTTTTCTTCTGTTACTATTCATTCTGATTGGAATTTTTAAAGATAAAAATGGGGAATACCTGAAGCGGAGCTCGATTGCTTTCATCGTCCTGTCTAATATAGCCGCCATATCAATTGCTTTCATCTCATCAAATCGAGGAGGCGCAGTGCAAGTTGGGTGGATTTACGTAGAGGATTTGCCTTTTTACTTCTTAGTAAGTGTGCATGGCGTCATTTTGGGGTTGCTGTTGTATTTGTTTGCCAGTGGAAGGTTGAGGGAATGATCATCCAAAAAGAGAGTCAGAGGACGATACCAATACGATATACAATCAGGTTGTCAATCCCGTACCCACTCATCAACCTTATTTGCACACCTCTCCTATCATTTCCTAAGCTGATAGAGAGGTGATTTTTTATGTACGCACGCAGTTATTCCGGAGCAGTCCACGGCATCGAGGGCATGATCGTCACCGTCGAGACCGACATCGCCAATGGCCTGCCGCAATTCGATCTGGTCGGCTTGGGCGGCTCCGCTGTGAAAGAATCGCGGGACAGGGTGAGAGCAGCCCTGCGCAATTCCGGTTTCGAATACCCGATGCAGCGCATCACGGTGAATCTGGCGCCGGCCGACCTGCGAAAAGAGGGCTCCGGCTTCGACCTGGCCATCGCGATGGGCATCTTGCTCGCATCCAAGCAGATTCCCAAACGGGAGGAAGCCATCTTGCTGCTAGGCGAACTGGCCCTGGACGGTTCCCTGCGCCCGGTCAGCGGAGTATTGCCGACGCTGCTCCAAGCCCAAAAAGAAGGCTTTACCCACGTGATTATCCCCGCGGAGAACGCCGCCGAAGCGAGACTGGCCGATCTCGCCGTGCTCCCTGCCGCCCATTTGGCCGAGGCCGTCCGCTATTGGACGACTGGATTGGAGGCGCCCGAAGCGGCAGAGAGCGAGCCGCAGAATAATCCGCTGACACAAAACACCCACGACTTTTCCTATGTCTACGGCCAAGCCTTTGTCAAAAGGGGCCTCGAAGTAGCGGCGGCAGGCTTTCACAATGTTCTGCTCGTGGGTCCCCCCGGCTCCGGCAAAACGATGCTGGCCACCTGCCTGCCGACCATCATGCCGCAGATGAATGTGGACGAATCCTATGACGTGACGAAGATCTACAGCATTGCCGGACAGTTAACGGGACAAGCCGGACTGATTCGGGAGCGGCCGTTCCGTGCCCCGCACCATACCGTGACGATGCCCGCTCTCGTAGGCGGGGGAGGGCAGAGCCCGCGGCCGGGCGAGTGCAGTCTGGCTCACAGAGGAATCCTGTTTCTCGACGAGCTGCCGGAGTTTTCCCGGCATGTGCTGGAAGCGCTCAGGCAGCCGCTGGAGGCCGGTGTGGTGACCATCGCGCGGGCGAAGCATGTCTTTACCTACCCTGCCCGATTCCTCTTGGTCGCATCTCTCAACCCATGTCCCTGCGGCTTTTACGGCTCCAAAGACCAGCGCGAGTGCACCTGCACGCCGCCGCAGATTCAGCGGTATCGGGCGAAGCTGTCGGGTCCCCTGCTGGACCGGATTGATCTGCATTTGGAGGTGCCTCGCGTGCCGGTCCAGCATTTGCATGAGCGGAGGACGGCGGAGTCGTCGGAGACGGTGCGCGGACGAGTAGAGGCCGCGCGGGAAATCCAGCAAAAGCGCTACGCCCACCGGCCGGCGACTCCGTTCAACAGCACGATGAGCGGGGAAGAGCTGCGCCGCTTTGGCCAATTGGACAGCGAGGGACAAGACCTGCTCCACCTCGCTTTTGAGACGCTGGGGTTAAGTGCCCGGGCGTATGACCGGATCGTCAAGGTCGCGCGCACGATCGCCGATCTGGAGCAGTCCGAGCGAATTCAGGCCGCACACGTGGCGGAAGCCATCCGTTATCGTGCGTTGGACCGCTCCCTGCTCGCGCTATCCTAAAATTTTCTTACTCACACCAGATTTTTATGTGGATGATGACCATCGGTTTCCGGTTCCTGTAGCTCCTCTTTTCAACACCAACGTTTACCGAAAGATCACTAGTGTTGCAAGTAATGTAGTCAAAATCTACAAAAGATTCGGTTCCATCTTGAGCTTTGTAAAAAAACCATGGAATGGTCAGGGAGTTTCTGTCCAAACCCATTGAAAGACCTCACGTAGTGCCTTTAGAATTTTCTCTTTGGTTCGGCTTAATTATTTTTCAGCACCGTGCGCGTGAACGGTATATTACGTTACGGAATTTCTTTCTTGACCTTTACACTAATGTGAAACTTTATAATAAGGATAATCTCCCCAATCTGCGAGGTCATCCTTTGAGAATCGGAAAGGTAAGAAAATTAACTGGAGTTAGTGCCCGTTCGATTCGTTATTACGAGGAAAAAGGATTGATCAAAGCATCTCGTCAAGAAAATAATTATCGGGTATATGACGAGAATGTGATCGAATCCACTAACACCATTCAACTTTATCTGGGTTTAGGGCTAACCACAGAACAAATTAGAGACATTATCTTCTGCAAATATCCTGAGCGCCAGGAGCATAAAGAAAAGGACGTTTATTGTGAAGAGTTACTGCTTATGTATGAGGCGAAGATGCTTGAGATCAACCAACAAATAAATGCTTTAACCGATGCGAGAGAAAAATTGGCTGAGAAAATCAAGCAGATGGAACAAAAACGGGAGGAGGAAAACAAATGACCATATTAGTGACAGGAGCAACAGGGACCGTAGGACGGCATGTTGTGGATCAACTTATACAAAGGGGCCAAAAGGTACGAGCATTGACACGTAATCCTCTGCAAGCCAATCTTCCTCATGATGTAGAAGTTGTAGCTGGAGATTTAAGTGATCCAAGTACGCTAGTTCCCGCGTTGGTTGGCGTAAGCGGCATGCATTTGATTACAACAGGTGCCGAATATACGCCATTACAAACGGGTCCAGAAATCATTGAACTAGCTGAGAAGGCTGGGGTGCGCAGAGTTACCGTTTTATGGAACGGAGAGAAAGGCCCTTTTGAGAGGGCAGTTGAAGCAAGTAGTCTGGAGTGGACTCAACTGCAAGCCTTTGAATTTATGGCAAATGCACGAAAATGGGCAAACTCTATACGCTCTGAGGGGGTTGTTCGCGATCTGTTTGGAGGATCACGAATTGCCCCTGTTCATGAAGCGGATATTGGAAAAGTCGCATCGATTGTACTAACCGAGAAGGGTCATGCAGGTAAAATATATGTACTAACAGGGCCAGAGAGTTTGTCGGTGCAAGATAAAGTCCGGATCATTGGTGAAGTGATTGGACGAGACATTCAGTATATAGTGAGCTCCGAAGAAGAAGAACGTGAACAGATGAGAAGAATGGGTGTTCGGGAGGATGCAATTGATTATGTGATCCGTTGGCACCTTAATCCGCCTAAATCTGTTAGTACGGTACTGCCCACGGTTGAGGAAGTAACGGGACAAAAACCATCCACTTTCGCAGAGTGGGTTAAGGAAAATGCAAAACTTTTTGTTAAATAAAAAAGTATACACGAGAAATAGAACGCATCGCTGGCAAAGATGAATTGAGACATCGGCCGGGAGTATTTTGTGTGGACCGATAAAAAATGAAATTGGGAGCTGTAAGAGTCTTCTTGGCCCATTTTCCTTCGCCGCCTTTTGCGAACCTTGCAAGAAACACGCTGGAAGTCCCTTACCCCTTTACCCCAAAAACCCACTCATTTCCATAATAGTGGACACTTTAAATTATACTGTCGTTTTGTTCCAACTCCCCCCCAAAAATGCAGATAACCATGCACGGAAGGGGCTGTCCAATAAGTCCCCAAAATAAAAAGTTGGGCGGAAAAACGTAATGTTTTCCGTCCAACTTTTTTGTGCGGCTGCTTTTGCAGGAAAGTAGCGAGGCGGATGCCTGCCACTTTCAATAGATTGTGGGCCAATGCCACAATCCCAAACTCGACGTGAACCTTGTCCAGCCCCCGTAAGGAGAACCGTCGGAACGACCGGTTGCCCTTGAGGTGACCGAACACGCTTTCTACCTCCACTTTACGCCGAGCATAGATCGCGGACTTCTCGTCATCCTCAAGGGCTCTTTTGGCCTTTGCCTTTAACTCTTCCCATATCGTGTTCCAGTGTACCTGGCGATTCCCTTTTGCTTTGGTGCACGAGAGCTTGAGCGGGCAATCGCTACAATCCTCACATTCATAGATCTTGAAGCTTTGCTCCAGGCCAGAAGCGTTTTTTTTCGTCTGGTATTTCTTAAAGCGAACGTATCGACCATTCGGGCAAACAAAGCGATCATCCTGCTCTTCATACGTCCAGTTGGAAGCGTGCCGGATGTCCTTCTGGTATCGTCGGGTTTTCTCCTTCAAATAGTTGCCGTAGGGTATGAGAAACTCAAATCGCGGCTGTTTTTCTTCGCCCATCGCATACAAGTAGTTTTCCTCGCTGCCATAGCCAGCGTCGGCAATCACGGTTTTGGGCATCGGCAACGAAGACGCCGCCAATCGCTCCATATGCGGAATAAAGCATCGTGTATCCGTAGGACGCTGATGGATGCTGTAGAACAAAACAAACTGGTTTTCCGTGGCCATTTGCACATTGTAGCCTGGCTTCAGTTGGCCATTTTTCATGTGATCTTCCTTCATGCGCATAAACGTGGCGTCCGGATCGGTTTTCGAGTAGCTGTTGCGATCGCCAAAGCAGGCTTTCTGCTGCTCATACTTGGCGAAGCGAGGAAGGAAATCCTTCCGAATCTGTTTCAGCGGCCTCTTCAAGGCACTGCGCGCTTTGCGCAAGGCTTTCCGCTCTTCGCTGCCGCTGGTCTGCGTGAGCTGTTCGGTTAAGCCTTCGACTCTTTCCTCCAGCACGGCCGCTGCTTCTTCGAGCTTGGCAGGGAGCTCTTCCGGGTCTGCCGCTGCATATTCGCCAGCTTCTTGCTGCGTGAGCGTATGAATATGCGCAAGGGTGGCCTGCACCTTTTCCTTGAGCTTTTCCTCGAAGCGAAGCGTGGATTTTTTCCACACAAAAGAGTACTTGTTCGCATCGGCTTCAATCTTTGTGCCATCCAAAAAGTACTGCTCCATCGAAATGTAGTTGTCCGCGATGAGCTTGCGGATCATCGTTTCAAACAGTTCGTCCATGAACGCTTTCATGCGCACGCCGCGAAAATCGTTCAAGGTACGGAAGTCAGGCTGCTGCATCGCCGCCAGCCACATGGCCGGGAGGTTCTCACGCAACAGCTTTTCAATACCGCGGCAGGAATAAACCTTTTGTGAGTAGCCGTAAAGGATCACCTTAAGCATCATTTTGGGATGGTAGGAACTGCGGCCTCCGCCCGTGTAATGAGCAAACAACTGCTGATCCGGAATGGCTTCGATCATTTCATCAATGACACGAGCCACATGATGGGTGGGAACATACATCTCCAAATCCAGAATCATCTGAGCCTGCTTGTTATCGTACGGTTTGAAGGTAGGGGCAAGATGTCGCGTGGGCATCATTTTTTCTTCCACATCCTGTAGAGGAAGAGCCAGTTGCATGGTATAATCATGATTAGTAGTCGTCCGATTACGCAAGAAAATCGTCCTTTCTTGAATTGGTAGTGTGGTAACTTCCATTTTACAAGAAAAGACGGTTTTTTTGTGCTTATTTTTTACATTCAACAAAAACGGGGCGCCCAGAAGTCAGTTTATGCTGACTTTCTGGACAGCCCCTTCGTTATTTTCCAGTACCTCAGCCAACTTTCTCAGATTCGGAAGGCTTACTTTCATCTTGTTTTGTTCGGCTAACCGTAAAAACACAACGCTCAAACCAGTTGCAGCAGCCCGAGCGCATTTTGGCCGCACACGTGGCGGAAGCCATCCGTTATCGTGCGTTGGACCCTCTCTGTTCGCGCTATCATAAAAATTTTCTTTCATAATGAAATAAAATATATATTTTTCTTATGATGATTTCTTTTCTACAATCAGGATAACGTCAGGTTGCCCTTACTAACACCAGCTTTGATGTGGATGAGGTCTGACAATCGGTTTTCGAGGAGGAAGGGGGACGATTCCATACGCCATCATAGAGAGAGTAGTTGCGTCACCATATGAGGGAGGCTATGAAGTGAAAAAAATTGTAATCTTGGCATCAGGTGGCACCATTTCGGGCAGCGGCCTTACAGCGCTCGATTTTAAAGATTACAAGACCGGGTCTTATACGATTGAGGATATTACCCGCAGCGTACCGCAGCTGGCGGATCTGGCGGAGATTACCGTCGAACAATTGTTTAACATCAGCAGCTGTGACATTACATCCGAGCATTGGATCTTCATCAAACAGAGAGTGGAACACTATCTGATCGAGAGAGGGTATGACGGGGCTGTCATCACCCACGGCACCAACACACTGGAAGAGAGCGCCTACTTTCTTAACTTGACGCTTGCGACTGACAAGCCTGTCGTGTTTGTCGGCTCGCAGCGACCGCTGGATGTGCTGGGCTCCGATGCCGGCATCAATTTGCACCGCGCCGTACGGGTGGCCGTCGATGAACAATCGCGGGGCAAAGGCGTGCTGATCGTCTTAAATGACGAAATTAACGCCGCTCGCGAAGGGACCAAAACGAACACGTACCGGCTTCAGACCTTTCAATCCGGTCAGATGGGATTGCTTGGCTACGTGGACATCGACGGGACGGTTCAGTACTACCGCGAGCCGGTTCGCAAGCATACGATTCATTCGCGTTTCTCACAGGTGCCGCTGCAGGCGCTGCCGGAAGTGGCCATCGTGTACTCCTACCTGGGAGCAAAGGGCGACGTGATCCGTTATCTGACCGAATCCAAGCGTTACCAGGGCATTGTCGTAGCGGGGACGGGCGCCGGAAAGGTTTCCTCGGACGAGGAGCTTGCCTTGGCAGAGGCATCGCGGCAGGGAATCTTCGTTGTCCGCAGCAGCCGTGTGGGCAATGGCCGAGTGACCGCCTTGAATCAATACCAGGGCTATGGTTTTGTCACGGCCGATAATTTGCTTCCGCAAAAAGCGAGAATCTTGCTGATGCTGGCTCTTCTCGAAACGAATCAGAAAGACGCGATCCAACAATTCTTCCACGAATATTAACGAATCATTCACACCTGCTTTCCTTCTTTTTTTCTCGTTTCGTTACAATGGATGAATAGACGGAAAGAATAGGGGTGGATACTGTTGGACAGCAAGGATTGGTACCTGCTGCAAATACTGCACGAAGAGAAAAATATTACGCGGGCAGCCGAGCGGATGTTTATCTCGCAGCCGGCTTTAACCTACCGAATCCGGCAGCTGGAAGAAGAATTTGGCGTCACGATTTTGTTCCGAAACAAGCGAGGGATATCCTTTACGCCCGAAGGAGAGTACATCCTGGACTACGCCCGGCAGATGCTGTTGCAGCTGCAGAAAGCCAAAGAGCATCTCGCCCAGTTAAGCCATGAGGTGACGGGCCAATTGCGGCTGGGTGTTGCCAGCAACTTCGCATATTACCGGCTGCCGCGGATCCTCCGGCATTTTCATGAGATCTACCCGAAGGTGCAGGTTAATTTGTACACCGGGCTCAGTGCGGATATGTTTCATTTGCTCAATAATGAACAGATTCACATCGCGATCATTCGCAGCGAATATTACTGGACGGAAGAGAAGCATCTTGTGGATGAGGAAGCGATGTGCATCATCTCCAGCAGCGAGTTTGCATTTGCCCAAATCCCTCAGCTTCCCAAAATCAATTACAAGACCGATCCCAAGCTGAAAATTCTGCTGAACAGCTGGTGGCAAGAACATTTTGATACGCCGCCGCTGGTCACCATGGAAGTAGACAACGTCGAAATCGCCAAAGAAATGGTCCTGAACGGATTGGGGTACGCGATCATACCGGAGACTTGTCTAAAGGACAGCGATCAGCTGCATAAGTCTACTCTCCGCTGGAAAACGGGTCAGCCCGTGGAAAGAAAAACATGGATGATGTATGCCAATGCCACGACCAAGCTGCGCCCGGTGCAGGCTTTCATCGAATTTGTGAAAGAACATGTTTCGCCAGACAGAAAAAGAGGCGAATGATAGATTGCCAATAATTTTCAGAAGGTTTGAAAAAGTGGATTTAACAGGGAGGTCATCCGAATGAAAAAAATGCTTGGCACGATATTGCTTACCACACTCATGTCCGTCAGTTTGGCAGGCTGCGGCTCGGGCGAAAAAGGCCCAGCCTCGCCGGAAGCGGCGAAACCCTCCGGCTATCCTGAAAAGCCGATCGTCATCGTGGCTCCATCCGGAGCGGGCGGGGGATGGGATATGACTGCCCGATCGACCGCCAAAATTCTCTACGACACCAAGCTCGTCGATCAGACGATTACGGTCGAGAACCGGCCGGGCGGTGGCGGGGCCGTGTTCCTTGCCGAATATATGGCCAAGGATACGAAAAACCCCTACAAGCTGTTTGTCAGCTCGCCTCCGATCATCATCGACAATAACAAAAAAGAGGGGAACAACCCGTATGGGTACAGAGATGTCACTCCGCTCGCCCAGCTGACCAAGGATTTTGGCGCTTTCGTGGTCAGAAGCGACTCGCCGATCCAGGATATGCAGGGCGTGATCGATGCGGTCAAGAACGACCCGACCAAGGTGACCATCGCCGGCGGCTCTTCACCAGGCTCCATGGACCATCTGATCGCCATCTTGCCTCTGTACAAGTCCGGCGTCGATCCCAAAAGCGTCAAATACGTCTCCTATGAAGGCGGGGGAGAGGCGATGACAGCCCTGCTCGGCGGAAATGCGGACGTCATCGCTACCGATGCTTCGGGTGTGGGCGAATATATGAAGGCAGGCAACATTCGCGTGCTGGCGGTTACCTCTCCGGAGCGCCTTAGTGGAGAACTGGCGTCGATCCCTACGCTGAAGGAGCTCGGCCTCGATGCGGAATTCACCATTTGGCGCGGCCTTTTTGGTCCCAAAGAAATGCCGAAGGAAGCACTCGCCTATTGGGATGAGAAATTGAAAGCCCTTTCGGAAAAACCAGAGTGGCATGAAGAGTTGAAGACGCGCGGCTGGGAAGCACAATATCTGAACTCGGAACAATTCGTGGAGTTTCTCGGCGAGCAGGATCAGTTGATCACGGAAATGCTGAAAGCGCTTGATATGGCGAAGTAAGTGTTTTTTCCGGAATAAAGGGGGCAGGGGGGAAAGGAGATCGACCTTCTCTCCGCCCCTTCAAGGCTTAGGGGGGAGAGGTATGAATAAACAGTTTGATCGGTATAGCAGTCTCTTTTTTGCCATTCTCGGCCTTGGATTTGTTTATGAAAGTCAATTCATCTCCAAAAGCTCGTATGGAAGCAATGTCGGACCGGATATATTTCCGCTCGGCTTGGGACTGGTTCTATGCATTCTCAGCCTGCGTCTCTTCTATGAGACCTTTGGCTACAAACAGGAAAAGAAAGCGGGCACATCCTTTGATGTAAAGCGGTTCTCAGGAATTCTTGCCGTGTTTGTCCTCTACGCTCTCACGCTCGAGGCGCTGGGCTATGTGATCAGTACTTTTCTCTTTCTGTTCATCGCGTTTCAGTTGATGGAGAGAGGAAATCTGGGCAAGACAGCGATGGTGGCGGGCATTTTTTCCGGCGGCGTTTACTATGTCTTCGTCAACGTCCTGGAAGGTTCTTTACCCGGCTTTCCTGAGTGGTTGATAGGGTAGGAGGGGAGAGGAATCATGGGTACACTACACTTTCTCGCGGACGGCTTCTCGATCGCTCTCCAGTGGCATAATCTCGTGTTTGCGTTTTTGGGCGTGCTGATCGGCACAGCCGTCGGCGTCCTGCCCGGCATCGGACCGATCAGCGGGGTGGCGCTGCTGATTCCGGTGACGGCCACGTTGACCAGCGGGCTGGGACCGGAAGCCGCAGCGACCAGCGCGATCATTTTGCTGGCCGGGGTGTACTACGGAGCGATGTACGGAGGCTCCACGACATCCATTTTATTGAATACGCCCGGCGAGTCCTCCTCAGTGGTGACGACGCTGGATGGCTATCAGATGGCTCGGCAGGGCAGGGCGGGAGCTGCGCTCTCGATTGCCGCGATCGGCTCTTTTATCGCAGGTATCGTCGCCCTGATCGCGCTCGTCTTTCTGGCGGAGCCCCTGTCCAAGCTGGCGCTGCAATTTGGCCCGGCGGAATACTTCTCGCTGATGATCCTCGGGCTGTGTGCAGTCAGCGGACTGGCAGGCAAATCGATGACCAAATCACTGATCATGACCGTGCTGGGGCTGCTTCTGGCGACGATTGGCATGGATACGGTATCGGGCGTGGCGCGGTTCACGTACAACATCCCGATCCTCTACGGCGGACTGGAGTTTCTCACGCTGGCCGTCGGTTTGTTTGCCTTGAGCGAAGTCTTCAAGAATATACTGGAGCCGAATCAGGACGGCGAACTGGCCAAAATCGAGAGAATCCTGCCGACCAAAAAGGATTTGAAAGACAGCGCCGCGCCGATCGCCCGAGGGTCGATTCTCGGCTTTTTCATCGGGATCCTGCCTGGTGCGGGCGCGATTGTCGCTTCCTTCTTTTCGTACATCCTGGAAAAGAAGATCAGCAAGAATCCGGAGAAATTCGGCACAGGCGCGATTGAAGGAGTGGCGGCTCCGGAGTCGGCCAACAACGCCGCATCCGGCGGGGCGATGATCCCGCTGCTGACGCTGGGCATTCCCAGTACCGGCACGACCGCTGTTCTCATGGGCGCTTTTATCATGTACAATGTGCAGCCGGGCCCGATGCTGTTTACCGAGCATCCGCAGATCGCCTGGGGCGTGATTGCCAGCATGTTTGTCGGAAACATGATGCTGCTGATTCTCAACCTGCCCTTGGTCCGCATTTTTGTCAAGATCATCGAAACCCCGAGAAAATTCCTGCTTCCGATGATCCTGGCCATTTCCGTCTTCGGCGTATACGCTGTCCAGGCCACCACCTTTGATTTAATCCTGCTGATCGCCTGCGGTATCGCCGGCTACTTTCTGGCAAAGAATGACTTTCCGCTGGCGCCGATCGTCTTGGGGCTCGTTCTCGGTCCGATGATCGAAAACAATTTGCGCAGGGCGCTGACGGCCTCCAACGGCGATTACCTGGTTTTTTTGCAAAAGCCGATCTCCCTTTTGTTCCTCAGCCTCGCCTTGCTGTGGATCATCGTTCCACTGCTGCTGAAGCTGCGGGGAAAAAATGTCCTGGTGAACGACGAGTCCTGACGAGAAGGGGAGAAATGCCCCTTTGATCAGATAAAAAGCAACCCCCACTGCATGATCGCAGTGGGGGTTTTCGCGGTCGCTATTGGCCGATGATGATCCGTTCTTTTGGATAGTGATAGGAAACCGCATAGTCGTCTTTTTTCAAGAAGAGCAGCAGGTTGATAATCCCGATCCGTCCGATCACCATCATGAGAATCAGGATCAATTTGCCCGCGCTGCTGAGCTCAGGGGTGATGCCCATGGACAAACCCGTCGTACCAAAGGCGGAACAGACCTCAAACAGGACCGGGGCGAGCGGCAACCCCTCGATCCACATCAGCGAGATGACTGCCGTCAGCACCAGCACGATGGCGACGAAAAAGACGATAAACGAGCGCATGATATCTTCGTCGACCAGCTCTCTGCCGAATACTTTTACATCTTTTCGGCCCCGCATGTAAGAGGCGACGGTGACGACTAGAACAAAAAGAGTCGTCGTCCGAATCCCGCCCCCTACACTGCTGGGAGAGGCGCCGATAAACATCAGGATGGAGAGAACCATCACCGTCGGCGTGGTCAGGATGCTGCTGTCCATCGTCGACAGCCCGGCGCTGCGCGTGGTCACTGATTGAAACAGGGAGTAGAAGAGCGATTCATGCCAGCTCTTGCCTTGGAGAAAAGCCTCTCTTTCAAACAGGAAAAAAAGCAGTGTCCCCAGCACAATCAGCAGAAAAAAGGTAATTGTTGTAATTTTTGTGAATAGGGAAAAGGTGAATCTTCGCCCCACTCGGCGATGAGCCAGCCAATTCCGCAGCTCGATCAGGACAGGGAAGCCCACAGCACCGCAAAGAATTAATCCCATGATGATCGTCTGCAGGATGTAATCATGGGAAAAATCATGCAAGGAGTTGCCGTAGATGTCAAAGCCGGCATTGGTAAACGCGCTGACTGCGGCAAAAAAGCCGTAATAAAACGCTTCATACCAGTTCTGGTGATAACCGGCGATGAGAAAATAACTCCCCAGCAGGATCGTTCCTGCCACTTCAATCACGACAGCGAGGACGAGGATGTTTCGCATCAGTTCCACCAACCCCGCCAGAGTCGGCCGGTTGTGGTCGGTCGCGATCCACTTGCGATACTCCAGTCCGATCCGCTGCCCGAGCATCATCCAGAAAAATGTGCCCAGCGTCATGATGCCGATCCCGCCGATTTGAAAGAGCAGCGCGAGCAGGATCACCCCCCGTTGGTTAAACACCTCGTGGATGGTAACCACATTCAGACCCGTTACGCTGATCGCGCTGGCCGCGGTAAACAGCGCATCGATAAAGGAAAGATGGACGCCAGGAAGCTGGAAAAAAGGCAGCCAGAGCAAAAAGGAAGCGATCAGTACACTGGCCACATACAAGAAAACAATGATTTGAACGGAACTAAACTTTCTTTTGTTAAAGGTGAGCGTCAAAAAAAACGGCCTCCTGATCAAGTTTCATACCGGTTATCATACCGAAATCTAGGGCAACTTGCAAAGAAAGTCTTTCACCGCTCGCTCCAATGACAAGCAGGCTGGCCGGAGAAAAAGCAAATCGATGCTTATTCTCTACAGCCAGCCTCGGAGCGGACAGGCGGATTTACTTCCCGGCCGCAATCCGTGCACCGGTAATGTCCGCGCATCAGCAAAGAGCAGCGTCCAGCACGCCAGCGCATCGGCAATACCAGTGCGTCGGCAATACCATCTCATCAGCACATCAGTTGCTTGCAGATTGCCTCTAGCACATCAGCCACTAGCACATCAGGGGCGCAGCCATTCGTCCCCGGCGTCCGACTCAGGCGGCTGATGTTCCTCGAGGATCTGACGGATCTCCCCCGTGTCTCCTTTGGCGTTAATCCATTCGACCAGTTGCTGCAGTCCTGCTACTTCTTCCTCTTCTGAGCCGGGTTCTGCAGGAAGCGGTTCTTTCATCGGAGCACCTCCGCATGTAATCGATTACCTGTTAGCATGCGCCGCCCAAGTGAAAAATATCATCGCTGCCACAGGTGCATACTGAAAAGTAATCCGGCAAACCGGAAAAATCACGCGCAGGAGGAAATCCATGTCCAAAAATAAAAATGTCGATCTTCACAAACAGAGCAGTAAGGGGAAACCGGCAGAGGTGCAGCCGCAAACCGGCCAAGCCGATCGTGCGGACAGACAAAACAAACCCACCCAGGCCTGAACCAATTTGCCCGCGCTCTGGGTTTTTTGAAACCAAGGTGGACCTCATCCGTATTTCCTACATAAGACATTACATTGCAAGCAAACCAGGGAGGGCATCAGGATGATCGTAACCACAACCAGTACGTTGCAGGGAAAAGAAGTAGAGGAGTATCTCGACATCGTTAGCGGCGAAGTTATTTTAGGCGCCAATGTCGTTCGAGACTTTTTGGCCGGCATCACCGACATTATCGGGGGGCGCAGCGGCGCGTATGAAAACAAGCTCGCGGAGGGCAGGGAAATGGCCTTGCGCGAAATGAAGGAAAAGGCGCGAGCGCTGGGGGCCAACGCCGTCATCGGGGTCGACCTTGATTTTGAGACCCTGCGCGAGGGCATGATGATGGTCATTGCCACAGGGACGGCCGTCCGCGTAAAATAAGACATTTTTATTGGACGCCGGCAGGGGCAACTGCGGCGAAAACAGCAGCTTTTCGCCATAGCCCGCCGTGCATGCAGCGAGGGAACCGGACATTGGTTTGTGTCCGGTTTCTTTTTTATCCTTTACTCCGTATAGCGAATAGGTCTATGCTATAAAATAGAAGGAATATTTGGACAGTTGGGGAGGACGAAAATGACCGTATCACGCATGATCGCAGAACTAGCGGAAAAAATAAATGCCAATCCCGCTGGTTTGGATGGACTTTCTGCCGTGTTCCATTTTCATTTGAAGGAGAGCGGTCTCTACCAAATCAGTTTTGCCGGGGATTCCGTATCTGTAGCCGAAGGCGGCCCCGATCAAGCGGCCTGCTCCTTGGAGATGTCCGATTCCAGCTTCATCAAGCTGGTGACAGGCGAGCTGAATCCGACCACGGCTTTTATGATGGGAAAGATCAAGGCCAAGGGAAATCTGGGACTCGCGCTAAAATTGCATGCCGTCCTGCAGAACTATCGGTAGTTTTTATAAAAGACATGAGATGTCCGAAGAAATGCTGGTTCAGGCGGACATTTCCTGGTTTGACAGAATAGGACTGGTCAATGGCTAAACCGTTCGATAGAATAAGTCAAATGAACCAGTCGCAAAAATGAGGAGAACTATGCACGATTTCTGTACATTTTCGGCGAACGTGAAACATATTGACGAACAATCGGTTCACTTTGATTTGTACCACCAGACCAAAAAGACTCCGCTCGTTCGCGAGCCGCTGAAGCCCGAAGTCACCCTGTCCCGTCATTACTTCGACTATCTGATCCGCAGCGGGGTTTTGGAAGTGGAGGCCGGTGGAGACTATACGCCTGGCGAATCGGTTTCGGCTTCTGTCGGGATGAATATCCGCTCCTTGGGAAGCAATGTGCTGTTTGATATGTGCTTCTCGCCACAGACCTACAAATTATGGCAAAACACCGATGAGGAGATCACGGATCTCTCGCTGCCGGCGGATCTTTTCGAAGAGTATGTATACCGCCTGGGAGCGATCAGCCGGTTTCGTTACTTGGGACGAGTAGATGACCCGGCCATGGCCATCGAGCTGGGAGAGAGCGATCGGATTGAGTTTAAGCAGGACTTTCTCCTCTCCAAGAGCGGCATGATCAAAACGATTGTGGCCTTCGCCAATTCCAACAACGGGAATCTCTTTTTGGGCATCTCGGACGAAGGTGAAGTTGTGGGAATCGATCATGAGCTGGAACAGTACGGAGATCCGGACAAATACGTGCTCGCGATCACCCAATACATACAGGACAAAACGGTGCCAATCTTGAGCCCTTTTCCCAAAATCAGCCTGCAAAAAGTACAGGATAAATACGTCGTCGCCATCTTCGTTGAAATGGGATCGGAGCTTATTTGCGGATTGGACAAAAACAATGAAAAATATGTAGCTATCCGAACGAACAACCGCTCGGTCGTAGTCAAAGATCCGCATCAAATCAGTGAAATCTACGTGAAGCGCAAGCTGGGCAGCGAAATCAGCCGTCGATTGGGGCTTCTGTGAAGGAATCATCAGGAAAGCGAACGCGATGGGGAGGTACCTGCATGAAAGCGATACTGGGTAAGTATCTGTTTCCATTGTTAATGGCCAGTCTGATCTTGACTGGGTGTGCGGAAAATATTCAGGGACAACCCGCTGACATGAAAAAGCGGATCGATGAAGAACTCGGAGCCATTGAGAGAATTACCGTCCTGTCTACCGACGGCGTGGAAGTCCCGCTGGAGCTGACCGCCTTTCTGAAAGAACTGCCGGAGCAGGGGAAAGACCTGCAAAAGTCAGATCAGCCGCTCGCGCAAGACGACATCAGATACACGCTGGTTCTCTACCGGGCCAAGCTGGCACCGCTGGTAGTTGAGATCGGCGAGCAGGCCAGCCAGTTCGGGGGAGATACCTACAGAGGCCAAGGCGCGGTCAGGTTTTACCAGTGGATTCACCGCCTGGCAGGGGCGGGGCTGTTGTCCGGCTCCTATCGTTCCGTGGTGCTCTCCGCCGTCGATTTGAACCAGACGATCACCCTGGACAAAGAGCAGACCGCTGTTTTCCAGGAGGCTTTTTTGGCTGCCGAACCGTTGATGGAAAAGAATTGGCAACAGTACCCGCTCTATCCCTATTACCAGATGCGCGTGGATACAGGTGAAAGGATGCTGGAGGCCACTTTGCTCACGCCGACCTTGATCGCCATTCCGTTCGGTCGGGAGACGCAGTACTACCGCGTGCCAGGAGCGCTCTTCTCGAACTTTACCCAGTGGATGCCGCCGCGAAAAATGACGGATCGTGCGTTTCAGCAGCTCTTTCAAGCGAGCGCCATCCGCCTGATTGGCACGGGAGACCAGCAGCAGGGAGCGATCGAACAAAAACCGACAGAAACGACGGTGGAGCAAGGCATGGCTCATCAGAGCGTCCGCCTCCTGCAAAACAGCATCGAGCTGGATCAGGAGCCGAAAAATCCGGGGCAGGAAAAGTACCAGCTTTCTTTTGCGGTGGGAGAGGCCCTCCATACGGTATACTTGTACGACCGTCATTTTCGATACCAAGGCAAGTGGTTTGCGCAAGATCAGCTTGAAGAAAAAATTTTGCGCTTGCTCGGCACAAAAAAATAAGCTGGATTTTCATGTTCCACCCCTTTTATGGCCACGATAACAGTGAAGAAAACAATCATGACACTACCACTTTTGCGATTTTTGTCGTAGAATAGTCATGTTGCACTGATTGTGGCAGTTTTCTCATGCGCAAAAAAGGTTTGGGCGGGGGAACTGCTGATCTTTATCTGCCATAGGAGGATGGAGAATGAACATTCATGAGTATCAAGGCAAACAGATACTTAAACAGTATGGTGTGAAAGTTCCTGAGGGACGCGTTGCCTTCACTGTGGACGAAGCAGTGGAAGCGGCAAAAGAACTGGGCACCCAGGTCGTTGTCGTAAAAGCGCAAATTCACGCAGGCGGCCGCGGTAAGGCTGGCGGTGTAAAAGTTGCGAAAAACCTCGACGAGGTACGTACATACGCCCAAGAGATCCTCGGAAAAGTTCTGGTGACCCACCAAACAGGCCCAGAAGGAAAAGAAGTAAAGCGCCTGCTGATTGAACAAGGCTGCGACATCAAGAAAGAATACTACGTGGGGCTTGTTGTAGACCGTGCGACCGGCCGCGTCGTGATGATGGCATCCGAAGAAGGCGGTACCGAAATCGAAGAGGTAGCCGCACATTCTCCTGAGAAAATCATCAAAGAAGTAATCGACCCGGTTACAGGTCTGACTGCTTTCCAAGCGCGCAAACTGGCTTATGCCATTAACATTCCGAATGAACTGGTGAACAAGGCTGTCAAATTCATGATGGGCCTCTACCAGGCATTTGTGGACAAGGATTGCTCCATCGCTGAAATTAACCCGCTGGTCGTCACCGGAGACGGAGAAGTGATGGCACTGGATGCCAAGCTGAACTTCGACAGCAATGCGCTGTTCCGTCACCCTGACATTCAGGAACTCCGCGACCTGGACGAAGAAGATGAAAAGGAAATCGAAGCTTCCAAATTTGACCTCTCCTACATCGCGCTGGATGGAAATATCGGCTGCATGGTAAACGGTGCGGGTCTGGCGATGGCGACCATGGACATCGTGAAATTCTACGGCGGCGAACCGGCGAACTTCCTCGATGTTGGCGGCGGTGCGACCGAAGAGAAAGTAACGGAAGCCTTCAAAATTATCCTGAAAGACCCGAAAGTAAAGGGCATCTTCGTCAACATTTTTGGCGGCATCATGAAGTGCGACATCATCGCAAACGGCGTGGTGGGCGCTGCCAAACAAGTGAAGCTGGATCGTCCTCTGGTTGTTCGTCTGGAAGGTACCAACGTAGAATTGGGTAAAAAGATCCTGAACGAATCCGGTCTAAACATCGTCGCTGCCGAATCGATGGCAGATGGCGCTCAGAAGATCGTAGCGTTGGTAAAATAACAAACGATTCCTGGCGTAAGGGTTCGAAGAGATTTTCGAGCGGTATCTAACGTGATGAAAAAGGTGGGAACTATACGCGATGAGCATTCTCGTGAATAAAGACACAAAAGTCATTACCGTAAACATTACTGGTGCTACAGGTCGTTTCCATGCTCAAGGAGCAGTGGAGTACGGCACGAAAATGGTCGGCGGGGTTAACCCGGGCAAAGGCGGCATGGAGGTAGACGGCATTCCGGTATTTAACACCGTGAAAGAAGCCGTGGACAAAACAGGCGCCACCGTTTCCGTGATCTACGTACCGGCTGCATTCGCTGCTGACGCGATCATGGAATCCGTTGATGCGGAACTGGATCTCGTTATCTGCATCACCGAAGGAATTCCGGTACTCGACATGGTGAAAGTAAAACGCTACATGGAAGGCAAAAAGACCCGTCTGATCGGTCCGAACTGCCCAGGCGTCATCACTCCGGGCGAGTGCAAAATCGGCATCATGCCTGGCTACATCCACATGCCAGGAAAAGTGGGCATCGTGTCCCGCTCCGGTACCTTGACCTATGAAGCGGTTCACCAAACCACGACTCGCGGCATCGGCCAATCCACGGCTGTCGGTATCGGGGGAGACCCGGTAAAAGGCATGGAGTTTATCGACGTGCTGGAGATGTTCAACGAAGACCCGGATACAGAAGCCGTCATCATGATCGGTGAAATCGGCGGTACCGCTGAAGAAGAAGCGGCCGAGTGGATCAAGGCGAACATGAAAAAACCGGTGATCGGCTTCATCGGCGGTCAAACTGCTCCTCCAGGAAAGCGGATGGGCCACGCTGGTGCCATTATCTCCGGCGGAAAAGGAACGGCTGCCGAGAAAATTGCCAAGCTGGAAGAATGCGGCGTTCGCGTAGCAAAAACGCCGGCGGTCATTGGAGAAACACTGGTTGAAGTGCTGAAAGAGCGCGGCTTGCTCGAGAAAGTCATGAGCAAGTAAGCAAAAGCGAATACAACGCCTTTTTAAAAAGAAGGGACAGGCTGTGGCCAGCCCCTTCTTTTTGCTTTTCTGTTCCTGTCGAAAGAACGGTGTGACAAAAAACGCGGTTAAAATTGCGACAACAGCCGCGGTAACCATCGCGATCACCAGCGCGGCCAAGTTTTCTAGTGCCCCGCTCTGTCTCTCGCTACAATACATGCAGATGAACAGAGGGGGAGGAGTCCTGATGATGATGACGAAGCGAACGGATAGAGAACGGGAAGAACTGGGCTGGTACTGTGCGCTGCTCGGTGTGCCGGGGCTGGGGAGAAAAAAGCTGCGCGAGCTTTATCATGCATACGGTTCGTTTGCGGTGGTGGGCAGAGAGTGGCGCCATGTCGCTGCAGAAAGCGCGCTGCCCGCAGCAGTGATCACGCGGGGCAATGCGTGCCTCGGCGAAGAGCGCGCTGCAGCGCTCCTCGGACAGCTGCAGCAAGCAGGCATCGGCGTGATCGGCTGCTGGGAAGCTGGATTTCCGCCTCTGCTCCAGGCGATTCCCGACCCTCCGCTCGCCCTCTTTTACAAAGGAGACTGGGGTTTGGCCGGGCGACCCGGCATCGGAGTTGTCGGCTCGAGAAGACCTACCTCCTACGGGCGCGCGGCCTGTACGCAGCTGGTCAAGCAGCTCTGCGAGGCCGGCGTCGTCATCGTCTCCGGCCTTGCGTACGGGATCGATGCGGATGCTCATCGGACGGCCTTGCGGGCAGGCGGTGCCACGATAGGAGTCCTCGGGTGCGGCATCGATGTCGTCTATCCCCCCATGCACCGCTCTTTGTTCCAGGAGGTAGAGAGAGAAGGCCTGCTGCTGTCCGAACATCCTCCGGGCGTGGCGCCGATCCCCGGTCTTTTTCCGGAGCGAAATCGCATTATCAGCGGACTGGCTCTGGGCGTGCTGGTCGTGGAAGCGGCAGAGCGGAGCGGCTCTTTGGTTACCGCCGATTGCGCGCTCGAACAGGGGCGGGAGGTGTTTGCCGTACCCGGTCCGATTTTTTCAGAAGTGAGCGCAGGGCCGCATAACTTGATCAAACAAGGTGCAAAGCTAGTAACAGGCATAGCGGATGTGCTGGACGAATTGTCGATGCTTCTGGCTCGCGACGAAGGTCGCAGGGAGCGCAGTCCCGCGGCTCCGCGTCAGATGCCTCTGGAGGAAGAGGAGCAGCAGCTGCTGTCCCAGCTCACCCATGAACCCGTCCATGTGGATGAGCTCCATGAGCGGCTTGCCGAGAGAGGGACGCCGTTTCACCTTTATCGCACGCTGCTGAAGCTCGAAAGCAAACAGGTGATTGCCAGTCTGCCGGGAGGATATTATGTAAGACGATAGTCTCCTTTTCTCACAGCCGTGCAGGATCAATGCCCGCTAGTGTTTGACAAATCGGATAAGCATATTTAATAATAGGGAGGATTCCTAACAGAAAGGGGAGGAAAAAAATGGCTGACACGCTAGTGATTGTTGAATCCCCGGCGAAAGCAAAGACGATTGGAAAATACCTGGGAAGCAAATATATAGTAAAGGCGTCCATGGGCCATGTGCGGGACCTCCCGAAAAGCCAGATGGGCGTTGACGTATCGCAACAATTCCAACCGAAATACATAACGATTCGAGGCAAGGGGGATGTCCTCAAATCCCTGAAGGATGCCGCGAAAAAAGTGAAGAAAGTCTATCTGGCGGCGGACCCGGATCGCGAGGGAGAAGCGATTGCCTGGCATCTGGCGCAGTATCTGGGTCTTGATCTGAACCAGCCGCTTCGCGTGGTATTCAACGAAATCACCAAGGATGCGATTAAAGAAGCCTTCAAGCATCCGCGCCATATCAATATGGATCTGGTCAATGCCCAGCAGGCGAGGAGAATTCTGGACCGTCTGGTCGGCTACAATATCAGCCCGATCCTGTGGAAAAAGGTTCGCAAAGGTCTCAGTGCAGGCCGCGTTCAATCCGTGACGGTGAAAATGATCATCGACCGGGAGCGCGAAATCCAGCAGTTTATCCCCGAAGAGTATTGGACGATCAGCAGCCTGCTGATGAGCAACGGCAAAACATTCGAGGCGAAGTTTTTCGGCATCGGCGACGAAAAACGAGAGCTGAAATCCGAAGCCGATGTAAAAGAAATCCTGGAGAAAATGGGCAAACATCCGCATGTCGTGCAAAAGGTAACGAAGAGGGAGCGAAAACGGAATCCGGCGCCGCCCTTCATTACCAGCTCGCTTCAACAGGAAGCGGCGCGCAAGCTCAACTTCCGCACTTCCAAGACGATGCGTATCGCTCAGGAACTGTACGAAGGGATTGATCTGGGCAACAAAGAAGGCACGGTCGGTCTGATCACCTACATGCGTACCGACTCGACCCGCGTCTCCGTCACTGCCCAAAACGAAGCAAAAGAATACATCCAGGAGCACTTCGGAAAAGACTATCTGCTGACAGAGCCGCGCACGGCGGCAAAAAACGAAAATGCCCAAGATGCGCACGAGGCGATTCGTCCCACCTCTGTCATGCGCTCTCCCGACCAGCTCAAAGAAGTGCTCAGCCGGGATCAGCTCCGCCTCTACCGGCTCATCTGGGAGCGCTTCCTCGCAAGCCAGATGGCTTCCGCTGTGCTGGATACCATGAGCGTGGATATCGATATCAACGGAGTCACATTCCGCGCGACCGGCTCCAAAGTCAAATTCCCTGGATTTATGAAGGTATATATAGAAGGAAGCGACGACAATAAAGAAGAGGAATCCTTCTTGCCGCCCATCGAGGAAGGCGAGACCCTCGGCGTCGAAAAAATCGAACCGGCGCAGCACTTTACGCAGCCGCCTCCGCGCTATTCCGAGGCCAGACTGATTAAGACGCTGGAGGAAAAAGGGATCGGCCGTCCGTCGACCTATGCCCCTACCCTGGAGACGGTGCAGAAGCGCGGCTATGTCGCGCTGGAGGAAAAGCGATTCGTCCCGACCGAGCTGGGAGAAATCGTCATCAGCCTGATCGAAGAGTTCTTCCCGGAGATTCTCGATGTCGAATTCACCGCCCACATGGAGTCGGACCTGGACGGCGTCGAGGAAGGTGTGGCGGATTGGGTTAAGGTGCTCGACCAATTTTACCAGGGCTTCGCCAAGCGGGTCGCAGTTGCGGAAGAGCAGATGGAAGAAGTGGAGCTGAAGGACGAGGAATCCGATGAGTCCTGCGAGCTGTGCGGCAGCGTCATGGTCTACAAGCTCGGCCGCTTCGGCAAGTTTTTGGCCTGCTCCGGCTTTCCGGACTGCCGCAATACCAAGCCGATCGTCAAAGATATCGGCGTAAAGTGCCCGAGCTGTGAAACCGGAATGATCGTCGAACGTAAATCAAAGAAGAGCCGCATTTTCTACGGCTGCAACCGCTATCCGGAATGCGATTTCGTATCCTGGGATAAGCCGATCGCCCGGCCATGCCCCAAATGCAGCAGCCTGTTGGTCGAGAAAAAACGGAAGAAACAAGGCGTCAGCGTCGTATGCACCAAATGCGATTACCAGGAAGAAGCCGATTCCTGAGGACGTGGAGGATAACAGCATGACAACACAACCATATGTAACCGTGGTCGGCGCCGGGCTTGCAGGCAGCGAAGCGGCCTGGCAAATTGCCGAATCGGGCGTGAGCGTCAAGCTCTACGAAATGCGCCCCAAAACGCAAACACCGGCCCATCATACCGATAAATTTGCGGAGCTGGTATGCAGCAACTCGCTGCGGGCCAATTCCCTGACCAATGCGGTCGGCGTCTTAAAGGAAGAGATGCGCCTTTTTGGCTCGGTCATCATCGGGGCTGCCGACAAGTGCGCGGTCCCGGCCGGAGGCGCTTTGGCCGTAGACCGGCATGAATTTGCCCAGTACGTGACGGATGCCGTGCGAAACCACCCGCTGATCGAGGTGATGACCGAAGAAATCACCGAGATACCGGAAGGCATCGTCGTGATCGCGACCGGACCGCTCACGTCCCCGGCACTCTCCGAGAAGCTGAAGGAACTGACAGGGGAAGAGTATCTCTACTTTTATGATGCGGCCGCCCCGATCATCGAACGGGATTCGATCGACATGGAAAAGGCCTTCGTGGCATCGCGCTACGACAAAGGGGAAGCGGCCTACCTCAATTGCCCGATGACCGAAGAAGAGTTTAACCGCTTTTACGATGCGCTGATCGAGGCAGAGGCGGTTCCGCTAAAGGAATTTGAGAAAGAAATCTTTTTTGAAGGCTGCATGCCTATCGAAGTGATGGCCAAGCGTGGCCGTCAGACGATGCTGTTCGGTCCCTTGAAACCGGTGGGTCTGATCGATCCGCGCACGGGCAAGCAGCCCTTTGCCGTCGTCCAGCTTCGGCAGGACAACAGCGCCGCTACGCTGTACAACCTCGTCGGTTTTCAGACCCATCTCAAGTGGCCTGAGCAAAAGCGCGTCTTTTCGATGATCCCGGGTCTGGAGAATTGCGAAATCATCCGCTATGGCGTGATGCACCGCAACACCTTCATCAGCTCGCCTAAGCTGCTTCGTCCGACCTATCAATACAAGGATCGCGACAGCCTCTTCTTCGCGGGACAGATGACAGGTGTGGAAGGCTACGTGGAGTCGGCGGCTTCCGGTTTGCTTGCTGGTCTGAATGCGGCTCGGCTGGCAAAAGGAGAGGAGCTTCTCGTCCTGCCGCCGGAGACGATTATGGGCAGCATGGCCCGTTATATCACGACGACGGACCCGAACAACTTTCAGCCGATGAACGCCAATTTCGGGCTCGTTCCCGAGCTGGGCAAGCGCATTCGCAACAAGCGGGAGAAGAACGAAAAACTGGCTGAGCGGGCGCTAGACACAATTCAGAATTTTACACAAAAAAGACACAATTAAGGTTGATATCTGATTTTTTCCTATGTTACTATATAGGTGCCTTCGAGGAGGGTGCGTGTGAGATGGACAATGAGCAAAAAATATCCAATGAAATTGAGTCGTTCATCCAGTATTTGCGCATTGAAAAAAATGCCTCTTCTCTGACGGTGAAGCTTTACGTGGCAGATATCAGCGAATTCGTCGCCTTTATGGAACAGCACCAAATCCCTGTATTTGCTGCTGTTTCTTATTTGCATGGCCGTTCCTTTCTCGCGCATCTGGCAAAGAAAGGCTTATCTCGGCGCAGCATCGCCCGCAAGCTGTCCAGTTTGCGCAGCTTGTTTCGCTATCTGGTGAGAGAAGGTCATTTGACGCAGAATCCGTTTCAAATGGTATCGACACCCAAACTGGAGAAAAAACTGCCCTCCTTTTTGTACCCATACGAAATCCAGTCGTTTTTTGACCTGCCTGACACTACGACCCCACTTGGCATGCGGGATTTGCTCATCTTTGAGCTTCTATATGCAAGTGGGATTCGCGTGTCGGAGCTGGTAACACTAAAAATGGATGCAGTAAACATCAGCTTGGGGGTCGCGCTTGTCTACGGCAAAGGGGCAAAGGAGAGATATGTTCCCGTCGGCAGTTATGCCTGCGACGTTCTTCGGCAATACCTAGAATATGGAAGAAAACAGCTTTTGGCCGACAAACAAGACCATGGGTATCTGCTGCTCAATTATCGCGGGGAACCGCTCTCTGATCGGAGTGTCCGCCGCATTGTGGACAAATACGTGGAAACACATGCACTCAATCTTCGTGTCTCCCCGCATACGTTCCGCCACACATTTGCTACCCATATGCTAAACGGGGGGGCAGATTTGCGCACAGTGCAGGAATTGCTCGGTCACGTCAATATCTCGACTACCCAAGTGTACACACATGTGACGAAGGAGAGGTTGCGCCACGTCTACGACGCAGCCCATCCGCGCGCGGGTCAGTCCCGTCCAGGATCGGCCGGTAGTACATAAGCGGGAGGAATCTGAAATGGGACAGTTTCACGCAACAACGATTTTTGCCATTCATCACAATGGGGAAGCGGCCATGGCTGGCGACGGACAAGTCACGTTCGGCAACAGCATGGTAATGAAGCACGGTGCGAAAAAAGTAAGACGACTCTATCGCGGTGAGGTGCTGGCCGGTTTCGCCGGATCAGTGGCCGACGCGATCACCCTGTTTGAAAAGTTCGAAGGAAAGCTGGAAGAATACCACGGCAACTTGCAGCGGGCAGCCGTTGAGCTGGCCAAGGAATGGCGGATGGATAAGATTCTGCGCCGACTGGAAGCGATGATGATCGTCTGCAACAAGAACCACTTGCTTTTGATTTCCGGCAACGGGGAAATCATCGAGCCTGATGACGGAATCCTCGCAATTGGCTCCGGCGGGAGCTTTGCGCTGGCTGCCGGCAGGGCGTTAAAGCGGTACGCGCCCCACTTGAGCGCCAGAGAGATTGCCGAAGCCTCCTTGCGAACAGCCGCAGAGATATGCGTATTCACCAATGACAATCTGGTCGTCGATGAGATGAAGTGAAGGGAGGACTCCTGGTGTTGAACCTTGAACAACTAACCCCGCGTGCGATTGTCGAACATCTGGATAAATACATCGTCGGGCAAGGTCAAGCGAAGAAGGCGATCGCCGTCGCTCTGAGAAACCGCTACCGCCGCGAACGGCTGCCGGAGCAGATCAGAGAAGATGTGATCCCGAAAAATATCCTCATGATCGGTCCGACCGGTGTGGGGAAAACGGAGATCGCTCGCCGAATCGCCAAGTTGACAGGTGCCCCGTTCATCAAAGTGGAGGCGACCAAGTTCACCGAAGTGGGCTATGTCGGACGCGACGTGGAGTCGATGGTCCGCGATCTCATCGAGGCGGCGATCCGCACGGTCAAGCAGGAAAAGATGGAGGCTGTGAAGGAAAAGGCCGAAAAATTGGCCAACGAAGCCATCGTACAGATTCTCGTACCGTCCAAAAAGCAGCAGCACTCCTTCAAAAACCCGCTCGAGATGCTGTTTGGCGGTCAACAGCAGCAGCAGAACACCCCGGAGCCGGATGACGTCTCTCTCGAGCAGCAGCGCCGTCAAGTGGCCTGGCAGCTGGCTGCCGGTCAATTGGAGGAGCAGATGATCGAGATCGATGTGGAGGATCAAGCGCCATCGATGTTTGACATGTTCCAGGTGCCGGGGACCGAGCAAATGGGAATGCAAATGCAGGACATGCTCGGAAATCTTCTGCCAAAACGAACGAAGAAGAGAAAATTGCGAATAAAAGATGCGCGCAAGGTATTAATCGGGCAGGAAGCGCAAAAACTGGTGGATATGGATGAAGTGACGCAGGAGTCGATCCGTCGCGCGGAAAATCACGGCATTATCTTTATCGATGAAATCGACAAGATTGCCGGCAAAGACGGCAGGGGACCGGATGTATCCCGCGAAGGGGTGCAGAGAGACATCCTGCCGATCGTCGAAGGCTCGACGGTGATGACGAAGTACGGGCCAGTGAAGACTGACTATATTTTGTTCATTGCTGCGGGAGCGTTCCATATCGCCAAGCCATCCGACTTGATCCCGGAGCTGCAAGGTCGATTCCCGATCCGGGTGGAGCTGACCAGCTTGCGTGTAGAGGACTTTGTTCGGATCCTGACCGAGCCGAAAAATGCCTTGCTGAAGCAATACATCGCACTTCTCGAGACCGAAGGAATCCGCGTTGATTTTACGCCCGAAGCCATCCAGGAGATTGCCCGCTTGGCTGCGGAAGTAAACCAGTCGACGGACAACATCGGTGCAAGGCGACTTCACACCATGTTGGAAAAGCTGCTGGAGGACCTGTCGTTCGAGGCCCCGGACATCCACTTGGAAGTCGTCCAGATTACGCCCGAATACGTGCGTGAAAAACTTGGCTCGATCGTCGGTAACAAGGATTTGAGCCAATACATTCTCTAATAGGAAAGAACGATTATAACGATGGTCAAGTAATTTGACTGGGAGGAAACCAGAATGGATTTGTTGTCGAAAACGAGAAGAATTAACCGACTGCTGCAAAAGTCAGCAGGTCATGCGGTCAACTTTAGCGAGATGGCCCAAGTGCTCAGCGATGTCATCGAGGCCAATATCTTCGTCGTGAGCCGCAAAGGCAAACTGCTTGGATTTGCCATCCATCAAGAGGTGGACAATGAGCGCATTCGCAAAATGCTGGAAGAGCGCCGTTTCCCCGAGGAGTACAGCCACGGTCTGCTCAAGGTGGAAGAGACCTCTGCCAACCTGGACGTAGACAGCCCATATACGATTTTCCCTGTGGAGATGAAAGAGGTATTCCGCACAGGCTGGACGACGCTGGTGCCGATCATGGGCGGCGGAGACCGCTTGGGCACGCTGATTCTGGGCCGCGTCAATAACCAGTTCGTCGACGATGACCTCGTTCTCGCGGAAGTAGGGGCGACAGTTGTTGGGATGGAAATTTTGCGTGAACGCTCGGAAGCCATCGAGGAAGAAGCGCGCAGCAAGGCTGTTGTGCAAATGGCGATCGGCTCCCTCTCCTACAGCGAGCTGGAAGCCGTGGAGCATATTTTTGAAGAGCTGGAAGGCAAAGAAGGTCTGCTGGTAGCCTCTAAGATCGCCGATCGCGTAGGCATTACCCGCTCCGTCATTGTGAACGCTCTGCGCAAGCTGGAGAGTGCAGGGGTAATCGAGTCCCGCTCTCTGGGTATGAAGGGCACCTATATTAAAGTGCTGAATGAAAAGCTTCTGCCTGAGCTGGAAAAACTGAAAAGTTCATAAAAAAGTAGAATACCGCCAAGACCGGAAAGGAAAAAAAGAAGTTTACTTTCGGTGAAATCGGGGAAAAAAAGGGTGTAGCTCTCCATGCTGCACCCTTTTTTCTGGGCATTTGTACCTAGATGAATGTCGGAATAGAAAGAATAGAAGGTCAACACGCAAAAATTTTGTCGCAAGAAAAGTAGGAAATGCAAATATATGTAAGCATTTTGAACAAAAATTCCATTCTACTGACAGGATTAGGTAACATCAGGGATTTAGTCCCATTGAATCATTTTGCCAAATCTTATGCGAATAGGGCTTTTTTCGTCATACCAGTTTTGCTATGATGGAGTCGTATTCGATGTCGAATTAGAAGGAATTACCGGGAGTTTTGTGGAAATAAAGAGAAGTTGTGGAATGGGGGGAGTTGAAAGCATGCTGGTAAACAAAAATTTGGGGATATTGGAGCGTTCTTTGGACGCTGCCACTCTTCGACAAAGAACGATCGCCAACAACGTCGCAAACATTGACACCCCTCAGTTCAAAAGCAAACAAGTTGTGTTTGAAGACCTACTGCGACAAGAACTGACAGGGACATCCAGACAAAATTTGGAAGCCTATCGGACTGACCGCAGGCATATTCCGTTTGCTGGCAGCGGCGGAAAGGCCATGCCTATGGTCATGTCCAATCCCAACAACATAGTTCAAAACAACGGCAATGATGTAGACCTGGAATTCGAAATGAATGAGTACGCCAAAAACCAAATTTGGTACAACGGCTTGACGCAGATGACAGCGGGGTATTTCCAAAAATTGCGCAGCGTAATTGAAGGCGGAGGGAAGTAAGCATGAGTATGTTTCAAGGGCTTGATACGAGCGCATCCGCTTTGACTGCAAACCGGCTGCGACTCGACACGATTGCAGCAAACGTGGCCAATGCAAATACGACCCGGGCGACACAGGTAAACGGGGTGTGGCAGCCCTACAAGCGAAAAATGGTCGAGCTGTCTCCCAAAGCACCGAGCCAATCCTTTGACAGCATCTTGCAGGGAGCGATCGGCATGATTGGAGGGAAACCGGAACAAGGCGTGAGAGTCACCGCCATCCGCGAAGACAACACGCCGTTCAAACGCCTGTATGACCCGACACATCCGGATGCGGATGCCGACGGCTACGTCCTGATGCCGAATGTGGACATCATGAAGGAAATGGTGGACATGATTTCCGCTTCGAGGGCTTATGAGGCAAACGTGACGATTCTGAACGGCGCCAAGAGCATGATGATGAAAGCACTTGAGATCAAGTAGGGAGAGGAGACGTAAACCATGGACATAAACGCGCTTTCCCGGATTGGCGGAGTGCAGCCGCAAATCCAGCCCAAAACCTATTCGGTGGATGAGGTGAGCAAATCGTTTTCCTCTTTTCTGTCCGATGCAATGACCCAGGTAAATCAGGCTCAGCTGGAGTCCGCTGACCTGACGGCCAAGTTTGCAGCCGGACAGATTCAAGACATCCATCAGGTGACGATTGCTGGACAGAAATCCAGCGTCATGCTGCAATTGACCATGCAAGTTCGCAACAAGGTGATCGAATCCTATCAGGAAATCATGCGAATGCCACTTTAATGTTTGGCGGTATCATTGGTGAGGTGAACCATGAACGAGCGTCTAGCAGTATATAAAGAACAAGCTTTGGCGAAATGGAACCAGCTGCCTAACAAACAGAAATGGATGATTTCCGGCATCGCACTCTTTCTCTTGCTTTCACTTGGCCTATACATATTTATCGCATCACAGCCCGTGTACAAGCCTTTGTACAACCAACGCTTAAGTGAACAGGAAATCGGAATCATCAAGCAGGAGCTGGACGGACAGAAAATTCCCTATCGCATCACGGACAACGGAACGAGCATCGAAGTCCCGGAAAAGGTTGCGCAGGATGTCATCGTCGATTTGGCAGCCCAGGGCATACCCAGTCAGGCAGGAATTAACGCAGAGATCTTTTCCAATACCTTGGGAGTAACGGACAGACAGTTCGACGTGATGAAAAAGGAAGCCCTGCAGCAGGAGCTCCGCAAAATGCTGGAGCGGGTAAAGGGTGTGCGCAGTGCGCAGGTTATGATCACGCTTCCCCAGGAAAGCGTCTGGGTCACAGAGACGCCTGAAGAGGCGACCGCTTCCGTCATCGTCGATGTAGAACCGGGAACCAGACTGGACCAAAAACAGATCAATTCCTTATACCTGCTGGTCTCGCGCAGTGTGCCAAAGCTGTCGCCGGAAAACATCACCATCTCCGATCAGTACTCCAATCTGCTGGATCGGACAGACGGGAATGAGACCGAGGGCAATCTGACAGCGTATGAGCAGCAAGAGCGGATCAAGGCAGACGTAGAGAAAAAAATTCAGCAAAATCTGTATACGCTGCTCGGCACCATCATGGGCAGGGACAAGGTCATTGTTCATACTTTTATTTCCATGAATTTCGACAAGGAAAACCGTGTTGAAAATTTGGTAGAAGCTCCTGACAAGGAAAATAACGAAGGTCTTATTATTTCTTCGCAAAGACTATCCAAAACATTTAGTGGACAAGGTGCCCCTCCAGGCGGGATTGCGGGAACCGGAGCCAATGACACACCTGGCTATCCCGGCAGCACGCCGCAGGGCAGCAACAGTCAGTACGAAGAACTGAACGACACGATCAACCGGGAAGTAAACCGGATCACGCGAAATATTTCGATGAGTCCCTACAAGATCGATGACATCACGATCAACGTCGGCGTCGAACCTCCTGAGGGGGGACAGCTCGACGAACAGACGATCGAAGGGATCAGGCAGGTTCTCCGTAATGTCGTTCGCGTCACGTTGAGCGACAAGGGCATCGAACTGACACAGGAAGAATTGGACAAGCATATTTCCGTTCTGCCTCGTCCGTTCTCCGGCAAAGTCACGGTTGAAAATACCGGCTTCCTCTCTCCGGCGCTGCTCTATGGCACAGGTGCGGTTGCTCTCCTGGCCCTCGGTGCTGTGGCGTATCTCATCTACCGCCGACGCAACCAGGCCAAACAGCAGGTGGAAGAGCTGGAAGATGCACTGCCGATGCAACCGATGGAAATACCAGATTTGGCTTACCAAGAGGACAGCGATCAGACAGTGGTGCGAAAACAACTGGAAAAATTGGCGCGCAGCAAGCCGGACGAATTCGTCGTATTGCTTCGTACATGGTTAGCTGAAGATTAAGGAGTGAAAGGGAATGGCTCGCGGCGCAAAAGAATTGTCCGGAAGACAGAAGGCTGCGATCCTGCTCATCTCTCTCGGGCCGGAGGTCTCCGCCCAGGTGTTCAAGCATCTGCGGGAGGATGAGATTGAGCAGCTTACGTTGGAGATCGCCAACGTACGAAAGGTAGACACCGACGAAAAAGACAAAATCCTGTCTGAATTTCATCAAATCGCGGTAGCCCAGGAAGTTATCGCACAGGGCGGGATTACCTACGCCAAGGAAATTCTGCAAAAGGCGCTGGGTGAAACCAAAGCGATGGATATTATCAATCGCCTCACCGCCAATCTGCAGGTTCGTCCATTTGACTTCGCCCGGAAAGCGGATCCCGGTCAGATTCTCAACTTCATCCAAAACGAGCATCCGCAGACCATCGCGCTCGTACTCTCGTATCTGGAGCCGCAGCAAGCAGCGATGATTCTCTCGGCGCTTCCACAGGACCGTCAGGCGGAAGTGGCCAAACGGATCGCCTTGATGGACAGCACATCGCCGGAGGTCATTACGCAGGTAGAGCAGGTGCTGGAGCAAAAGCTGTCTGCCACCGTTACGCAGGATTACACGCAGGCCGGCGGGATCGAAGCGATTGTGGCCGTGCTCAACGGGGTCGACCGCGGTACGGAGCGCACGATTTTGGATTCATTGGAAATTCAAGACCCGGAATTGGCAGAAGAAATCAAGAAGCGTATGTTTGTCTTCGAAGATATTGCGACGCTCGACAACCGGTCGATACAACGGGTCATCCGCGACGTGGAGAATGCAGACCTACAGCTTGCGCTTAAAGTGGCCAGCGAAGAAGTGCGAGAAGTTATCTTCCGCAACATGTCCAAACGAATGGCGGATACGTTCAAGGAAGAAATGGAGTTTATGGGGCCTGTCCGTCTGCGTGATGTCGAGGAAGCGCAGTCCCGTATTGTCGCGATCATTCGCCGCCTAGAAGAAGCAGGTGAGATCATCATCGCCCGCGGCGGAGGAGATGATATCATTGTCTAGGATTTTCAAGCTGTCTCATTACCAAACTTCGGAAGAGGCATTTCTCCTCTCCGTGAAGTCTCCGATTTTACAGACGGTAGAGACTGCGGAAAGGTTGCAAGAAAATCTGGAAAATGTAAAAAATGCGGAAGAAGAAGCGCAAATCATTCTCCAGGATGCCGAAGAAACCGCGCAGGGACTGCTTCTGGAAGCCAGAGAGCAGGCGGAAAAAATAAAGCGGGATGCCCAGGCTGAAATGGAAGAATGGTGGGAGAACAAAAGAAATGAGGCAGCCGTTCTCTTTTCCCAGACAGAGGAAGAAGCGAGAGAACAAGGCTATAAGGCCGGTCATCAGGACGGAAGGCAAGAGGCCTGGGAAGAAGTGCGAAATCAGGTGGAAGAAGCACGCAGCCTTCTCCAGTTCGCCTTTCAGGAAAAAGGTAGAATCATCGCGGAAGCCGAGCCGTTTTTGGTAGAGCTGAGCATTGAAATAGCAAGAAAAATCATCGGGCAGGATCTGCAAACCTCCCCCGAACGCGTTCTCGACATCGTCAAAAGCACGCTGAAGCGTTCACGCGTACATGGAGAGATCACGGTCTGCGTGCACCAGCGCCACTTCCCGTTCATCCAGGAGCACAGGGAGCAGCTGCTCGCCATTCTCGACGGACAGGCTGAGCTGCAGATCTACCCCGATCATACTGTGGATGAAGGCGGCTGTGTCATCCGAACGCCGCTGGGCAGTGTGGACGCGCGGATCGATACCCAGCTCACGGAAATTCGCCAAGCGCTGCTTGATCTCGCCAAGGGAAGTGAGGAAGCATGACGGTGCTCGATCTGGGAAAGTACAGACACGTCCTGCAAAACATCGATCCCGTCCGCGTCAACGGCAAGGTCACTCAGGTGGTGGGACTGACCATCGAGTCCCAAGGGCCGGAGGTAAAGCTGGGAGAAATTTGCCATATCTACGCCAGTCAGAGCCAGGAGCCAATCGCGGCAGAAGTGGTCGGCTTCCGTGAAAACAAGGTGCTGCTGATGCCGCTCGGTGAACTGACGGCAATCGGTCCGGGAAGCGATGTGGTCGCCACGGGACGCTCCCTCCACGTAAAAGTGGGGCCGGAGATTCTGGGACGCATCCTGGACGGGCTTGGCCGGCCGCTACAAGGGCAGCTGCCGGTGGGTCTGGCCTCCTACCCGACCAATAACATGCCGCCCAATCCGCTGCTTCGGCCCCGGATTCAGGAGCCGCTCAGCGTGGGGGTCAGGGCCATTGACGGACTGCTGACTGTGGGCAAAGGACAGCGCGTCGGGATATTCGCAGGCTCCGGCGTCGGCAAGAGCACGCTGATGGGCATGATCGCGCGCAATACGACGGCAGACATCAACGTCATCGGCTTGATCGGCGAGCGTGGACGCGAGGTCATGGAGTTTATCGAGCGTGATTTGGGGGAAGAGGGACTGAAGAGGTCCGTCGTCGTCGTGGCCACCTCCGATCAACCGGCGATGATCCGCATCAAAGGTGCGATGATCGCTACCTCCATCGCAGAGTATTTCCGCGATCGCGGGCTGAATGTCATGCTGATGATGGACTCGGTGACACGCTTCGCCATGGCCCAGCGGGAAATCGGCCTGGCGATCGGGGAGCCGCCCGCGACACGAGGGTATACCCCTTCTGTCTTTGCTCTGTTGCCAAAGCTGTTGGAGCGTGCCGGAACAGCAGACAAAGGGAGCATCACCGCTTTTTACACCGTGCTGGTAGACTCGGACGACATGAATGATCCGATCGCCGACGCGGTGCGCGGAATCCTGGACGGACACATCGTGCTGGACAGAAAAATAGCCCACAAAGGGCATTTTCCGGCAATCGACGTCATGGCCAGCGTGAGCCGCGTCATGAATGAGATTTGTACCAGCGAGCATCTGGAAGCGGCGCGTCAGCTCAAAAAACATCTGGCCATCCACAAAGAAGCGGAAGATTTGATCAACATCGGAGCTTACAAAGCGGGCAGCAACCGGGATATCGACCTGGCGATCCGCTACCGGGACGTCATTCGCGATTTTACCGCGCAGGGCACCCACGAGCCATCTGATCTCCATAACACGATCAAAGCGCTGATCACTCATTTTGGGGGAGTGAACTAGATTGAAAGTATTCCAGTTTCATCTCCAGAAGGTATTGGACGTGAAGGAAAAAGAGAAGGAACAGGCGGAATGGGCTTTCGGCAAATCGGTTCAGCGTAAAAACGAAGAAGAGTGGAAGCTGGGCAAACTGGAAGGCCTTCGGGAGCAAGCGACCGGAATGCTCCACTCGGCTCAGAGCCAATCCCAAACGGTCAGCATCTCTAGGCTCATGGAGATCGCCCGCTACCGGGAATCGGTCGATCGCTCCATTTCACGGCAAAAGGCAACGCTTTACGGTTGCGAGCAAGAGGTGGAGCGGTGTCAGCGCCGCTTGACCGAACAGATGAAAGAGACACAGCTCTGGCAAAAGCTGCGCGACAAGGCGCAAGGACAGTATCTTGAAGCGCTGAAACAGCGGGAACAAAAAGAGATGGACGAGATTGGCACACAGCTCTATCTTCGCAAAAGCAACTGATGGAGGTTCACTATGGAAGAAATCCAAGAAGAACGGGAATACAGCAGGTGGGAATGGCTCTTTTATATGATTATCATCCCTGCTCTGTTTGCCACGCTCCTTGGGGGAGTCTTTCTCAGCTTTCTGGGTGTCAATGTCTTGGGACATGTGCTTGGTTGGGCAAACACCGTCCCCTACGTGGAAAAATTGATTCCCGATGATTATGCGGCAAGCAGTGGCGAAGACAAAGAGGCAAATACGGAAAAGCAGCTGCAAGGCTTGCAGGAAGAGCAGACCAAAAACCAGCAAACCATCGCCAGCTTGACGCAGGAAGCGGAAAAGAAAGACTCCGCCATCCAGGCGCTGGAGAAACAGGTGAGCGATCTGCAAAAGCTGATCGAGGACAAGCGTACCACAGAGGAAGAGCGGCAGAAGCAATACCAGGAATTGGCAAAACTTTATTCCACGATGTCTCCGAAAAACGCGGCGGCCATCGTCGAAAATTTAAGCCTGGAAGAAGCCGTCACCGTCCTGAAAAAGATGAAAGCCGATCAGCAGGCAGGCATTTTGGCCAAAATGGACCCGAAAAAAGCGGCAGACATCTCCATTCTGTTGAAAGATTCGGTCGTAAACAAGGATGATGACATTGCTGCCCTGCAAGAGCGGGTGCAGGTGCTGACTAAAGCCCTGAGCGAGACGCGCAAGGATTCGTCCAACATCGATGCGCTGATCAATACTTTTTCCCAAATGCCTGCCGAGGATGCCGCAGCGATCATTCGCTCTCTGATGGGCACGAATCAAAACCGGGCCATCTCGATTCTGGCCGGCATGTCCGATGACAAGCGGGCATCGATCCTGGCAGCCGTCGTGAAAGAAGACACCGAGAAGAAAGAGAATGTCGCGGCGAAGATTACCAGCGAGTTGCTTCGATAAGCGGCGGGAGGAAACCCTTCCAACGCCTGTCGTTCCTATAAGCAACAAAATAAAAAGAGGAGGTGTATGAGATGAATGTAGCGAATCTGACCCCTCCGGTTGGTCCCGTGGCTCCGGCAGCAGGCGCGCTGAATGCCGTTGGAACCGCAGGAGAGCAAGCGTACGGCTCGCTCGGCAATCTGTTCGCCATGCAAATGACGGCGGTCCTGGATAACATGCAGGCTGCCGATGAGGTGAACGGGCTTGCCAGCGGCGGAGAGCTGATTGGCGAGGATATGGCGGAAATGTCGGAATGGCTGCTCCTGCTCCAACAGTTTCTCAGCCTGACTCCCCAAGAACAGCAAGAAGCCGCGGCCCAGCTGACGGAGAAAGCGGATCGGCTCCCGGAGCTGTTGTCCAAGCTGCCCCAGCCCCAGCCTGTTACCGGAGATCAAGCGGATAACCTGCTTGCTGCGTTCACTCAGCGGGGAATCCCGCAGGCAACAGGAGAAAAGTTGGCGGCCTTTCTGACCGCGCTCTCCCAGGCGAATCAGCAGCAAATGGGACAGAACCTATTGGCGAAGCCGGGCATGCAAGCCGAGGAAATCCTTCAGCAGTTGGGGATTCAGCTGCCCCGCGTAGAAAAAGGGCAGGCAGAGCAGAAGAAGCCGTTTGCCACGCTTCTCCAAGCCAGCCAGGAGAATGCCGATGCCAACAAGCAATCCGCACTTCTCCAGCAGACGCAGCGGACTAATCTGCAGCAAACGCTTCAACCGATGCGTTTCACTCAGGCACTGGCGAGCTATCAGGCAGAAGCCGGCCTGCAGTCCAAACTCACGATGCCGGCAGCAGCAGCACCGTCCGTCGATTTGTCTGGATCGGAGCCTGATGCCAATATCTTGCCTGGGCAGATCGGACAGCCTGCATGGTTCGAGGGTGCAGCGACCAGAACGACTGGACCGCTTGCCGCGCATCCGGTGCAAGCCCATCAGTTCAGCCAGCAGGTCACGCAATTGTTCGTGAAGCAGATGAAGCTCACCGAAGTAAATGGCGTGCACGAGGCCAGATTGATCCTGTACCCGCAATCCCTGGGCCAGGTAGACGTCAAGATCACTTCGCATAACGGGATGATTACGGCGCAATTCCATGCGGAAACAGCTGCCGGAAAAGAACTGCTCGACAACCAGCTCTCCCAATTGCGAGCAGCTTTGACCCAGCAGGGCTTGCAGGTGGATCGCCTGGAAGTGAACCAGCAGCCGCAACAATCGGCCTTGTCCTTCCAGCAGCAGCAGCGCGAACGCCAGCAACAGCAGCAGGAAAACGAGAATCGACAAAAGCAAACGCAGGATGAAACGGAGTTTTCCCTGGAAGACCTCTTGAGCAAGAGCGAAGAGGCGATCAGCAGAATCGGGCGGTCCCGTTAGGGTTCGTGGCAAGGAGGAGACGCCATGAAGACGTTTCACATCGGGCAGACCTACTTTCCTGTCAAACCGAGTCAAACGGCTCCCCTGCGGCCGGGCAGCACGGCGCCTAGCGGCAAAGCTTTTCGCGATTACCTGGCTGACTCAATTGAACAAACCAGGGGTAACCGGACACTTACATTCAGCCAGCACGCGTTGAACCGGCTGCAGGAGTCGGGCATCACGCTGGATGAGTCCAAGCTCGACCGTTTGGCAAGCGGCCTCAAAAAAGCTGCTGACAAAGGGGCGAGGGAGTCGCTGATCATGATGGATAATGTGGCGTACGTCGTCAGCATCCAGAATCAAAAGGTCATAACTGCCGTCGATGACAAACGAATGAGAGACAATGTTTTTACCAATATTGACAGTGCTGTTTTTGTATAACAAGGCTGGACCTCTTCGGAGGGGGCCTCATTGGCTGCCGACCGACTGAAGCAGTCAGCAACAGACACTTATCGAGGAGGAATCGGATATGCTTCGTTCCATGTATTCTGGAATTTCTGGCTTGCGCGGTTTCCAGACCAAGCTGGATGTGATCGGAAACAACATTGCCAACGTCAACACGGTTGGGTTTAAGAAAGGCCGAGTAATGTTCCAGGACATTCTCAGCCAGAATATCGCCGGCGCTACGGGACCCGATGACGGCGGGGGCAGAGGCGGTGTCAACCCGATGCAGGTAGGACTTGGTACGCAAATGGCTTCGATTGACACGGTATTTTCGGCCGGAAGCCCGATGACGACGAACCTGCCTACGGACCTGTCCATTGAGGGCGATGGCTTTTTCATGGTAACCCCTGACGATGGCACGACCTTCTATTACACACGGGCCGGCAATTTTACCCGGGACTCCCAGGGCTTTCTGGTAAACCCGCAGGGCATGAAGCTGGTGGACAGCGGCGGCGGGACGATCCAGATTCCATTGGATACCTACGCATCCTATTCGATCGGGAAAGACGGCGTCATTACGACTGTGGATGATACAGGTGCGCTGGATACTCCTTTCACCATCGGGGTCATGATGTTTAACAACCCAGGCGGACTGAAGAAGATTGGGAACTCCCTCTATGAATACACGCTGAACGCCGGAGCGTTCGACGATGCGCCGGATACGCCGATTGACGCGACGACAGCGGGCGTCAGCATTATCTCCGGACAACTGGAGATGTCCAACGTCGATCTGTCCGAGGAGTTTACGGAAATGATCGTCGCGCAGCGCGGCTTCCAAGCGAACTCGCGGATTATCACGACTTCTGATTCCGTTCTGGAAGAGTTGGTCAACCTGAAACGTTAATGATTAGGGGAATCGGGGGGTGAAGCCTTGTGCTTCCTCCCCCTGCGACCCGAAAGGAGCGGCAGATGATCCAATTAACCCGATTTAACGGCGCCCAGTTTTATTTGAACGCGACGCATATCGAGACGGTAGAGTCCACTCCGGATACGGTTATCACCTTGCTTACGGGGAAGAAGCACATTGTGAGGGAAACGGCAGAGGAAGTGATAGCACGGATCCTGCAGTTCTACCAGCAAGCGTTTCCGGCATATACGCCGCCGCGCATGCCGGATGACGATTCCATTGAATAGCGGGAGGCACAAGCAATGTTTCAAAATCGATTGTTCAACATGGCCCTAATTATCATTATCGCGATATCGCTTCTGGGAGTCATCTCGTTTGTGCTCTGGCAAACCTATCTCTCCCCGGCTGCTCAGACAGCAAGCAAAGAGGAGGCTACCGAAGTCAAGACGCTTTCGGCCAAGGAGATGCAAGAGTATTCGGTTGACACGGGAGAGATCACGACGAACCTGCTTACCAAAAACTACATCATCGTCCGCTTTACGATTACCGCAGACAGCAAGGGTTCCAAGGAAGAGCTGGAGCAGCGGCTGCCGCAGGTCAACCAGATCATCATCAAGACCCTGGCCGGACTGGAGCCGGATGACATCAAGGGGACCGAAGGGATCAACAAGCTGGAAGCGAAGATCATGAATGAAATCAGCACGCTGATGCAGGAAGGCAAAATTATCCAAGTCATTACGACGAAACAGCTATTGTCCTAAATAATCCGAAAAGTATACATAGCAAGGAGGTGACGACAGATGGCCGAGGTTCTCTCACAAAGTGAGATTGACGCGCTGTTGGCAGCCCTCTCCTCGGGAGAGATGGATGCCAACGAGCTGAAAAAGGAAGAAACGGAAAGACGGGTTAAAGTATACGACTTTAAGCGGGCACTGCGATTTTCCAAGGATCAGATTCGGGGATTGACGCGCATTCACGAAAACTACGCAAGGTTGTTAACCACCTATTTTTCAGCTCAGCTTCGTACCTTCGTGCAAATAACAGTTGCCTCCGTCGACCAATTGCCGTACGACGAATTTATTCGCTCCATTCCGAAAATGACCATTCTCAACATCTTCGAAGCGCCGCCGCTGGAAGGTCGAATGGTGTTGGAGGTCAATCCCAACATCGCCTACACGATGCTGGACCGGCTTCTCGGGGGACAGGGCGTGATTCTCGACAAGATGGGGGCGCTGACCGAGATTGAGACAACCGTGATGGAGCGGATCTTTGGCAAAGCCCTCGATACGTTCCACGAGGCATGGAAGCAAATCATCGAGCTGGATCCGTACATGGAAGGGCTGGAGATGAATCCGCAGTTCATGCAGATCGTCTCGCCAAACGAAATCGTGGCGGTTATCTCGTTTAGTACGAAGATTGGCGATACCACCGGGATGATTAACCTGTGCTTGCCTCATGTGGTTCTGGAGCCAATCATGTCGAAGCTGTCCGGACAGTACTGGTTTTCCAAACAGAAAAAAACGCGGGATGAGGAAGAACGTCTCCGGGTGGAGGAACGGGTAAAATCGGCGAGCCTGTCGATCATCGCGGAGCTGGGTACAGCCTCCATTACCGTGGGAGATTTCTTGCAGCTTCAGCCGGGAGATGTCATTCAGCTGGATCATCTCGTGGAGAACAAATTGAAGATTCGAGTAGGCGATCAAGTGAAGTTCCTGGGACAGCCCGGCACGCAAAAAGGACGTGTTGCGGTGCAGATCGACGAAGTCCTTGAGGAAGGGGAGGAAAACGATGAGTAGAGATATGCTTTCTCAAGATGAGATTGACGCGCTGCTTCGTGCAAACAATCTGGTTGAAGAAGAGGCGGAGGAACAGAGCGTGCCGGATGTCTCCGACTACTTGTCGGCATTTGAACAGGACGCTTTGGGGGAGATCGGAAACATATCCTTCGGCAGTGCAGCGACGGCGTTATCCACATTGCTTAACCAGAAGGTAGACATCACCACGCCTACCGTGTCCATGATCCAGGTCAGCGAATTGGATCAAGAGTTCCCGTTGCCGCATGTGGCGGTCCATGTCGAATACACCGACGGCTTCAAAGGGGTTAATCTGCTCGTCGTCCGGATGGAAGATGCGGCCGTCGTGGCTGACCTGATGATGGGCGGCGATGGCCGTCCGAGCAGTACGGAAATGTCGGAGATGCACATCAGCGCTGTGCAGGAAGCGATGAATCAGATGATGGGATCCGCCGCGACCTCGATGTCGACGATCTTTAATCAAATGGTAAACATCTCTCCGCCGGGCATTGACGTGATGGATCTGGCCCAAGGCAAGGGTGTGGACAGCTTTTCGGAGGAAGACAACCATCTGGTAAAAGTCTCGTTCCGTCTGAAGGTAGGCGAACACGGCGAGCTGATCGACTCCAACATCATGCAGCTCTTGCCGCTCTCTTTTGCCAAAGACATGATCAATCGTCTGACAGGCGCGGCCGATATGGGAGCAGCAGAAGCAAGTCCCGCTTTGGAGATGCCGCCATCGGCCGCAGCGAGTCCAAGTCCGGTTCAGCAGTCCGCGCCAGCCGCACCACCCGCTCCGGCTGCAGCGCCATCGGCCGCTCCTGAAGTGCCTCCCGCCGGACAACCGGCAGCACCTCCGCCGGGCTACGCACCGCCGATGGGGTATCCGGCACCTCCGATGTATCAGGAGCCATATGGCCACTATCCGTATCCGCCAGCATACGCAGCACCGTATCCGCCGCCGTATGCACAGCCTCCGGCGCCTCCAACGCCGCAGCATTTTGGCGGGCAACCGATGAACGTAGCCAATGTAAAGGCGGCGCAATTTTCACCCTTTGCCGGCGGCATGATGGCAGCGCCAGACGAACAGAATCTCAATCTGCTGCTGGATATTCCCCTGCAGGTAACAGTCGAGCTGGGACGCACGAAGAAGCTGATTAAAGACATTCTCGACTTGTCGGCGGGCTCGATCATTCAGTTGGACAAGCTGGCCGGGGAGCACGTGGATATTCTGGTAAACAACAAATTGATCGCAAAAGGCGAAGTCGTGGTCATCGATGAAAACTTCGGCGTTCGCGTGGTGGATATCATCAGTCCGATTGACCGTGTATCCAAACTGCAATAATTTCAAGGGAAAAATGAGGAGGAGCTAATCCATGTCTAACAAAGTTCTCATCGTAGATGACGCCGCATTCATGCGCATGATGATCAAGGAAATTCTGTCCAAAAACGGCTACAGTGTCGTCGGAGAAGCGAGTGACGGGGCACAGGCTGTCGAGAAGTACAAAGAACTCGGACCAGACCTTGTTACCATGGATATCACCATGCCGGAGATGGATGGGATCACGGCTCTGAAAGAAATCAAGAAACTGGATCCAAATGCTCGCGTCATCATGTGCTCCGCGATGGGGCAGCAAGCGATGGTGATTGACGCCATTCAGGCGGGAGCCAAAGATTTTATCGTCAAGCCGTTCCAGGCGGATCGCGTGTTGGAAGCGATCAAAAAAACATTGAGCTAATGGAGAAACTCCGGAATACGAGGGGGCGGCTCATCTGGATGTGCTGCCTGCTGCTGCTTGTCGCTTCCCTTCCGGTCCAGGTGTTTGCCGAGGACAGTTCCGTAGCGGATGCGCTGAAAAAAGGCACGCTGTCATCAGATGGGTCCGCCGGTTCACAAGCGCCGGCACCCATACCAGGAAGCGAGTCTGGCAGCATGTGGGGCTACCTGGTTCAAGTTATCTTTTCGCTTGCCATCATTCTGGTGCTGATCTATGGATTGCTCCGCTTCCTCTCCAAACGACAAGTAGGCATGGCCCAAGGGCCGATCAAAGTGATCAGCGCGGCTCCGCTCGGGAATGGAAAATCAGTGCAAGTGGTCATGATTGGCGAATCGCTGTACGTGCTGGGAGTCGGTGATAATGTCCAGCTTCTGCAGCATATCCCGGCAGGAGAAGAGGCAGACCTGATTCTGGCCGAGATCGAGATGAAAACCGGCAGCTCGCTGCCGTGGCCATCATGGCTTCCGTTTGGCGCAAAGCGCTCTAAGGACGAAGAGTTCTTTCAGCCCACCGAGGTACCAGGCCGCACGTTTGAAGAGATGCTTCGCAGTCAGTGGGGAGAAGTATCCAAAAAGCAGGAGCAGCCGCTCCGCTGGATGGATGAGCAAGGGAAGGACAGAGGGGATTGAAGATGAAACACGTACTGCAGCTGATCGCGATCGCGCTTGCATTGCTCGTCATGCCCGATATGGCGCAAGCGGCTCCTATCCAACCGCCATTGGTCCCGTCGATTGATCTGAAAATCGGGGGCGGAACGGGAACGCCGCAGGAAACCTCTTCGGCGATCCAGCTGCTGCTGATCTTGACCGTACTGTCGGTCGCACCGGCCATATTGCTGCTCATGACCAGTTTTACGCGGATTGTCGTCGTCCTGTCCTTTGTCCGCAATGCGCTGGCGACGCAACAAATGCCACCCAATCAGGTGTTGATCGCGCTGGCCCTGTTTATGACCTTCTTCATCATGGCTCCGACATTGGCCAAGGTAAACGATACAGCGGTCCAGCCGTTCATGCAGGGGCAGCTGTCGCAGGAGCAGGCATTTGCAGCAGCAGTGATCCCGTTTAAGGAATTCATGGCCCAGCAGACGCGCGAGAAGGATCTGGCTCTGTTTCTGGAGTTCGCCAAGGCGGAGCGACCAACGACGGTACAGGATATCCCGCTGACGGCATTGGTTCCCGCTTTTGCAATCAGTGAGCTGAAGACGGCATTTCAGATTGGCTTCATGATTTTTATTCCGTTTCTGGTCATTGACATGATTATCGCGAGCATCCTGATGGGGATGGGGATGATGATGCTCCCCCCGGTAATGATTTCACTGCCGTTCAAAATCCTGCTGTTCATTATGGTGGACGGCTGGTACTTGGTGGTCAGATCGCTTTTGACCAGCTTTTAGACGAAGAACATGACCCGAGCGAGGAGGGGAGAGCACGTGACACAAGAGTTACTCATGAGAGTGGCCCAAAGCGCAGTTTACACCATATTGCTGATCGCGGCTCCAGCGCTGGGTGTCGGCCTGTTGGTAGGCTTGCTCGTCAGCATTTTTCAGGCAACCACCCAGATCCAGGAGCAGACACTTGCCTTTATTCCCAAAATCGTCGCGATTCTGATTACGATTTTGGCTGTGGGTCCGTGGATGCTGCGGGTCATGCTGGAATTCGCGATGGGGATTTTTGGCAATCTTCATCAGTTTGTCGGATAAGCCATGGCATCGCTCATGCTTCATCTGCCTGTGCTGCTGCTCGTGTTTGTTCGTCTAACAGCCTTTTTTGTATCGGCCCCGTTCTTCTCCCAGAGAGGCGTGCCGAATCAATTTAAAGTGGGTCTCGCCCTGTTCATGGCAATCATCAGCTTCGGCTCTGTGCCGCTGCAAGGGGCAGTCCCCCTCGACCTCACCTTTATCCTGCACGTGATCAAGGAAGCGCTCGTCGGCGTCATTCTGGGCTACATCTGCGAGCTGATCTACGTATCCGTTCAGGTCGCGGGCGGGATGATGGACATGCAGATGGGACTGGCTATGGCCAACGTCATTGACCCGCGTACAGGAGCCTATGTCCCGCTTACCGGTCAGTTTAAAAATGTGCTCGCGATGCTGTACTTCCTCAGTATCAATGGCCATCACATGTTGATCCACGGGATTATTTCCAGCTATCAGGCGATCCCCTTGGATACCATGTGGGCGGCATTTGGCAGTGAGCAGGTCATGTGGATGGCCGTCAAGGTGTTTCGCGAAATGTTTCTCAGCGCCTTCATGATGGCGATCCCGATCGTCGTCTCGCTGTTTCTCGTAGACCTGTCTCTTGGTATTATCGCCAAATCCGTGCCGCAGTTTAATATCTTTGTCGTCGGCTTGCCGATCAAACTGCTTGCCAGCTTTTTGATGCTGATGGTTGTCATGCCCGCATTTTTATTGACGCTCAGCGGTTTGTTTGAAAAAATGTTTCGTTCCTTTGCGGAGATGATGAAGCTTCTCGGAGGCACAGGATGAACCGAATCACGTTTTTCTACCCTGTCGATTTGCAGTTTTTTGCCGGTGAGAAGACGGAAAAAGCGACTCCGAAAAAGAAGCAGGACGCGCGAAAAAAGGGACAGGTGGTCAAAAGTGCAGACATCTCCCCGGCTTTCGGGCTATTGACCGTGTTCCTGGTACTGACAGCGCTCGGCTCCAGCATGTTTCACTCCATGCAGAATCTGTTCCGCGAGTCTCTGATCACCTTCAGCACCTGGCAGGTGAATCAGGAAAACCTGGGGATCATCACGGCCAAGGTCGGCTGGGAAGCGGTGAAAATCGTCGGTCCCGTGCTGGCAGCCGTGTTTGTGGTATCTTTGGTGGCCAACTACGCGCAGGTGGGTTGGCTGTTTACGACAGAAACACTGAAGTTCAAGCTGGAGAAGCTGAATCCGATTCAAGGCTTCAAACGAATGTTCAGTCTGCGCTCTCTAGTAGAGCTGGGCAAGTCGCTGTTTAAAATCGGCGCCGGTATTTTGGTAGCCTACACGATTTTATGGGATGTGCGGGAGGAATTGACTACACTCTCCCTGCAGCCGCTGGAAGCAGCCATTTCTTTTGCCGGCGCGGAAGCAACCAAGCTGGGCATGTATATCGGACTGCTTCTGTTCATACTGGCGGTATTTGATTACGCCTACCAAAAGTACGAACATGAGAAAAATCTCCGGATGTCCAAGCAAGATATCAAAGACGAACACAAGATGTCCGAGGGGGACCCGCTTGTCAAGGGCAAAATTCGGGAGCGTCAGCGCAGCATGGCCATCCGCCGGATGATGCAGGAGCTGCCCAAAGCTGACGTGGTCATTACCAACCCGACGCATTTCGCAGTCGCCATCCGCTATGATGCGAAAGAGATGCACGCTCCGACGGTCATCGCCAAAGGGCAGGACTACATGGCCCTCAGAATCAAGGACGTCGCCAAAAAGCACCGGATTGTAACCATGGAAAACAAGCCGCTCGCCCGGGCTTTATATAGTCAGGTGGAGATCGGTCAGCCGATTCCCGAGGAATTGTTTAAGGCAGTGGCCGAAGTTCTCGCCTATGTCTACAAGCTGCAAGGGAAAGTGAAGTAACTCGAAAGAAAGGAGGGTGCACGGTGGGATTCAAATTTAAAGAACTCGGAACAGTCCTGTTTGTCATTAGCATCGTCGTCATGATGGTAATCCCACTGCCTTCTGAGCTGCTGGATCTGCTGCTCATTTTGAACATCTCGCTGGCATTGACTATTTTGCTCGTATCCATGTACACGCGAGAGACCCTGCAGTTCTCCATCTTTCCCACCGTTGTCCTGATTACGACGCTTTTTCGATTGGCCCTGAACGTTTCGACGACGCGCAACATCCTCTCGCACGCCGAGGGGGGGAAGGTGATTGAGGCCTTCGGCAGCTTCGTCGTCGGTGGAAATCAAGTCGTCGGCTTCGTTGTTTTCCTGATTCTCGTCATTATTCAGTTTATTGTGATTACCAAAGGGTCGGAGCGCGTCGCCGAGGTAGCTGCCCGCTTTACGCTGGACGCCATGCCCGGAAAGCAGATGAGTATCGACGCGGACCTGAATGCCGGGATGATTACCGATACAGAAGCGCGAGTGCGGCGGAAAAAAATCGAGGATGAAGCCGATTTCTACGGAGCCATGGATGGTGCCAGTAAATTCGTAAAAGGGGACGCCATCGCAGGTATCATCATTTTTATCGTAAATATAATCGGCGGTTTCATCATCGGGATGGTCATCCACGACATGAGCTTTGCAGAATCGGCCTCCAAATTCACGACGATGTCCGTCGGTGACGCGCTCGTCAGCCAGATTCCCGCGCTGCTGATTTCGACAGCGACCGGGATTATCGTGACCCGCGCTACCTCTGGCGAAGGGCTGGGAGAGGATATCGCCAATCAGATGTTCAGCTACCCGCGCCTTCTGTATATCGTCGCAGGAGCGATCTTCCTCCTCGGTCTGCTGACGCCGATCGGTCTGCTCCCTGTGGTGCCGGTCGCAGGATTGCTGGCGTTTGCCGGCTGGAAAACCTCGCAAAAACAGCAGGTGGCCTGGGAAGAGAACGTACAGCAGGAAGAAGATCAGCAGATGGCGGAGGTGCGCAGTCCGGAGAGCGTAGTCAATCTGTTGCAGGTAGACCCGATCGAATTCGAATTCGGCTACGGGCTGATACCGCTGGCGGATGCCAAACAGGGGGGCGACCTCTTGGACCGCGTCATCATGATTCGCCGGCAAATTGCTTTGGAAATGGGGATCGTGGTGCCGGTCATTCGCATCCGCGACAATATTCAGCTGCGCCCCAATGAATATGTGATCAAAATCAAAGGAAACCAGGTGGCATCCGGAGAGCTGCTGCTCGATCATTACCTGGCGATGAGTCCGGGATTCGACGATGATTCGGTCGTCGGGATCGAAACCGTGGAACCGGCGTTTGGCCTTCCCGCATTATGGGTAACAGAAGAGAATAAGGAGATTGCTGAGCTGTCTGGCTACACGGTCGTCGATCCGCCTTCTGTCGTGGCTACGCACTTGACCGAAGTGATCAAGCGGCATGCGCATGAACTGCTGGGCCGTCAAGAGACCCGCGCACTGATAGACAATGTCAGGGAAGTGGCGCCTGTGCTGGTGGACGAACTGATTCCAGGCTCCCTGTCCATCGGGGATGTTCAAAAGGTGCTGCAAAAACTGCTGCGCGAGAAGGTGTCCATCCGCAATCTCGTCGTGATTCTCGAAGCGTTGGCCGATCATGCGATGTACACCAAAGATCCGGATGTTTTGACCGAGTATGTGCGGCAGGCGATGTCTCGCCAGATCACGCTGCAATACAGTGAGCCGGGACAGCCGCTGCGGGTCATTACAGCTGGCCCCGGGCTGGAAAAAGTCATTTCCGAACGCGTGGAGCAGACGGAGCAGGGCAGCTATCTGGCCATCGACCCGGAAACCTCGCAGCGCATCTACCAAACCATGTCAACGGAGGTCAGCAAAATGGTCAATTCCGGACAGCAGCCGATCATTCTCTCATCCCCGGCGATTCGCATGTATTTGCGTCAGCTGATGGAACGGATGATGCCGGATGTGCCCGTCTTGTCCTACAGTGAGCTGGAGCCGCACGTTGAAGTGCAAAGTGTAGGGATGGTGAACATTTCATGAGAGTAAAACGCTACATCGTGGACTCCATGCCGGAAGCACTCGACAAAATCCGTATAGACCTCGGACAGGATGCCATCATCCTGAATTCCAAACCCATCAAGACGGGCGGCATTTTCGGCTTGTTCGGCAAACAGCAGATCGAGGTCGTCGCGGCAGTGGACGAGAAGGAAGCGGAAAAGCCAAAGCGGACGCCAGCCCAACCGTCGCGGGAGCCAATCATCAGAGCCGCTGCCGCCAACCCGACTGCTGCGAAGCGCGCCTATCAATCCATGGCAGCCGACGCACTTGCAAATACAGTGGCAGAGACGGTGGCCCCGCCTGATCCGATCGTCCTGGCAGACGCGGGATCTGTGACGGTGCGGGAGAGGGCGCCTCTCACGGCGCAAGGGGGGGAGCAAAGTGCTCTGACCCGCACGGTTAATCAAGAGGACGCTGCACAGGCTCCCCGAAGCCAAGAGGCCGGAGGGAAACCGGCTGCAGCGGCACATGCGGGCAGCGACCAGCTGGCAGTAGAGGTTCGCCATATGCGGCAGATGTTTGAGAAGCTGCTGACCAGCGATTCCCGGCAGCAACTGCCGCAGCCGATCCAAACAGTTCGCGATCGACTGCTTCAGCAGGAGGTGACCGAAGAAGCCGCCTCGGAAATTATCCGTCAATTAATCATGGAAGCGGAGCCGGGCTGGGAAGCCGCTGAAGCCGTCAAGCGGGCGGAAGAGCTGATCATCCAGTCCTTGCAAAAAGCGGTCATCGAACCGGTGGGGATCGAGAGCAACGTGCGCTACGCATTCTTTTTCGGGCCGACCGGCGTCGGGAAGACGACGACGATCGCCAAGCTGGCCGCCAATTGCATGCTGAAGGAGAAAAGAAAGATCGGCTTTATCACGGCTGACACCTATCGGATCGCCGCGGTCGAGCAGTTGAAGACCTACGCCAACATCTTGAACGTTCCTTTTGAAGTGGTGTTTTCTCCTAAAGAAATTCCCCAAGCGATGGAGCGGCTGAGCGGCTGCGACCTGGTCTTTGTGGATACGGCGGGGCGAAATTACCGCAATGACGAATACGTCCAAGGGATCCGCGAGTTGGTCGTCGCCGATCAAAACAGCCTTAACTTCATGGTGCTGAGTCTCGCTTCCAAGTATAGCGATATGAGGACGATCATCCGCAACTTTGGGGATGTCCCTGTATCCCGTGTCATCTTTACCAAGGCGGACGAGACGGAAGCCTACGGAGCCATGCTCAACGTCGCTGCTGAGACGAACTTCTCGATCTCATATATAACGACGGGTCAAAATGTGCCGGACGATATCATCGTAGCAACACCCCGGTTGATAGCGAACATGATAATGGGAGAATGAATCGTATGCATGACCAAGCGAAACGGCTCCGTGAGCGGATGCAGCAGAGTCAGCCCTCCCGCCAGACACGGCTGGTAACCGTGACGAGCGGAAAAGGGGGCGTGGGGAAGTCTAATTTCAGCCTGAACTTTGCTCTCGCTCTGCGTGAAAAAGGGCATAAGGCGATCCTCTTCGATGTCGATTTGGGCTTGGCCAATCTGGATGTCCTGATGGGCATAACGCCCAAGCGCCACTTGCTTCATCTTCTGGAAAAGGAGACGAGCGTGTGGGACATCCTGGAGACGGGTCCCGGCGATCTCGAGTTTATCGCAGGCGGTTCGGGATTTACCCAGATTCTCCAGTTGGATACAGAGAAGCTGGACATCCTCTTTCAAAAGCTGAATTCGCTTCATGGCTACGCCGACACAATTATCTTTGACACCGGTGCCGGAATATCTCAGGAGTCGCTGCGATTTATGCTTTCGTCCGACGAAGTGATACTGGTTACCACGCCGGAGCCTCCTGCCATAACCGACGCCTATGCCGTGATCAAAATGATTCACTCTCGCAACCCGGAAACAAAAGTGCGCCTCGTCATCAATCGGGCAACCTCGGAGCAGGAAGGGCGTGCGACCTCGGAGAAACTGGCCATGGTAGCCAAACGCTTCCTGGATATGGAAGTCAGCAAGCTGGGCTATGTCATGGACGACCAGCATGTGACCAAAGCAGTGAAACAGCAACGACCCTATCTGCTAGCCTATCCGCAATCGCCAGCATCCCGAAGCATCCGAAACCTGGTGGCTGAGTACCTGGGCAGCACAGCAGGAAGTACCGGGACACCAGGTGGTTTCAAGGGCTTTCTCAACAAGCTGAAGGGCCTGATACAGTAAGACAACCAGACTTCGGAAGGGAGAGATCGCGCTTGAGAAAAATTCGAGTTCTCGTCACAGACGATTCAGCATTCATGCGCAAAGTCATATCCGATATTCTGCAAGCCGACCCGGAAATCGAAGTGATTGACCGTGCGAGAAACGGGCTCGAGTGCCTGGAGAAAGCCAGACAGTTGAATCCGGATGTGATCACCCTTGATATCGAGATGCCGGTCATGAATGGCCTGGAAGCATTGGAACAGGTGATGAAGCACCAGCCGGTACCTGTTGTCATGCTGAGCAGCCTCACCCGGGAGGGAGCAGATGCGACGATTCGCGCGCTGGAATTGGGCGCATTCGATTTTGTCACGAAACCCTCGGGACCGATATCCCTGGATATACATAAAGTAGGCGACCGCCTGGTCGAAAGAGTGAAGGCGGCTTCCCTCGCCCAAAAAGCGATCAAACGAGCAAGTACGACGGAGCCGCGCACTGTCCTCCCGCCGTCCGCGGCTGTGAAAGCGGCGGCGCCACCTGCCATGACAAGTCCTCCGAATCTTGAAGCAGTTCCGAGAAAGAGCGGGGTGAATACCGGGAAGCTGGTGGTGCTGGGGACGTCTACCGGCGGCCCCAAAGCATTGCAAACGGTCTTGACCGCTCTGCCGGCAGATCTGCCGGCTCCGATCGCGATCGTTCAGCATATGCCTGCCGGTTTTACGAAATCGCTGGCACAGCGCCTCGACTCTCTTTGCGCCATCCGGGTGACAGAGGTGACCGATGGCGAGTGGCTGGAAGCGGGTACAGCGTACATCGCTCCCGGAGGCTATCATTTTGAGGTTCAACAAGTGAATGGACGATTGCAGGCAAGACTTCACCAGCAAGAACCCCGCGGGGGACACCGGCCTTCCGTAGACGTTCTTTTTGAATCTGTCAGCCGATTGACAAAAGTAGACAAATGGGCAATTATCATGACAGGCATGGGAAATGATGGGACGAAGGGCCTGAAAAAGATGAAAGATGCGGGTATTGTGACAAGTATTGTCGAGGATGAATCGACATGTGTCGTGTACGGAATGCCGCGTACAGCCATTCAGGCAGGTCTCGCTGACCACGTTGTACCGCTAAACGCGATTGCAGATACCCTCTGTAAGTTACTGCACTGATTTTGGGAGGTGGATTACCATGGACATGAATCAATATTTGGACATGTTTATTGAAGAGTCGAAAGAGCACCTGCAAGCAATCAATGCAAATCTGCTCGTTTTAGAGAGCGATCCCGAGCGCATTTCGATCGTGAACGAAATCTTTCGCTCCGCTCACACGCTGAAGGGCATGTCCGCCACGATGGGCTTCGAGGATATGGCCAGCCTGACCCATGAAGCAGAGAATGTGCTTGATTTGATTCGCAACGACAAACTGAAAATCAACAGCGATATTATGGATGTCATTTTCCAGAGCGTGGATCTGATCGAGGGCATGGTAATGGATATCATGGAAGGCGGCGATGGGTCCGCCGATGTTTCCGAACCGGTCGCCAAACTGCGTGCCATTGTTGCGGGAGACTTTTCCGCGGCTACGGCGTCTTCCGACAAGGCTGCAGCTTCCGGGGAAGGCGTCCGGACAGGGGCCGAGACGGCTGAGGCCACCGGCGATCAGACCAACCGCGAGTATGAGCTGGATGAGTTCGCGCTAACCGTCCTCAAGCAATCGGAAGAAGCGGGGAACAACCTGTTTTGGATCAAAGTCACGCTGCAGGAAAACTGCCTCCTCAAAGCTGCTCGCGCTTACATGGTATTTGACCAGCTAGAGTCCATGGGGGAAGTCATCAAGTCTACCCCGTCGGTGCAGGATTTGGAAAACGAACGGTTTGACCTCACTTTTGAAGTGATCTTCGTCACGATGGAGCCGGCGGATAAAATCAAAAAGGCGATCACGAATATTTCGGAGATTCAAGATGTGGCCGTCGAGCCGGTCCAGATGCGGGAGGCCAAACAGCAAGCCAAACAGGCGGAAGAGCAAATTGCAGTAGCTGCCGGAGCACCTGAGGCGGAAGCGGTGAAAAAACAGAATGCAGCGGCGGCAAGCAATGCCCCTGCGAAAAAAGTGACGGCGGGAGGCAAAACCATTCGGGTCGATATCGAAAGACTGGATGTGCTGATGAATCTCTTCAGCGAGCTGGTCATTGACCGCGGCCGCCTGGAGCAGCTGGCGAGGGAGCTGGGCAAGAGCGAATTGCAGGAAACGGTTGAGCATATGAGCCGGATCAGCGGCGACTTGCAAAATATCATTCTGACCATGCGCATGGTGCCGGTCGAGCAGGTATTCAACCGCTTCCCGCGGATGATTCGCGATCTGGCAAAAGACCTGAACAAAAAAGTGAATTTGGAAATATTCGGAGCGGAGACGGAGCTGGATCGTACCGTGATCGACGAAATTGGCGATCCGCTGGTTCACCTGCTGCGCAATTCGCTCGACCACGGCATCGAGTCGCCTGCGGAGCGGAAAAAGGCGGGCAAGCCGGAGGAAGGAACTATACAGCTTCGCGCCTTCCACAGCGGCAACCACGTCTTTATCGAAGTGAAAGATGACGGGGCCGGCATCAATAAGGAAAAGGTATTGAAAAAAGCCTTGGAGCGGGGAATCGTGACTCCTGCCGCGGCCGAGAGCCTGGCCGATCGGCAGATCTTCGAGCTCTTGTTTTCCTCCGGTTTCAGTACAGCAGATACGATCTCGGATATCTCCGGCCGCGGCGTCGGCCTCGATGTGGTAAAAACCAAGATCGAATCCCTCGGCGGCAACGTAAGCGTCGATTCCGTTCGCGGGCAGGGGACGACTTTCCTGATTCAGCTTCCGCTCACTCTATCGATCATCTCTGCGATGCTGGTTCAGGTGCAGGATGAAAAATACGCGGTGCCGCTCAGCTCGATCATTGAAACAGCTGTATTCCGCAAAGATCAGATCATGATGGCCCATCGCCAGAAAGTGATCGACTTCCGCGGCAGAGTCGTGCCGCTCGTTTCCTTGCAGGACATCTTCCAGATACCGGACAACGGACAGGAAAAGGATGACGAAGTGGCTGTGGTCATCGTCCGCAAAGGGGAAAAGATGGCAGGTCTCGTCGTCGATTCGTTTATCGGCCAGCAAGAAATCGTGCTGAAATCTCTTGGGAAATACCTGGTACAGGTCTTTGCCATCTCGGGCGCAACCATCCTGGGAGACGGACAAGTGGCGCTGATCATCGATTGCAACGCATTGATTAAGTAAGAGGAGGGGCAGCCGTATGCTCGAGCAAAAGGAAATCATCGGAGAAGTAAAAGTCATCGTTTTCCGTTTGAAAGACGAAGAGTACGGAGTCGAAGTAGGTCAAGTCAAATCGATCGAGAAGCTGGAGCACATCACCCGCGTGCCTCGCACTCCTGCATTTGTCAAAGGGGTCATCAACCTGCGCGGAGTGGTTACGCCGATCATCGATTTGCGCAATCGCTTTGGCTTGGAGGAGTCGGCCTACAGTGAATCGACGCGGATCATCATCGTCGCGGTGGGAGAACTGGAAGTGGGCTTGATCGTCGACGCAGCCAATGATGTGATCGACATTCCGGTGAACGCGATCGAGCCGCCGCCGGAAGTGGTAGGCGGAGTAGAGGCTGCATATCTGCGCGGTGTGGCCAAGTTGGAAAAACGTCTGCTCATTCTGCTGAATCTCGACAAGGTTCTGAGCACGGAAGAAATCAAACAGCTTGATTCCTTCGAGGGATAGGGATGGAATACTTCGCCAAGTTTGGAGATTTTCAATTTGACGTATTGCGGGAAGTCGGCAACATCGGCGCAGGGCATGCGGCCACGGCACTATCCAAGCTGATCCAAAAGGAAATTGACATGAAAGTGCCGCAGGTCAACATCATCCCGTTTGATGAAGTGGCCAACTGTGTTGGGGGACCTGAAGCGATTGTCGTTACCGTGTTTTTGAGAGTAGAAGGCGACTGTCCGGGCAATATGTTCTTTATCCTGGACATGCCTTCCGCCGAGCATGTATTGGAGCAGATGATTGGCGAAGTGAAGAGTGTGGAGGAGTGGACGGAACTGGAGGTGTCCGCTCTTCACGAAGTCGGGAACATCCTGACAGGCTCCTATTTGTCTTCGCTTGCTGATTTTACCAATCTGAATCTCCAGCCATCTGTCCCTGCACTGGCAGTCGATATGGCCGGGGCGATCCTGAGCTACGGACTGCTGGAGCTGGGACGAGCAGGAGACTTCGCGCTCACCATCGATACCGCTTTTTTTGAAGGCAATGAAAAGGTCCAGGGACACTTTTTTCTGATTCCGGACCCGGAATCATTAAAGATACTATTTCGTTCACTAGGAGTACCATTCGATGGAGATTATTAAAATTGGCATGGCGGACCTTGGAGTCGCCAAATCCCCGGATCGGCTTCGCACTACGGGATTAGGGTCATGCGTCGGCGTCGTCTTGTACGATTCGGTGCATAAGGTTGCCGGGATGGCCCACGTCATGCTGCCTGAATCCTCGTTGGGAAAGGGTGGGGAGATTGCCATCGGAAAATATGCGGACACGGCAATCCCTCGACTCATCCAGGAGATGAAATTGGCCGGTGCGACCACATCCAATCTGGTGGCGAAGTTGGCTGGCGGCGCCCAAATGTTTGCGTTTCTCGGCAAGAGTGACACGATGCGGATCGGTCCGAGAAATGTGGAGGCTTGCAAGCAGGCGCTGAAACAGGCGCAGATCAAAGTCATCGCCGAGGATACAGGGGGCAATTGCGGAAGGACGATCGAGTTCGACTCTTCAACCGGCATTCTGCAGATTCGAACGGTCAATCAAGGTGTGAAGGAAGTATAGGAATGGTAGGAACCATGTGGGTCAATACAGGAATCGGTGCGCTCGCCTCCGTCATTACACTGGTTACGGCTTTGTCCGGCAACGTATGGCTCGTGTCCTTGGAGCGAGCAGGTTATGCCTTTATCCTTTTTTTTCTTGCTGCTTTCCCGATACGTTGGCTCGTCGCAAAAATCATGGGGTCTTCTGAACGCACAGAGGCTGCCGCTCCGGCCAATGTAGGCTCTCCAGCCGATGCAGCCGGAGGTCCTGTCCCTTCGGCTGAAGAGGATCAAGATTCGGACGAGGAAGAAGGTTTTACCCCGTTGGCACTGGATCAGTTTCGGAGAGTTACTCCCAACTATGATCCCACCACCGTCGCAGATGTAGTGAGGCGTTTAACTGATGAATAAAGGTTGGTGACTGAATCGTGGCACGGCTAACCAATCAAGAAAAAGTGAAGCAATTTGATAAGTGGGTCATGTGGAAGGAAGAAGGCAGCCGTGATGCGGAAGTCGACCTGGTCACGCAATACCTTCCTCTGGTGGACAAGGTAGCAAACCGTCTGGCTGTCAATCTGCCTGCTAATGTGGACAAGGACGACCTGGTCAGCTACGGCCGCTTCGGTCTCTTGGACGCGCTTGCCAAATTTGATCATACACGCGGCCTGCAATTCGAGACATACGCCATGTGGCGGATTCGCGGAGCGATGATCGATGGGCTGCGGGAGAATGACTGGATTCCCCGGACAGTCCGTGACAAGGGGAAGAAAATCGAGGAGGCTTACACCATACTGGAGCAGAAACAGCTCCGGTCGCCAACCGATCAAGAGGTTTCCGCCTATCTCGGAATCTCTGAAAGGGATCTGCAACAGGTCTATTACGAAACATCTCTCTCCACCATGATCTCGATCGACGAGACGGTGGGGGAAGAAGAAGAGCAGAAAACGCCCAGGCATTCCTACATCGTCGATGAAGTGACACCGAGGCCTGAACAGGTCGCCGAATCGACAGGGATGAAGGAAGTGCTGACGGCTGTCATCGATAAACTGCCAGAAAAAGAGCGCCTGGTGGTCTCGCTGTTTTATTTTGAAGAGTTAACGCTCTCCGAGATCGCTGAAGTGATGAGTTTGTCGCCGTCCCGGATATCGCAGCTTCATTCCAAAGCGATTTTCCGCTTGCGTTCTGCCCTGGCCAGATGGAAGTCTCAATTGATGTAAACCGCATAGAGAGAGAAAGTGTTTATCGCATGGGGAGATCTATTACACGGGAGCAGAGGCCCATGGTATGAGAGGGGATGTAAGATGGAAGCTATAGGAAAGTACAAGCTGGAAATCAAAATCTCTCAGGACAAGTTGGAAGCGGCAATCATGGTAGTAGTCGCGGATGAAGTGGCAGGATCATCCATCGAGGTTACGGAACAAGACGTAAGGGCTGCGCTGCGCGAGCATAAGATCACGCACGGCATCCTGGAGTCCGTCGTTCGCGATCTCTGTATGAGTCCCGCCAAATTCATCGGCAATCCGGTTACGATTGCGGTGGGAACACCGCCGATGCCGGGAGTTGACGGCAGGATTGAGTACACGTTTTATGAGATCAACCAAGAGGACAAACGTCCAAAGGAACTGGATGACGGTCGCGTCGATTTTTACTCGATCACCAGCATTCCCAACGTGGTGAAGGGACAGCTCCTGGCGCGCAGGACTCCTCCTACGCCCGGACAACCGGGTACTTCCGTTACCGGAGAGCCCATTGTTCCTATCCCTGGGAAGGAAGCCGTATTCAAGCCTGGAAAAAATGTCGTCGTCAATGCGGAAAGAACTTCGCTCTACGCGGCGATCGACGGCCAGGTTTCCTTTACAGAAAATGAGAAAGTAAACGTTTTCCCGGTGTTTGAAGTCAACGGCGATGTTGATTTTAGCATTGGGAATATCGATTTTGTGGGAACAGTGGTCATTCGCGGTAACATCCCGACCGGATTTCGGATAAAAGCATCGGGTGACATACGCGTCCTCGGGAGCGTCGAGGGAGCCGAACTGGAAGCGGGCGGCTCTGTCGAGATCAAAAGCGGGATTGTTGCCCAGGATAAGGGGCATGTGATTGCCGGAAATGATGTCAGGACCTCCTTTATTCAGAATGGAAACGTCACGGCAGGAAATCAGGTGCTGGTCTCCCAGAGCATCATGTTTTCCCAGGTGCGAGCAGGGAAACAGATTATCTGCAACGGCCCCCGCGGCATCATCATCGGCGGTACGCTGCAGGCGGGGGAAAGAATCGAGGCCCGCGTGATCGGCAATACCAGCGCGACTCCAACCGTTTTGGAAGTAGGGGTGAAGCCGGAATTGAGACAGGAGCTGGCCGAGGTGAACCGGGAACTCCAGGTCGTGTACGAAAATTTGCGCAAAACCGATCAAGGGCTGGGCGTGCTGAATCACATGCTGCAAGTCAACGGCGAGCTTTCCCCTGACAAGAAGGCCATGCAGATCAAGCTGACGAATACGAGGCTGATCCTGGAGAAGGAAGGGAAGCAGCTGGAAACGCGAAAAAAAGAGGTGGAGGCCGAGCTAGAAGGAGATTCTCCCGCTTCCATCGACGTGTACTACACGATGTACCCAGGCATTAAAATGGTATTTGGCAAGCTGGTTCGCTTTATCAAACAGGAGTTTCCTCGTACCCGTTTCCTCGTCGTCAATGGGGAGATCACGACAGCGACTCTCCTCTAACCGAGTGGTTCGGCAAAGGAGCTGAGGCGTAGATGAGTCTGAAAACGGTTGAATTGCAAGTGGCCGTGCCACGGACCGCAGAGGTCGGCCGCCTTCAGGAGCAGTATCAGAACCGCCTGCACAACGAACAGCATCTCCTGCATCAGGAACAGAAAATAACGGACCGGCAAAAGAGTCAGCGTGCAGCAGATGTCAATGAAACGGAGAAAAATCGCTTGCGGGAGAAAGAGCGGGAGCAACAGCACGGGGGCAGAGATTTCTCATCCCGTGCATCGGAGGAGGGCGGCAGCCCATCGGAGGGGAATTCTCCTTCGACGGTGGAGGTCGCCATGAGAGATCCGCTCCGCGGCCGGTATATCGACATCTCCCTGTAGCGATAGCAGCATGGACACATTGAGGGAAGCATGGTGACTATCATGAATTGGTCTTACTATATACTGATGGGCGCGGGTGTGGCCGCCATGGTGATCGGGCTGCTATTCTCCGCTGCCCGATCACGAAAAGCCAAGGCAGCACATCCGCAACTGAGCATGGACGAGATGAATCAGACGCTGCAGCGCTTTGTCCTGCAGATCAAGCAAGAGACGGAAGAAGAGCAGCGAAAGGTAAAAAGAGTCCTGATCCAGCAGAGAGAAGAGCTGGAAGAGGCAAAGGAGCGATTGGCGGCGGCTGAAAAGGAGTTGGCCGCACTGCGGCAAGCGGGGAACCGGGCCCCGGCGGCAAAACCGCAGGAGAGCCAGCCTGAGGAGAGAGCGGATATGCTGGCGATGCGGGAGCGGTACCGCCGCGTCTTTGAATTGCACGAGGAGGGTCTTTCGCCGGATGAGATTGCGAAAAGACTGGGCGCGGGCAGGGGAGAGATCGACTTGATTCTGTCGCTTGCGTCCCCGAGAGAGCGGGGGATGGCTCATGAACAAAACTGACCTCCTCTTTGGATTCGGTGCGGGTCTTTTGATCGCGGCCTCTGTGCTGGGAGCGGTGGATCAGCTGCAAGAGCCGGCAGTCCCCCAGTCGCTGACGAGGGAGCAGCTGGAGAAAGCTGCGCAAGAAATGAAGCTGGTGGTTCTCTCGCAGGAGGAGCTGGATCATTTGCAGCAGGAGAAAAAGGTATCGCTTGAGCCGGTGCCTGTACCGCCCAAGCGGCCCTCTGCCCCGGAGGCAGCTTCGCCGGAAAAACCGCAAACATCGGACGCCGCTGCACCGGATAAGCCGCGGACGGCCAGCACTGCCGCGCCGCGTAAGCCCGAGACTGTCTCGTCTGAGGCGAAGGCGGTTTCGGCAGTCACGCGTGCGCCTGCTGCTGCAGAGCCGAAACCGGTCGACAGCCCGGTGCAGCCGGTCACCCCCCCTGTCCCGCCGGCAGCAGAGCAGCCTTCCGCCCCAGCGGACGTAGAGCCGGCGGTGCCTGCGACAGCATCGCAGGGGGGAGAAGCGGAAACCAAAACAATCAAAATCCCCTACAAGGCGACCGCGGAAAGTGTGGCGCGGACGTTGGTGGAGTCGGGCATTTTATCCGCGGACCACGATTTGATCGAGACCCTCCGAAAACAGGACAAGCTGGATCGGATTCGCGTGGGAACCTACCAGATTCCCCTCGGTGCCAGCGAAGAAGAGATTGTGAAAATCATTGCGACGCCTCCTACCAGATGAGGCGTCTTTTTTGATCCAAAATGGGATTCGTTTCTTGCAATCGCATAGGTCATATGATATATTGATTAACGGTGTTGAATTCGCACGTCCACCAATTCCGGCAAGGGTGCTGCCTGAATGGCAGTTTTGCTTGGAAAATGCGGTGAGGCGGAGGTAGGCACAAAAAAACCATTTCATGAGGAGGTGTGAAAATATGGCAGTGATTTCGATGAAACAGCTGCTCGAGGCTGGTGTTCACTTCGGTCACCAAACTCGTCGCTGGAACCCGAAAATGGCACGCTATATCTTCACCGAACGTAACGGCATCTACATTATTGACCTGCAAAAAACCGTGAAAAAAGTTGAGGAAGCGTACAACTTCGTACGTGAACTCGCTCAAAACGGCGGAAAAGTGCTCTTCGTAGGAACGAAGAAACAAGCACAAGAATCCGTGAAGGAAGAAGCAGAACGCACAGGCCACTACTACATCAACCAACGCTGGTTGGGTGGTACCCTGACGAACTTCTCCACAATCAAAAAGCGTACAGCTCGCCTGGCTGAGCTGAACCGCATGGAAGAAGACGGCACTTTCTCCGTACTGCCGAAGAAAGAAGTCATCGTTCTTCGCAAAGAAAAAGAGCGCTTGGAAAAATTCCTGGGCGGTATTGCCCATATGCAAGAGCTGCCTGACGCTCTGTTCGTAATCGATCCTCGCAAAGAGCGCATCGCTGTAGCGGAAGCTCGCAAATTGGGTATTCCGATCGTAGCGATTGTAGATACTAACTGCGATCCGGATGAAATCGACTACGTTATCCCTGGTAACGACGATGCCATCCGCGCGGTTAAACTGCTGACTGCAAAAATGGCGGACGCTCTGACTGAAGGTAGCCAAGGCAACCAAGGCGGAGAAGAAGTAACAACAACTGCGTAAGCAAGTGTAAGAGGGTGGACTGAGGGTTTCAGAACCCCGTCCACCTTTTTTGGGCGATAGGGGCTTGTCAAATTGTACCTGTCGACATACGTGCCCGGATGCAGGCGGCGCCTGTATCCCCGTCGGGCACGAGCATGATTTTGTGCTTCACACCGATACTTACAACCGATTCGATCAAGGAGGTCTATGGATATGGCAATCAGTGCACAAGCGGTAAAAGAACTGCGCGAGCGCACGGGCGCAGGGATGATGGACTGCAAACGCGCTCTGGAAGAGACAAACGGTGATTTGGAAAAAGCGATTGACCTGCTGCGCGAGCGCGGTATCGCGAAAGCCGCGAAAAAAGCAGGCCGCATCGCAGCGGAAGGCTTGACTGCATACGCGACCAGCGGAAATGTAGCAGCCATCGTGGAAGTAAACTGCGAGACAGACTTCGTAGGGAAAAACCCTGAGTTCCAAGAACTCGTAAAAGACGTAGCTGAGCATGTGGTCAGCCAGCGTCCTGCTACCGTAGAGGAAGCACTGGAGCAGCCTTTCAAAGGCCAAGGCGAAACACTCGGCCATGTCATCAGCGAAAAAATCGCGACGATCGGAGAAAACATCTCCTTCCGCCGCTTTGCGATCCTCGAAAAATCCGACAACGGCGTATTTGGTACCTACCTGCACATGGGCGGCCGCATCGGCGTTCTGGTTGCACTGGAAGGCACGAAAGACGAATCCCTGGCAAAAGATCTGGGCATGCACGCAGCAGCGGCCAACCCGCGTTTTGCCAACCGCGAAGAAGTTTCCGCTGATGAAATCGAGCGCGAGCGCGAGGTTCTGAAAAACCAAGCGCTGGCAGAAGGCAAGCCAGCGAACATCGTAGAGAAAATGGTCGAAGGCCGTCTCTCCAAGTACTTCGAAGAATACGTGATGGTGGAACAGCCATTCGTAAAAGATCCGGACAAAAAAGTGTCTGCTCTGTTGAAAGAGCAAGGCGCTACCTTGAAAGGCTTCGTTCGTTACCAAGTGGGCGAAGGCATCGAGAAAAAACAGGAAGACTTTGCAGCAGAAGTAATGGCGCAAGTTAATAAGCAGTAAAATGAAAATAGGGAACACCTGCGTGTTCCCTATTTTATAAGAAATCGGACCGTCTGCCACGCGAATGAGAAAGTCGCCTGTGAGCTGGAAGGATTCCTAGGAAAGCACAGAGAATGTTTCAAGAATGGAGGCCGTTTCACATGCCACTTCCTGCCTATAAACGGGTTGTGTTAAAGTTGAGTGGGGAAGCTCTGGCTGGAGATCTCGGGTACGGTATCGACCCGAAAGTGATTTTCTCCGTCGCTAACCAGATCAAAGAAATTGTAGAATTGGGAGTACAGGTCGCAGTTGTCGTAGGCGGTGGGAATATCTGGCGCGGACTCTCGGGCAGCTCCAAGGGGATGGATCGGGCGACAGCCGATTACATGGGGATGCTGGCAACTGTAATGAACTCGCTCGCCCTGCAGGATGGATTAGAAAAAGTGAACGTCCCGACTCGTGTACAAACGTCCATCGAGATGAGGCAAGTTGCCGAACCATACATACGCCGCAGAGCGATACGCCACCTGGAAAAAAATCGCGTTGTCATCTTTGCGGCAGGGACGGGGAACCCTTACTTCTCCACCGATACAACTGCTGCACTGCGCGCTGCCGAGATTGAGGCAGAAGTGATCCTGATGGCCAAAAACAAAGTAGACGGTGTCTATTCTGCCGACCCTAGCCTGGACAGCAGCGCGGTCAAATACGACAACCTCACCTTCCTGGAAGTGCTCAGCAAGGGACTCGGCGTCATGGACTCCACGGCATCCAGCCTTTGCATGGACAACGATATCACGCTGATTGTTTTTAATATCTCGGAGGAAGGCAATATTCGACGCGCCGTTATGGGTGAAAAAATCGGAACACTGGTTAAGGGGGAATCTTGATATGCCACAAACCATTATCAAAGATATGGAAGAAAGAATGGCAAAAGCCATCGCCACCCTGAAGAAAGACCTTGCTAGCCTGCGTGCGGGGCGTGCCAACCCGGCGATGCTGGACAAAATCGTGGTGGACTACTACGGCACGCCGACGCCGATTAGCCAGCTGGCGAACATCAGTGTGCCGGAGCCGCGCCTGTTGACCATTCAACCATGGGATAAATCCTCCCTCAAGGAGATCGACAGAGCGATTCAGCAGTCGGACCTGGGGCTGACTCCTTCCAATGACGGCGTCATCATCCGCATCGCCGTGCCGCCGCTTACGGAAGAGCGCCGGAAGGAACTGGTGAAAGTGGCGAACAAAAGTGGGGAAGACGCGAAAGTAGCGATTCGCAACATCCGCCGCGATGCCAACGATGAAATCAAAAAGCTGGAGAAAGCGGGCACGATCTCCGAAGACGAATCCCGCCGCCATCAGGAGACCATTCAAAAGACAACAGACAAATATATCGCAGACGTCGACAAAACCGTCAAAGAAAAAGAAAAAGACATTCTGGAAGTATAATGCTTGATCCCCCTCGACAGAGGGGGATGAATGTCTATATCTCTCATTATGGGGGAACACTTTATGTTAGAACATCTCGCGCGCAAATGGGCTCGAAAAGAGAAAATGGAGCAATCCGCAGAGTTTGACAGCAATGGCATGATTCCCAATCACATCGCTGTGATTATGGATGGCAACGGGCGTTGGGCCAAAGCGCGGAATCTTCCGAGGATTGCCGGACATCGCTCAGGCATGAAGACCGTGAAGGAAATCGTAAAAGCTTCTGATGAGATCGGCGTCAAATATTTGACGATGTATGCCTTCTCGACTGAGAACTGGAAACGTCCGCGAGAAGAAGTCGACTTTTTGATGAAGCTTCCGCAGGAATTTTTGACGACAGAATTGGATGAATTGGTCGAACGGAATGTTCGGATTCGCATGGTCGGCAGCAAAGAAGAACTGCCTGCCCATACATTAAAAGCACTGGAGACCGCCGAAGAAAGAACGAGCGGAAATACGGGCTTGCAATTAAATTTTGCGCTGAATTACGGGGCGCGAAAAGAAATTGCAATCGCTGTAAAAGATATTGTGACCCGTCTGCAAGCGGGTGAGATCGCCCTGGAACAAATAGACGAAGAGATGATTTCCCGGCATCTGTACACGAGTGACTTCCCGGACCCTGACCTCTTGATTCGCACCAGTGGAGAGATACGCCTCAGCAACTTTATGCTGTGGCAGCTGGCCTACACAGAAATGTGGTTTACCGATGTGCTTTGGCCTGATTTTACCAGGGAACATTTGTATCAAGCGATTGCGGAATACCAGGGACGAGCTCGTCGCTATGGAGCGGTTTAAGCCAAGAGGTGGAATCAGTTGAAGCAGCGGATCATAACAGGCCTCATTGGTGGGGCGGGCTTTTTGTTAATGGTTTATCTAGGGGATGCGTGGTTTTCCCTGCTTGTATTTGCTTTGGCCGTCATAGGCCTTTTTGAATTTTTGCGGATGGCAAAGGTACAGCCGCTGAGCGCAGCGGGCGTCGTAGGGTATCTGCTAATGATCAGCCTCTTGTGGCCGACTCTTTCCTTCGGTGGCAGCGGGACGATCGCCATGCCCGATTTTTTGCTTCCAGCGACCCTTCTCTTGCTGGTGTACGCCGTTTTTCGCAAAAACCAGTTTCACATCGAACACGCCGCTCTTACTTTGGTAGGAGCGTTATACATAGGCTATGGCTTCGCTTTTATGGCAGCCCTGCGCAATGTGCCCGATACCGGTTTCATGATGACCGTGTTGGTAATCATCGGCATCTGGACGACGGATTCCGGTGCTTATTTCGTGGGCAAAGCCATCGGAAAACGCAAACTTTGGCCAGCGATCAGCCCCAATAAAACCATTGAAGGCTCGGTAGGGGGCCTGCTGGCTGCGGTCGCAGTGGTGCTGGCCGTAAATGCCTGGATCGGCAACATTCCCGTGGAGAAAGCGCTGATGATCGCCTTGGTGACAGGGATTGCCGGTCAGCTCGGCGATCTGATTGAATCTGCGATCAAGCGTCATTTTGGCGTAAAGGATTCAGGGCGCATCTTCCCCGGACACGGCGGCGTGCTGGACCGCTTTGACAGCATGATTCTCGTGTTTCCGATTCTTCATTTGCTGGGAATGGTCTAGGTGGATATGCCATATATAGAAAGACATAGAGGGTGAAATCCTTGAAACGAATATCGCTCTTGGGCGCCACAGGCTCCATTGGGAAAAGCACATTGGACGTGGTCGCTCAACATCCGGAGCAGTTTACAGTAACCGCCCTGGCGGGAGGAGCAAACGTCGACTTGCTGGCTGAGCAGGTCAAGCAGTTTCAGCCGGCGCTGGTCTCGGTGGGAACAGAACAGGGAGCTAGAGAATTGCGCGAACGTCTGGGTACAAGCCGCGTCGAAATCGTCTATGGGGAAAAAGGATTGCAGCAGGCGGCGCGTCATCCGGAAGCGGACTTCGTCCTGACGGCTGTCGTGGGCAGCGTGGGGGTGGCACCTACGCTGGCCGCGATTGAAGCGGGCAAAACGATCGGACTGGCCAACAAAGAGACGCTCGTCAGCGCCGGCCACATCGTCATGAAAGAGGCGAGAGCGCGAAATGTCTCCATCATCCCGGTAGACAGCGAGCACTCCGCAATATTTCAGTGCATGCAGGGCGAACGGCGAGAAGACGTGTCGCGTATCATCCTGACGGCCTCGGGGGGCTCTTTTCGCCATTTGAGCAGGGAGGAGCTGGCCGGGGTCACCGTCGAGCAGGCCCTTGATCACCCGAACTGGAGCATGGGCGCAAAAATTACCATCGATTCCGCCACGATGATGAACAAAGGCTTTGAAGTAATTGAAGCCCATTGGCTGTTCGACCTGCCTTATGATCAGATCGAATGTGTTTTGCATTATGAGAGTATCATTCATTCGATGGTAGAATATAAGGACAGGGCGGTAATGGCACAGCTGGGCACACCGGATATGAGGGTGCCGATTCAGTATGCGCTCAGCTACCCGGCCCGCATGCCGCTGGCAACGGAGCCGCTCGATCTCTTGAAAAGTGGGACACTTCATTTTGCACCGATGGATTTTGAGCGTTATCCTCTGTTACAATTGGCGTATGAGTGCGGCAAGCAGGGAGGTACCTATCCCGCCGTATTGAATGCGGCCAATGAAGTAGCAGTTGACAGCTTTTTGCGCGGGCATCTGGCCTTTTTGCAGATTGAGCAAATCGTCCGGCTGACAGTGGAGGCTCACCGCGCCGTGAGCGAACCCTCTCTGGAGGAAATACTCGATGCAGACAGATGGGCGCGCGAGGAGGCTGCCAGCTGCATACGCAAAAACCTGCGTTAATTTAGGAATGAAAGGTGGCTGTTCTCTTGCCCTTTCCCAATTTGGATTCAGTGGAATCGATTCTCGCGATAGTCGTCGTATTTGGTGTACTTGTCTTTGTGCATGAGCTGGGTCACTTTCTCTTAGCCAAACGGGCCGGCATTTTGTGCCGCGAATTTGCGCTTGGAATGGGTCCGAAGATATTTAGCGTAAAGCGGGGAGAAACAGAATACACGCTGCGGCTCTTGCCGATTGGCGGCATGGTTCGCATGGCGGGTGAAGATCCGGAACTCGATATCCTGAAGCCGCACATGGAAGTAACCCTGGTGCGAGATGCGGTGGGGAAGGTCACCCATATCTTGTTGGATAGCCCGACCGGCGAGGAAAAAGGCGCGGTGACAGGCACCATTGTGCGGTTTGACCTGGAGCAGGCGCTGTCCATCGAGCTGGATGTAGAGGGCGAGCAGCGGACATTTTCCGTCCATCCGCAGGCACATCTGGTAAAGGATGGACACGAGGTGCAAATCGCTCCGCTCAACCGGCAATTTAAAGGAAAGACGATCTGGCAGCGTTTTTTGGCCATTTTTGCCGGACCGGCCGCCAATTTTTTGCTTGCGTTTGTCCTGTTTATCGTCATCGGCTTCACTTACGGCGTGCCGGTGAACGCTCCGATTTTTGGTGAAGTCCTGAAAGGCGGCCCTGCTGCGCAAGCGGGTTTGCAGTCGGGTGACAGAGTGCTCTCTATCCAGGGACAGACGATCAACACCTGGAGAGAGCTGGTGGACATCGTCAGCAAGTCTCCGGACAAGCAACTGACATTCGTCGTCGACCGCGGCGGCCAAAAAATCGCCGCGACGGTTCACGTCCAGACAGAGGAGAATGTCGGCAAGATCATGGTAACCGGCTCCAACCAAGTGACGTATGAACCCGGAGAGGTACTCCGTTACGGAGCGAAATCGACCTATGATTTTACGACCATGATCTTGAAAAGCCTCGGCATGCTCTTTACGGGGGCCGTGGGCCTAGATGACCTCAGCGGACCCGTCGGCATCTTTAAGATGACCGGAGAATTCGCCCAGCAGGGCATGGCGATTTTGATGAAATGGGCGGCAGTCCTCAGTATCAACCTCGGACTGTTTAACCTGCTTCCCTTGCCGGCGCTGGACGGGGGGAGATTGGCTTTCCTCGTCGCGGAGGCACTGCGCGGCAGACCGGTTGACCCGCATAAGGAAGGGATGGTTCACTTCCTGGGATTCGCCTTTTTGATGCTGCTGATCCTGGTCGTGACGTGGAATGATTTGCAGCGGTTGTTTACGGAGTAAGAGACAAGGTTAACAGTCTTTTTGACAAACATAAAGGATGGTGCTCTATGTACAAGCGAGAGGAGACCAAACCGGTTTTTGTAGGAGACGTACAAATCGGGGGACAAAAGAGTGTTGTAATCCAATCGATGACGACAGCAGATACACGCGACGTGGAGGCGACGCTGGCAGAGATCCAGCGTCTCTATGACGTCGGCTGCCAAATTGTCCGCTTGGCTGTCATCAATGAGGATGCGGCCCGCTCCATCAAGGCGATCAAGGAGCGCTCTCCACTGCCGCTCGTCGCCGATATTCACTTTGACTATAAGCTGGCTTTGATCGCGCTCGAGAGCGGCATCGACAAGATCCGCATCAATCCGGGCAACATCGGGTCCAAGGAAAAGACCAAAGCGGTCGTGGAAGCCTGCCGGGAGCGGAATGTGCCGATCCGCATCGGCGTCAACTCCGGTTCGGTAGAAAAAAGGCTGCTCGAGAAATACGGCTATCCCTCTCCGGAAGCCATCGTCGAAAGCGCGATGGACCACGTGCAAATTCTGGAAGAGCTGAACTACGACAACATCGTCATCTCCTTGAAATCCTCCGATGTGCCGACCATGATCCAGACCTATTCGCTCATGGCGCAAAAACGCAATTATCCGCTGCACGTCGGCGTGACCGAAGCGGGTACGCAGTTCTCCGGCAGCATCAAATCGGCGGTCGGCATCGGCACCGTCTTGTCGATGGGGATCGGCGATACGATTCGCGTGTCGCTGACAGCGGATCCGGTCGAGGAGATCAAGGTAGCGAAGCAAATTCTGCGCAGCCTGGATATCGTCAACAATGATCCGATCGTCATCGCCTGCCCGTCTTGCGGCCGCTGTGCCATCGACTTGATCGGCCTGGCGACAAAGGTGGAGGACGCAGTCTCGACGCTGAAGACACCGCTGAAAATTGCCGTCATGGGCTGCGCGGTGAACGGCCCTGGCGAAGCCCGCGAAGCGGATGTAGGCGTCGCCGGGGGCAATGGCGAAGGCCTGATCTTCCGCAACGGCGAAATCGTCCGGAAGGTTAAGGAAACCGAATTGTTCGAAGAATTGATGAAAGAAATCGAAGAAATTGTGGAAGAGAAAAAGGCCACCCAAGTCGGCTGAGCTCCCTGCAACTTGAAGGAGGAACACCCTTTTGTTGAAGCAAAGTCAGATGTTGATTCCTACGCTGCGCGAGGTGCCCGCAGACGCGGAAATCGCCAGCCATAAACTCCTGCTCCGCGCGGGCATGGCCCGTCAGCTGGCATCGGGTATCTACACCTATCTGCCGCTGGCACTGCGAACCTTGCAAAAGATCAAGGCGATCGTGCGCGAGGAGATGAATCGGGCAGGCGGGCAGGAGCTGCTCATGCCGGCGATGCAGCCGGCTGAATTATGGCATCAAACCGGCCGGTGGGATGTGTACGGTCCCGAACTCGTCCGGCTGAAGGATCGCCATGAGCGCCCATTCGCCCTCGGACCGACGCATGAAGAAGTCATCACCAGTCTGGTTCGGGATGAGATCAACTCGTATAAAAAACTGCCGATCAATCTGTACCAAATCCAGACCAAGTTTCGCGATGAGGTACGTCCCCGTTTTGGGCTGATTCGCTGCCGCGAGTTCATCATGAAGGATGCGTATTCGTTTGACACGACGCAGGAAGGTTTGGATAAAAACTTCCAGGCGATGTATGACGCCTATACGCGCATTTTCACCAGAGTGGGACTGAATTTCCGCGCGGTAGAAGCAGATGCCGGGGCGATTGGCGGCAAAGGAACCTATGAGTTCATGGCGCTGTGCGATATCGGCGAGGATACGATTGCCTATTCAGAAGATGGGGACTATGCAGCCAATCTGGAAAAGGCTGAAGTGGTGTACAAGCCGGCTCCCAAACCGGATGCGGCCGTACCGTCCGTGGAAAAGCTGCACACGCCCGGGGTAAAAACAATCGAACAGCTGGTGCAATCGCTTCAGGTAGAGGCCAGCCGGATCATCAAAAGCCTGGTCTACCGAATCGACGAGAAACTGGTCATGGTACTGGTTCGCGGCGATCATGAGATCAACGAAGTAAAGCTGAAAAACCTCTACGACGCGACCTACGTCGGATTGGCTTCGGAACAGGAAATTCAGCAAGCGATCGGCATGCCCGTTGGTTTTGTCGGACCGGTCGGGGTCGACCAGGAGAAGCTGGAGATCGTGGCGGACCAATTCGTTCAAGATATCTATGACGGGGTAGCCGGCGCCGGCGAGCAGGATTACCATCTGATTCACGTCCAGCCCGGACGCGATTTTTCCGTTTCCCGCTATGCCGACCTGCGCAATATCATGGAAGGGGACGAGTGTCCGCGAGGCGGCGGTCTGATCAAATTCGCCCGAGGGGTAGAGGTCGGACATGTATTTAAACTGGGGACCAAATACTCCCAGGCGATGGGGGCCACTTTCCTCGATGAAAACGGCCGGAGTCAGCCGATGATCATGGGCTGTTACGGTATCGGCGTCTCCCGTACGCTGGCGGCGGTGATCGAACAAAACAACGATGAGCACGGCATCATCTGGCCTGTCTCTGTTGCACCATTCCACGTGCATGTCATTCCGGTAAATGCCAAAGTAGAGGCGCAGCGTCAGGTGAGTGAGCAGATTACTGCATCTCTGGAGTCCGCGGGGATCGAAGTGCTCTATGACGATCGTCCGGAGCGGGCGGGCGTGAAGTTTAAAGACGCCGACCTGATCGGTCTGCCCCTGCGCATCACGGTGTCGGACAAGGCTGCGGAAGAGGGACTGGTCGAAGTGCGCGTGCGCCGTACAGGAGAGGCACATGAGGTGAAGCTGACCGAGCTGACAGCCTTTGTACGCTCCCTGCTGGGCCGTGTAGACGCGACGGGAGCGAATTTGTTTCCATCCTGATCAGAGGCAGGAATCAGCACGGAATTTGTCGAATTAGTCGGGGTATTCCCCTGGTCATCAGGGGGGTATCCCTTTACTTTTTTGTGCCTGCGCATACGGAGGAGTCTGACTCTTCACGAAGCTGGGAAGATTGAGGTGGTAGCTGCCGTGGATCGGTTGCAAGAACAAAAGCATCGCTTCTCACTCTTGGTTAAGCAGATGGACCTGCCAACTGATTGGGTGGAGCGATTTTTTCTTGATGGATGGATTGACAAATTGGAATTATACCGACAGAACAAGGAATGGGTGTTTTACTTTACGCTCGCGCGACTGCTGCCGGCAGACGTGTATCACGCGTTTATGCAGCGGCTGAGGCAAACCTTCGCGCATCTGGCTGCCGTCGATGCGCATATCCGCTATCAGGAGCAGCCCGCGGTGCCTTTCGCTGTGGAAGAGTACTGGGATGTCGTGCTTGCCAGCCTGGAGCAAAGCCTGAATTCACTGGCGGTTACGCTGCGCACCGCCCGCCGGCAGGTAGAAGGACAGGAGGTCAAGGTCTATCTGCCGACAGAGATGAGCGTGGAGATGGCCAAGCGGAAACGGGCGGACAACGAAATCGCGCAGCGCTTTGAAAAAGCGACCGGCTGCGTGCCGAAGCTCACGTTTATCGCCGAAGAGAGCGATGAGGCGTATAAAGCCTTTGTGGAGCAACGCGAGGAAGAGGAACGCGCCCTCGTCGAAGTCGTGATGAGTGCGGTTCAGCAGGAGAAAGAGAGCAAGGGCAGCGAGCAGGCAGAAGCGATCAGCACGCTGATGATCGGCTATGAGATCAAGGACGCTCCGATTCCGATCAACGAGATTCAGGAAGAAGAACGGCGCGTCGTGATCCAGGGAACCGTGTTTAATGTGGAGCTGAAAGAGCTGCGCAGCGGCCGTCACCTGCTGACGTTCAACCTGACGGATTACACCGATTCCTTGACCGTGAAGATTTTCTCCCGCGACAAAGAAGACGTCAAGATGCTCGAAGCCCTGAAGGACGGCATGTGGGTCAAGGTTCGCGGAAGCGTGCAGCACGACACCTTCCTGCGCGACCTCGTCCTGATGGCCAACGACATCAACCAGATCGAGCAGGTGGTGCGCAAGGATACCGCGTCGGAGAAACGGGTCGAGCTGCATTGCCATACGCCGATGAGCGCTCTGGATGCCGTGGCTTCGGTCAAATCCCTGATCTCGACTGCGGCCAAATGGGGCCACAAGGCTATCGCCATTACCGACCATGGGGTGGTGCAGGCCTTCCCGGAAGCGTACAGCATCGCCAAAAAGAACAATCTGAAATGCATCTTGGGGATGGAAGCGTACGTCGTCGAGGACGGGGTCGACATCGTCTATAATTTGACGCCGGAGCTGGACCGGGCCATCGATGAAAACACGGAATACGTCGTCTTTGACACGGAAACGACGGGGCTGAACGCGGCCGAGCATACGATCATCGAGATTGCTGCCGTGAAGATGCGGGGATTGGAAATCATCGACAAATGGACGGAGCTGATCGATCCCGGGCTGGAAATCGGTCCGAAGACGACGGAAATCACCGGCATCACCAACGAAATGCTGCGCGGCAAAGAAACGCTCGACGTCGTGCTCCGCCGTTTTCAGGAATTTACCGGAGACGCTGTCCTCGTCGCCCACAATGCCGAGTTTGACAAAAACTTTATTAATGCCTGTGCCAAGCGAATCGGCATGGACACATGGAAAAATCCGTTCTTGGACACCTTGCCGCTGGCCCGTATGCTGTACAAAGGAATGCGCAACTACCGGTTGGGAACGTTGGCCAAGCGTTTCAACGTCGAGCTGATTAACGCCCACCGGGCACTCGACGACACGGTGGCGCTCGCCCATGTGTTCCAATACATGCTGAAAGATATGCGCGAAGCCGGATTGACGAGCCTCTCCGCCCTGAACGAGCAGAGCAATGCCGAGGTGGACTACAAAAGCGGACGCCCCTTCCACGCCACGATCCTGGTGCAAAACAAGACCGGCTTGAAAAATCTCTACAAGCTGGTCAGCAAATCGCATGTGGAGACATTCTACCGCGTGCCGCGCATCCAGCGCAGCCAGCTGGTGAAGTTTCGAGAGGGTCTGCTCCTCGGCACCGCCTGCAAAGAGGGAGAATTGATGCAATCCATCCTGCGCGGGAAATCGCGGGAGGAGCTTAAGGAAATCGCCGCGTTTTACGACTATCTGGAGATTCAGCCGATCGCTCATTACGCTCCGCTGCTCCGCAATGAGGAGATTCCCTCGCTGGAGACGATGAAAGGGTATCACAAGATGATCGTGGAGATCGGCCGGGAGCTGGGCAAGCCTGTCGTTGCGACGGGAGATGTCCATTTCCTCAATCCGCAGGATGATATTTTCCGCGACGTCTTTCTGCTCTCCCAAGGCTCCCATGATGCCGGCAATCAGCCGCCGCTCTATCTGATGACGACAGACGAGATGCTGGATGCCTTTTCCTTCCTCGGGGAGGAGACGGCCCGCCAGGTGGTGGTGACAGCGCCGAATGAGATCGCTGACAGCATCGAGGACGTCTCCCCGATTCCGGATCGCCTGTACACGCCGATCATCGAGGGGGCTGACGAGGAGCTTCGCCAGATGTGCTACGACAAGGCGCGAAGCCTCTACGGCGATCCGTTGCCGGAGCTGGTGGAAAACCGGCTGGAGAAAGAGCTGAACAGCATTATCAAGCACGGGTTCGGGGTGATCTACCTGATCTCCCAGCGGCTCGTAACCAAGTCTCTTCGCGACGGCTACCTGGTCGGTTCGCGGGGGTCTGTCGGCTCCTCCTTTGTCGCCACGATGTCGGAGATCACCGAGGTAAATCCGCTGCCGCCGCACTACCGCTGTCCTTCCTGCAAGCACAGCGAGTTTATTACGGACGGCTCGATTGCTTCCGGCTTTGACTTGCCGGACAAAGTCTGCCCGGTCTGCGGCGAGCAGCTGGCCAAGGACGGACAGGACATTCCGTTTGAGACCTTCCTCGGATTTAAAGGGGACAAGGTTCCCGATATTGACTTGAACTTCTCCGGGGAGTATCAGCCGCGGGCCCATAAATATACGCAGGAGCTGTTTGGCCAAGACTATGTGTACCGCGCGGGAACGATTGGCACCGTCGCGGAAAAAACGGCCTACGGCTACGTGCGAAAGTACGCCGATGAGCGCGGGTTGACGCTCAGAAACGCCGAGATCGCCCGCTTGGTTAACGGTTGTACCGGCGTCAAGAGAACCACGGGGCAGCACCCCGGCGGAATTATCGTGGTTCCCGACTATATGGAAATCGAGGATTTTTGTCCGATTCAGTACCCGGCTGATGACAATGAATCCGAATGGAGAACGACGCATTTTGACTTCCACTCCATTCACGACAACCTGCTCAAGCTGGATATCCTGGGACACGATGATCCGACCGTCATCCGGATGCTGCAGGACTTGACCGGTCTCGATCCCAAAAGCATTCCGCTGGATGACAAAGCGACGATGTCCATCTTCAGCTCGACCGAAGCGCTGAATGTAACCCCCGAGCAGATCGGGACCAACATGGGCACGCTCGGCATTCCGGAATTCGGGACCAAGTTCGTCCGCCAGATGCTGGAGGACACCAAGCCGACGACATTTGCCGAACTGGTGCAGATCTCCGGTCTCTCCCACGGGACGGACGTCTGGCTGAACAATGCGCAGGATTTGATCCGCAGCGGCACTTGCCGCCTGCCGGACGTGATCGGGTGCCGTGACGACATCATGGTTTACCTGATTTACAAAGGGCTGGAGCCGTCGCGGGCATTTAAAATCATGGAGTCCGTCCGGAAAGGGAAAGGGGTGCCGGAGGAAGACCAGGAAGAGATGCGCAAAAACAATGTGCCGGAGTGGTACATACAGTCCTGCCAGAAGATCAAGTACATGTTCCCGAAGGCGCACGCGACCGCCTACGTCATGATGGCCGTCCGCATCGCCTACTTCAAGGTGCACTACCCGCTGGAGTTTTACGCGACATACTTCACCGTGCGGGCCGATGATTTCGACATCCCGCTGATGGTTAAGGGCTCTTCCGCGATCCGTCAAAAGATCGAGGAGATCGAGGGCAAAGGACATGATGCGCAGCCGAAGGAAAAAGCTTTGCTGACTGTGCTCGAAATGGCACTGGAAATGGTGGAGCGCGGATTCAAATTTGCCAATGTCGACCTGTACCGCTCCGATGCGACCAAGTTTCTGATCGACGGCAACTCGCTGATCGCTCCGTTCAACGCCCTGCCCGGACTGGGGACCAACGCGGCGATCGGGATCGTCAAAGCGAGAGAAGAAGGCGAGTTCCTGTCAAAAGAAGATCTCTTGGCCCGCTCCCGCATCTCCAAGACGGTTCTGGAGTACCTGGACGAGCAGGGGGCTTTGCAAGGGCTGCCGGAATCCAATCAGCTCTCCCTGTTCTAAAACGGGGTGAAACAGGCGATATGTCCAGAAGCGGCGGCGGGTTATTCTGTCGCGGTTGTCAACAACAGCCTGTTATGCTATAATTTTTTTGGAAATACTGGTTATACACGCGCAGATCGAGAGTGGGGAAACCCACTCTTTCTTTCTGGCTATACTCAATGTTTCATTTTGATAAGGAGGTACTTGCTTGAGCAAGGTAACAGACATCGTCACTGACCTGGTAACGCCCATTCTCGACGAGCTGGGACTGGAACTGGTTGAGATCGAGTACAAAAAGGAAGGCAGCAACTGGTTTCTACGCGTGTTCATCGACAATGAAACGGGAAACATCGACATTGACGACTGCGGCCTTGTCAGCGAGCGGCTTAGCCAGCGGCTGGACGAGGTGGACCCGATCCCGACCGCATACTTCCTGGAGGTATCCTCACCAGGAGCTGAACGTCCTCTGCGTAAAGAAAACGATTTTCGCAAAGCTGTTGGCCGGCACGTACATATCACCACGAAGGAGCCCATCGAAGGGGAAACCACCTTTGAAGGCGAGCTGATTTCCTTCGAGGACGGCAAGCTGAGAGTGAAAGAAACGAAAAAAACATACGTCATTGCACGGGAGCAGATTGACACAGCCCGAATGGCGATTGTCTTTTAATACTGTGTTTGGTGGGTAAAGGAGGAGGCAACGAAAATCATGAACGCCGATTTTATCGAGGCATTGGAAGCCATTGAGAGAGAAAAGGGAATCTCCAAAGACATACTGATCGAGGCGATTGAAGCAGCCCTCATTTCAGGCTACAAAAGAAATTTTAACTCTGCCCAGAACGTTCGCGTCGACGTGAACCGGCATTCCGGGCAAGTACGTGTGTACGCGCGGAAGACAGTCGTAGAGGAAGTTCTGGATCCCCGCTTGGAGATTTCCCTGGAAGCAGCACAGGAAATCGACCCCAATTTCCGCCTGGATGACATCGTCGAAATTGAGGTGACGCCGCGTGATTTTGGGCGCATCGCCGCTCAAACAGCCAAGCAGGTCGTCACCCAACGCATCCGTGAAGCCGAACGCGGACTGATCTACAGCGAATTTATCGAGCGCGAGGACGACATCGTGACAGGCGTCGTACAGCGCATGGACCAGCGCAATTATTACATCGATCTGGGTAAAGCGGAAGCCGTGATGCCGATCACGGAAAAAATGCCGACAGACGATCTGAAGTCTCAGGATCGCGTCAAGGCGTACATCATCAAGGTGGAGAAGACGACGAAGGGGCCGCAAATCGTGGTTTCCCGCACGCATCCCGGATTGCTCAAGCGTCTGTTTGAGCTGGAAGTCCCGGAGATTTACGACGGTGTCGTCGAGATCAAATCGGTTGCCCGGGAGGCGGGAGACCGTTCCAAGATCGCGGTTCATTCCGTCAATCCTGACGTCGATCCGGTGGGTGCCTGTGTGGGCCCGAAAGGCATGCGCGTGCAAACCATCGTCAATGAATTAAAGGGCGAGAAAATCGACATTGTCCGCTGGTCGGAGGATCCTTCCGAATACGTGGCCAACTCGCTGAGCCCGGCAAAAGTCCTGCACGTGGAAGTAAATGCCGCGGAAAAAGTAACCAGGGTGATCGTCCCTGACTATCAGCTCTCCCTCGCGATTGGCAAACGCGGCCAAAACGCCCGTTTGGCAGCTAAACTGACCGGATGGAAGATCGACATTAAGAGCGAATCGCAGGCCGAACAGGAAGGCATTGACTATCCGAAGGCAGAGGAAGGCTTTGAAGGGGCGGAGTAAGATAAACCATGAAACAAAGGAAAATCCCTTTACGAAAATGCATCGTTTGTCAAGAAATGTTCCCGAAGAAGGAACTGGTCCGGGTCGTCCGCACGCCCGACGAGCGGATTATCATTGATCCGACAGGCAAAGCGGCCGGACGCGGCGCCTATGTCTGTCGCCAGGAAAGCTGTCTGCGGCCGGATGCGTTTGCGGCCGGCAAATGGAAAAAGGTGTTGGAGAGAGCTCTCAACATGACTGTCACCCAGGAACAATACGATGAGTTTCGTGAAAAATGGCTGGAGATGATGGGACAATGATCCCCAAGGCAGCGCAATTACTGGGATTGGCGATGCGGGCCCGAAAGGTGATTACCGGAGAAGAATTGGTCGTCGAGGCTGTTCGAAGCGGGAAAGCCAGACTGGTGCTCCTCGCAGCCGATGCCTCTGCCAATACATCCAAAAAAGTGCAGGATAAATGCGCACATTATGGAGTGCCGTGTGTATGGGCATCCGATCGTTACGAGCTCGGCCGCGCCATCGGAAAGGATGGTCGTGTAACGGTTGCCGTCACAGACGGGAAACTGGCGGAAAGTATACAGCGTCTGCTCACATAATTCAGAAGGGGTGATCTCATGAAGACACGAGTGTATGAATATGCGAAGCAGCACAATATGAGCAGCAAGGAAATCCTCAATTTGCTAAAGAGATTAAATATAGAAGTGGCAAATCATATGAGTATCATGGACGAGGGGATGATCAAGAAGATCGAGGATCATCTCGCCAAACTGCGCGCGGGCGGCGCGAAGCAGGAGCAACAGCGCACTGCCGGTCAGAGGGATGCTCAACCGGTCAAACGGGAAGAGAGAAAGCGGGACGAAGCGAAAGGTCAGCAGGCCCGACCCGGTTCATCCGCCTCGCCGCAACAGCAAACCCAGCAGCGCAAGAGCGATCGTCCGGGGAATCAACAGCAAGGAAGCCAGCAAGGAAGCCGTCCGGGCGGGCAGCGCGGAGATCAATCGCGACCGCAGCACGGAAAAAATCAGGGGAAGAATCAGGAGAGAAAACCAAACGATATGAGAAGTCAATCTGCAAAACCGCATGATCGCAAACCAGCCAATCAGCCAGAGCCGTCGGTTCAAGAAAAAGAAGAGATTCGCACGGGCGAGGATTTTGAAGAAAAAATTGTCGTTCCAAACAAAGTAAGCCTGGAAAAACGGGAAAAGATCAAAAAAGCCCCAGCTCCAAAGAAAACCTTTGAAGACAGCAAAAAGAACCAGCCGTTCAAAGGCGGGAACAAGCGTCAGGACAACCGCAGACACGGTGGCCGCGACCATCAGCAGCAGCGTCCGGTACTGGAGACGCCTTCCAAGATCACGTTTACAGAGTCTTTGACAGTCGGCGAACTGGCGAAGAAACTTCGCAAGGAACCGGCGGAAATCATCAAAAAGTTGTTTAATTTGGGCATCATGGCCACCATCAACCAGGATCTGGACCGCGATGCAATCGAACTCATCTGTAGCGAGTACAACGTCGAAGTAGAAGAAAAGATCGTCATTGACGAGACCAATTTCGAGACGATCGAAGAGGTGGATAATCCGGCTGACCTGAAGGAGCGTCCTCCGGTCGTCACTATCATGGGTCACGTTGACCACGGGAAAACCACCCTGCTGGATGCGATCCGTTCCGCGAACGTGGCCTCCGGAGAAGCGGGAGGCATCACGCAGCATATCGGTGCGTATCAAGTAGAAATCAAAGGCAAGAAAATTACGTTCCTCGATACACCGGGTCACGCGGCGTTTACCACCATGCGTGCACGCGGCGCCCAGATCACGGACATCACGATCCTGGTCGTGGCGGCCGATGACGGCGTCAAGCCGCAAACCGTAGAAGCGATCAGCCACGCGAAAGCGGCCAAGGTACCGATCATCGTCGCGATCAACAAGGTGGATAAACCGGAAGCCAATATCGACCGGATCAAGCAGGAGCTGACCGAGTACGAGCTGGTCGCGGAAGAATGGGGCGGCGACACGATTTTCTCCCCGATCTCCGCGAAGCATCGTCAAGGGATTGAGGAGCTGCTCGAATACATCCTGCTCGTCTCTGAGGTGCAGGAATTAAAAGCAAATCCGGACAAACGCGCTCGCGGTACCGTTGTCGAAGCCGAGCTGGACAAAGGGCGCGGTCCTGTCGCTACGGTTCTGGTGCAGCACGGTACGCTGCGTGTAGGAGATCCGATCGTCGTCGGTTCCGCTTATGGACGCGTCCGCGCGATGGTGAACGACAAGGGACGCCGTCTGAAAGAAGCAGGCCCGTCCACGCCAGTCGAGATTACCGGCTTGAATGATGTACCGCAAGCAGGCGATCAGTTTATGGTTTTCGAAGACGAGAAGAAAGCGCGCTCGATCGGGGAAGCACGGGCAGCGAAGCAGCGTGAGTCCGAGCGCCGTGCCAATACGCGCGTATCTCTGGATGACCTCTTCCAGCACATCCAGGAAGGCGACATCAAAGAACTGAACCTGATCGTCAAGGCGGACGTCCAAGGCTCCGTTGAAGCCCTCCGCGGTTCTCTGGAAAAAATCGATGTCAACGGCACCCGCGTGAAGATCATCCATACGGGCGTGGGCGCGATTACGGAATCCGATATCACTCTGGCGAATGCCTCCAATGCGATCGTGATCGGCTTTAACGTCCGTCCGGAGCCGAATGCGCGGAACATGGCGGAGCAGGAGAGCATCGACATCCGACTGCATCGCGTCATTTACACCGTCATCGAAGAGATCGAACAGGCGTTGAAAGGGATGCTTGACCCTGTCTACAAAGAAGCCATCATCGGCCAAGCGGAAATCCGCGAGGTCTTCAAAGTCTCCAAAGTGGGGAATATTGCAGGCTGCTATGTGACAGAAGGGAAGCTCACCCGTGATGCCGGTGCTCGCCTGATTCGTGAAGGCGTCGTCATCTACGAAGGAAAACTGGAAACACTGAAACGTTTCAAAGACGACGCGAAAGAGGTTGCTGCGGGCTATGAGTGCGGTCTGACCCTGGAACGTTTCCATGACATCAAAGTGGGCGACGTCATCGAAGCCTTCGTCATGGAAGAAGTGAAGCAGCAATAATGATAGCGGGTGTGCGGATTCAATTGTTTCTGCCTGCCTGTCAAAACTTGAAAGAAAAACGGGCCATCGTCAAAAGCATTTTGGGAAAGCTGCGGAGCCGCTTCCATGTCTCCGCTGCTGAACTGGCCTACCTGGAACAATGGCAGCGTGCCGAAATTGGTATCGCTGCCGTTGCCAATGAAATGTCCTTTTTGTCCAACCAGGTTCAGGCAATGATACGACTGGTGGAGACGTATCCGGGCGTGGAGTTGATCCACGCGGAAACGGAATACTACGATTAACAGGCCAGCGGAGGTGAAAGGCATGAGCATGAACAAAACGAGAATGAGCCGGGTGGGCGAAGAAATCAAAAAAGAACTCAGCGTTCTGCTGCAGCGGGGGTTGAAGGATCCGCGCATCGGCTTTGTGACGGTGACGGATGTGGAGGTTACCAGCGATTTGCAGCTGGCAAAGGTATACGTGAGCATTTTTGGCAGTGAAGAGCAGCGGAAAGCCTCTTTGTCCGGTTTGCAAAAGGCAAAAGGGTATCTGCGCACGGAGATCGGGAAGCGCGTAAAGCTCCGCCATATTCCGGATTTTGTCTTCAAATTGGATGAATCCATTGACTATGGAAGCAAAATTGAAACCATCTTGCGTGAAATCTCCACGGATGGAGAAAAAGGAGCCAAACAGGATGAGTGATTACACCCGTTCGCTGGAGGAAGCGGCCCGCTTCTTGCGGGCGCATGATCGTTTCCTGGTGCTTTCTCACATCAGTCCCGACGGCGATGCGACCGGTTCCGCATTGGCCGTCGCCCACATCCTGAAAGATCTGGGCAAATCCTATACCGTAATTAACGAAGGGGACACTCCCGCCAAGTTTTCGTTTTTGCCGGGCTTCGAGCAGATTCGCAATCTGTCGGCATCACCGCTGGAGGATACCTTTTCAGCGGTTATTGCTGTGGATTGTGCAGATCGTTCGCGGATGGGCCGGGTCGAGCATTTGTTTGCCTCAGATGCCGAACTTTTGAATATCGATCACCATCCCACAAATGACAGCTTTGGTACGCTGAATCTGATCCGCACCGATGCGGCAGCGACCGCAGAAATCCTCTACGATTTGACGGTGGCCGGAGATTTCCCGATGCAGCCGGATCTGGCGCTGTGCCTGTACACCGGTCTTTTGACCGATACCGGCGGATTCCGTTATTCCAATACGACGCCCCATGTGATGGAAAGCGCGGCTCGCCTGCTGGCGTACGGGGTAAACCCCGGCGATGTTGCGGAGCGCTGTCTGGAAGTGATCACGCTCGGCCATGTACATATTTTGCGCCGGGCTTTGGCCCGCCTCGAGCTGTCGCACCAAAACCAGGTCGCCTCCGTAGCGGTAAGCAGGCAGGATCTGGCGGAGACCGGAGCGGACAGAGAAGATGCAGGCGGCCTGGTCAACTACTGCCGCAACATTGAGGGTGTCGAGGTCGGGATCTCTTTCGTGGAAGCGGAACCCGACGTGATCAAAGTCAGCTTCCGTGCACGCAGCTATGTCAATGTGGCTGAGCTCGCCAAGAAGCTGGGCGGCGGCGGACATGCCAAGGCGGCGGGCTGCACGGTGAAGGGATCGCTTGAAGAGGTGCAAAGACAGGTTCTGGCCCTCGTGGGCGAAGCGATGGGAAGTGAGCGAGGGTGAGCCAAGTTCACGGCGTCATCGTCGTAGACAAACCGGCAGGGATGACCTCCCATGGTTGCGTCGCACGCATCCGCCGCATCTTCGGCACCAAAAAGGTAGGCCATACCGGAACGCTGGATCCGGAGGTTACGGGTGTCCTGCCTATCTGTATCGGTCATGCCACCCGTTTGGTCGAATACCTGCAGGAAATGCCCAAACGCTATGACGTGATCATGCGAATCGGCTCCTCGACGACGACGGAAGATGCCACCGGTGAAATTATCGAGCGGAAGCCGGTGATCGATGGCGAGATGACTGAGGAAAAAATGCAGTCCGTCTTTTCGCGGTTCATCGGGGAAATCGAGCAGACACCCCCCATGTACTCAGCGGTAAAAGTACAGGGAAAGCGCTTGTACGATCTCGCGCGGGAAGGCATCGTCATCGAGCGGCCCGCCCGGGTGGTGACCATCTACGAGCTGGATTTGCATGCTGTCAAAGGGGACGGGGAGTTTGTCGACGTCCACTTCTCCTGCACCTGCTCCAAAGGAACGTATGTCCGCACCTTATGTGTTGACCTGGGACGCACTCTGGGTTATCCTGCCCATATGAAGCAGTTGCGGCGCGTCAAGAGCGGCCCTTTCCACGAGCAGCAAGCGATTCCTTTGGAGACCCTGCAAGCGCAGGCGGAGGCGGGGGAGGATGTGCAGCAGCATGTCATCGCCATCCCGGATGCGCTGTCTTTTCTGCCTCGCTATGAAATCGCACCAGAGCGGAAACGGGCGGTGCTCAATGGCCTGACGACCGCACTGCCCGGCCTTCAGGCGGAAGAAGGCTCGCTGATCTGCCTCTTTTCCGAGGGGCAGCTGCTGGGCATCCACCGCGTTTGTCGGGGGCCCAAGGGCCTTTTTGCAAAGGCTGAAAAAGTCTTTCCACCCGAGGTGTAACCGTGAAAACAATTTCTCTGACATACCCGTTGCCAACCGATTTGGAACCGGTCCCCTGCGCGATTGCTCTGGGGTATTTTGATGGCGTGCACATCGGTCATCGCCGCGTGATTCAAAAAGCAATCGACACAGCCAAAGCAAACGGCTGGAAGAGCGCGGTCATGACCTTTGATCCCCATCCTCGCGAAGTCCTGGGACAGACCGGGTACACGCAGTACCTCACGCCGCTGGCCGAAAAGCTGGAGCAGCTGGAAAAGATGGGCGTCGACCTGGTGTACATCGTCCGTTTTGACATCTCGTTTGCCGCTGTCTACCCGGAGGATTTTATCGAGGAATGCCTGTTGCCGCTGGGATGCCGCCATGTCGTAGTCGGGTTCGACTACACGTTCGGCTATCGCGGAATGGGCACAGCGCAGACCCTGCAAAAGCTGGCGAAGGGCCGGTACGAAGTGGATATCATCGGTCCGGTCAACCGTCTCGGCGAAAAAGTGAGCAGTACCGTCATCCGCGAATACCTGCATCATGGAGACGTCGAGCAGACCCGCCATCTTCTGGGACGCCCTTACAAGATCAGCGGGGAAGTCGTGCACGGGGACAAGCGGGGCAGGACGATCGGCTTTCCCACAGCCAACGTCCGCGTATCCAGCCCCTATCTGATTGGCAAAAACGGGGTCTACGGGGTCCGCATGATCGTAGACGGCCACGCGTATCCCGGCGTGATGAATGTCGGGATCAAGCCGACTTTCGAGCTGGAGAAGAAAGAAAAGTCGTTGGAAGTGCACATTTTTGACTTTGAGCGCGAGATTTATGGCAAGCAGGTAGAAGTAGAGCTTTTGTTTTTTATCAGAGATGAACAAAAATTTTCTGGTGTAGAAGCGCTGATCGCTCAGATTCAAAAGGACGTTCTCCTGGCCAAGCGCAAATTTGCGGAAGGCTCGGTGTGAGATACGATTCGTCCGAAAAACAGCTCCATTTACAATCTCTTTGCTTTTGCCGGGCCTCTGTGCTATAATTCATAACGTTGTACACACAACCCACTGCTTGGTTGTCCGATTCTCACCGACGGCAAACTAGGCTGCGGGGATATAAATGAGGAGGTGAGTCAAGATGGCATTGTCTCAAGAACGTAAAGCACAGCTGATTCAAGAGTACCGCATTCATGAAAATGACACCGGTTCTCCAGAGGTTCAGATCGCTATCCTGACGGAAAACATCAACAATCTGAACGAGCATTTGCGTACGCACAAAAAAGACCACCACAGCCGTCGTGGTCTGCTGAAAATGGTAGGTCAACGCCGTAACCTGTTGGGTTATCTGCGCGAACTGGATGTTCCACGTTATCGCGAACTGATCAACCGTCTTGGTCTGCGTCGCTAGTTTGTATTCAGGAGGAAAAGCGGGTTCATCCCGCTTTTTCTATTATCCAAATCCGCTGCCAAAGCTACCCATTTAATTTTAAGCGCGGCAGGAAATAATACATATAGAGAGAAAATGATTGTGTACGTGCACAATGACGCAAAGGAGGACTGCTAGCAACATGGAGCAACAATTCCGTACATACGACTTTGAACTGGCAGGCCGCAAACTGACGCTGGAATTTGGCAAAATGGCAAAGCAAGCGCAAGGTTCGGTCTTGGTTCGGTACGGCGATACGGCCATCCTTTCAGCCGTGACGGTATCAAAGGAAGCGAAGCCGATCGATTTCTTTCCCTTGACTGTCAACTACGAGGAGCGTCTGTACGCGGTAGGAAAAATCCCTGGAGGCTTTATCAAGCGGGAAGGCCGTCCCAGCGAAAAGGCGATTCTGGCAAGCCGTCTGATTGACCGCCCGATCCGCCCGCTGTTCCCTGAAGGATTCCGCCATGATGTACAAGTGGTGAACACCGTTCTGTCTGTGGATCAGGACTGCTCTCCGGAAATCGCCGCCATGATCGGTACATCGGCTGCATTATGCGTATCGGAAATCCCGTTTGACGGACCGATCGCCGGTGTGATCGTCGGGCGTGTCGACGGCAAACTGGTCGTCAACCCGACTGTGGAGCAAATGGAAAAGAGCGATATTCACCTGGTAGTGGCCGGGACGCACACGGCGATCAACATGGTGGAAGCCGGTGCCGATCAAGTGCCGGAAGAGGTCATGCTGGAAGCGATCATGACCGGACACGATGTAATCAGGCAGCTGGTTGAGTTCCAAAACAAGATCGTCGCCGAAATCGGCAAGGAAAAAATGGCGGTCGTCCTGCATGAAGTCGATGCAGAAGTGAACAAAGCTGTCCGTGACTATGCCGAAGCGCGGTTGAAGGAAGCCATCCGCATCGAAGAAAAACAGGCGCGGTATGACGCGATCGACGCGATCAAGGCAGAGACCAAGCAGCATTTTGCCGAAGCGGATCCGGAAGCCTACGTACAGCAGGAAAAGGTTATCGAAGAAGTGCTGGGCAATATCGTCAAGGAAGAAGTGCGCCGTCTGATCACCGTGGAAAAAATCCGGCCGGATGGACGAGCACTGAATGAAATCCGCGCACTCTCCAGCGAAGTCGGCGTACTTCCGCGGACGCACGGCTCCGGTCTCTTTACACGCGGCCAGACACAGGCGCTCAGCGTCTGCACACTGGGTGCATTGGGTGACGTGCAAATCCTGGACGGACTCGGACTCGAGGAAACCAAGCGCTTCATGCACCATTACAACTTCCCGCCGTACAGTGTCGGAGAAGCGAGACCGCTTCGCCCGCCGGGACGCCGTGAAATCGGGCATGGTGCACTCGGGGAGCGTGCGATCGAGCCGATCATCCCGTCTGAGGTGGAGTTCCCGTATACCATCCGTCTGGTGTCGGAGGTCATCGAATCGAACGGATCTACCTCGCAGGCTTCGATCTGCGCCAGCGTGCTCGCGCTGATGGATGCAGGGGTGCCGATCAAAGCGCCGGTAGCAGGGATTGCCATGGGTCTGATCATGAGCGATGACGGAGAGACCTTCTCCATCCTGACCGACATCCAAGGGATGGAAGACCACCTCGGCGACATGGACTTCAAAGTAGCCGGTACCGAAAAAGGCGTTACTGCGATTCAGATGGATATCAAAATCGCCGGCATCAACCGCGAGATCCTGGAGCAAGCTCTGGAGCAAGCCAGAGAAGGACGACTAGCGATCCTCAAGCATATGCTCGGCACCATCTCCGAACCGCGTGCGACACTGTCGCCGTATGCGCCGAAGATCCTCACCATGCAGATCAATCCGGACAAGATTCGCGATGTGATCGGACCACAAGGCCGCGTGATCAACAAGATCATCGACGAAACCGGGGTCAAGATCGACATCGAGCAAGACGGCCGCATCTTCATCGCGTCGGTTGACCATGAAGCGAACCTGCGTGCGAAACAGATCATCGAAGATTTGGTGCGCGAGGTAGCAGTCGGACAAACCTATCTGGGCACGGTGAAGCGTGTGGAGAAATACGGGGCATTCGTCGAGCTGTTCGCCGGAAAAGAAGGGCTCTGCCATATTTCGCAGCTGGCGGAAGAGCGCGTAGCCAAGACAGAAGACGTCGTGGCCGTGGGCGACAAGATCATGGTCAAAGTCACAGAAATTGACGACCAAGGCCGGGTCAATCTCTCTCGCAAAGCGGTACTGAAAGAACAGCAGGCTGCCAAAAATGCAGCGGTGCAAGCAGAATAACCAACAACAAAAGGCTTCGTCACTCGAAGATTTCTTCGCGTACGGAAGCTTTTTCTTTTGCCTTCTATCTTTTCCCTCCTGCACATACATTGGACAAAAAGGACTTGTACCGTGTTCGGTAAAGGAGGGGCATCCCGATGAATCAAGCAGTGATCAAAAGAGTTCTGTTTACGATCGGCTCCGCCGTGCTGCTTGCTTTTCTCCTGAATTATCAGCCCATCGATCAATACATAGACGTCGTCAAGCTCCCGGCAAATCCGGCCCATCAAACAGTCGACCCGGACACCGCGAGCGGCCCGTCGGACAGCGGGAATAGGGACGAGGAGCTGCGCAAGCAAATCGAGCAGTGGCGGCAAGGCGTCGAGGAAGCGCCGATCGACGCCCGAATCGACCGCATCTGGAGGGCGATCCCCGGGTATAACGGAGTGGCCGTCAATGTAGAAGCCTCGCTGAAAAAGCTGCGGAGCGGGGAAGCCGCGGGGCCGCAATCCCTCGTGCTCGAAGAAGTGCCTCCGGCCGTGCAGCTGGAGCAGCTCGGCGCACATCCTATCTATCGGGGAAATCCGAGGAAGCCCGCGATCTCTTTCATGATCAATGTCGCCTGGGGAAATGAGTTCCTCGATCCGATCCTCGATACGCTGGATAAGCACGAGGTAAAGACGACTTTCTTCCTGGATGGATCATGGGTAAAGCGCTTCCCGGAGCTGGCGAAAAAAATTGCCGAGCGGGGACATGAGATCGGCAATCACGCCTATTCGCATCCGGATATGGCGAAAATCAGCACAGAGCGCATGCGCATGGAAATCGCCAAGACACAAAATGTGATCGAAAAGACGCTGGGCGTGAAGCCGACGCTGTTTGCGCCGCCGTCCGGCTCCTTTAATCAGACCGTGGTCGATCTGGCCAAAAACGAATTCCAGATGAAGACGATTCTCTGGACAGCGGATACGGTCGACTGGCGAAAGCCGCCGGTGGACCAGATGGTCGCGCGCGTCCGGGCGAAGATGGACAACGGCGTTCTCGTCCTGATGCACCCGACCGCACCCACCGCGGCCGGTCTGGACAGAATGATCCGCGATGCCAAAGAAAAAGGCCTTGCTCCGGTTCCCGTCTCGGAGCTCATCTCCAGCCAGCGGTTAAAATAACACCCCCTTTGTTGTGGGAACAGGTGAATTTTGTTATAGTAAAACTTGTTTACCAAATAACAGAAGCTTCTTAGAGATGGATAGTAACCGAGGAGGGTTTATGTGATACAAAGACATACATGTGAGAACGGGCTGCGCATTATCACGGAGAAAATTCCGTCCGTTCGCTCTGTGGCCTTGGGTTTATGGGTGGGCACCGGATCCAAATTCGAGACGGAAAAGGATAACGGGATCTCTCATTTTCTCGAGCATATGTTCTTCAAAGGGACGACGAACCGCTCGGCAAAGGAAATCGCGGAGACTTTCGATGAAATTGGCGGGAATGTAAACGCCTTCACCTCCAAAGAGTACACGTGCTATTACGCGCGTATACTGGATCAGCATGCGCCGATCGCGCTGGATATCCTGGCCGATATGTATTTCAACTCTGTCTTTGACGGAGAAGAGCTGGAAAAAGAAAAAAATGTCGTCATCGAGGAAATCAGCATGTACGAAGATACGCCGGATGATCTGGTCCATGATCTGATCGCCCGGGCTTGCTACGGAGACCATTCCCTGGGCTATTCGATCCTCGGCATAGATGACGTGCTTCGCTCGCTGTCTCGTGACGATCTGCTGCACTACATCGACGGCCATTACCTGCCGGCCAACACCGTCGTGACCGTAGCGGGCAACTTTGACGACGCGCTGATTGAAGACATCAAGCGCCGCTTTTCGGCACTGGACCGCCGCTCCACCCTGCCTGACATCAAAGCGCCTGTCTTTCTCGGCAATACCATCGCGCATCACAAAGCGACGGAGCAAGCCCATCTGTGCATCTCGCTGCCGGGCTTTCCGGTGGGCCACGAAGATACCTATTCGCTGATCCTGCTCAACAACGTGCTGGGCGGCAGCATGAGCTCCCGTCTCTTTCAGGAGATTCGCGAAGAGAGAGGACTTGCCTATTCAGTCTACTCGTACCACTCTTCTTTTAAAGAAGCGGGGACTTTTACTGTGTACACCGGAACCGCCCCTGAACAGGTTGGACAAGTATTCGACATCGTCGCCCATGTGCTTCGGGATGTAGCGGATCACGGCATTACGGAGAAGGAATTGAAAAAAGGCAAGGAACAATTGAAAGGAAGTCTGATGCTCAGCCTGGAGAGCACCAACAGCCGGATGAGCCGTCTCGGCAAGAACGAACTGCTGCTCGGACGCCATCTCAGTCTCGACGAGATTATCGCCAAGATTGACCGCGTGTCGCATGAATCCGTGCACGCCGTCGCCCAGCAGTTATTCCGCTCGAAGCTCGCCATGGCGATGGTAAGCCCGCTGGATGGCTTCCCGCAGAATGTCAAAAGCGATATTCTTCTCTAGGAGGCCCCATCGCTAGCTGGTGGCCGGGAAAAAACCCAGCATATGCCGGGTTTTTTTTCGTATACAAGTAGAAACGGAAATGCTGACGAGCCTGAAACGTAAGGGAGGGGGAGGACTCCCCGGGCTGGTTCGGGCCATCGTCCGCACAAAGCGGCTATTTCCGGGGAATGACAACGGCACGCAAAGGGGGCCACGGGCATGCGGTTAAGCGAGATGAGCGGAAAAGAGATTATCGGATTGGATAATGGCGAGCGCCTGGGCGTCATCGGCGACTCCGATCTGGAGATCCATTCGGAGACGGGCAAAATCAACGCGATCATCCTGCCGGGAACCAGCTTCTTTGGCTTTGGAAAAAAACGCGAGGAGATGGTGATCCCGTGGGAAGCTGTCGTAACGATCGGCGAAGATATGGTCATCATTCATGTTAATAAAAATCAGGTGCTGCAGGAAGGAAAATAGAGACCACACAAGTCACCTAACCCGCAAAAAGCGAATACGATGGTTTAGACCGTAACGCTTCCGTTATCTTTTTCACACGGAAAACCTTTGCGTTTCGATCGTTTAATGCAGTAAAATGTGTGGAAAGGGGAACGCAGCATGCTAACGGGCAAACATGTTGCCTTTGTCGGCGGTGACGCTCGCCAATTGGAAGTGATCAAGCGGTGCATTCAACTGGATGCGACAGTCACGCTGATCGGCTTCGACAATCTGGAAAGCATCTTCACCGGGGCAACGAAAAAACCATTAACATGCGATGTGTTGAAAGACGTTGATGCTCTCATTCTGCCTATTGTGGGTTCGGATGAAAATGGCTATGTGGAAAGCATCTTTTGCTCCAATCCGCCACAGCTGTTGGAGGAGCACGCAGCGAGTCTTCCCAAGCACTGTGTCGTATACACGGGTATGGCCAAGTCCTATCTGAAAGATTTGCTGTCGGCACAGAAAATTGAGCTGGTGGAGCTCCTGGAACGCGATGATGTGGCCATCTACAACTCCATTCCTACAGTGGAGGGGGCGTTGATGATGGCGATTCAAAATACGGACATCACGATTCACGGTTCCAGGTCCATTGTGCTTGGGTTAGGACGGACAGGCATGTCCATGGCGCGTGCGCTTCATTCTCTCGGGGCAAAAGTTCGCGTGGGAGCGAGACGTCAGGAACACTTAGCACGTATTTTTGAAATGGGGCTTGAGCCCTTTCATATGAGCGAACTCAAGCAGCAGGTTCACAATGCCGATTTTATCTTCAATACGGTCCCGAAGCTCGTTCTGACGGCGGAAGTGATCGCTCAGATGCCACAGACTGCCTTTATCCTCGATTTGGCTTCCAAACCAGGAGGAACAGATTTTCGTTACGCCGAAAGACGTGGTATTAAAGCATTGCTTGCACCCGGATTGCCTGGTATCGTCGCACCCAAAACAGCCGGACAGATTTTAGCTCACACCTTGTCGCGTCTTATCGGGGAGCAATCGATAACCAGGGGGAATCAGCATGACTAAACTTCAGGGAAAAACCATCGGTTTCGGGTTAACCGGGTCTCACTGCACGTTTGAGGAAACCATGCCGGAAATCAAGCGCTTGGTAGATGCCGGCGCTCGCGTGATCCCGATCGTCACCACGACCATCATGACGACCGATACCAGATTCGGGACCTCGGAGAGCTGGCAGCAGCAATTGATAGACATCACGGGAGAAAAGCTGATCACGACGATACCGGAGGCGGAGCCTTTGGGACCGTCAAAGCTGCTCGACGTGATGGTCATCGCACCCTGCACAGGGAATTCGACCAGCCGTCTGGCCAATGCGATTACGGACAGTCCCGTGTTGATGGCGGCCAAGGCGACGATGCGCAATCAGAGACCTGTGGTCGTTGCCATCTCCACCAATGACGGACTCGGGCTGAACGCTGCGAATATTGCCAAACTGCTGGCTGCCAAGAACATCTACTTTGTCCCATTCGGACAGGATGCGCCTGATAAAAAACCAACCTCGCTGGTCGCTCGTATGGATTTGATTCTGGAAACCTGCGAAGCTGCGTTAGAAGGCCGACAATTGCAACCCTTGTTAATAGAAAGATTTCAATACTAAAACAGACAAAGTACGATCGCGATTAGGAGGAGAGTAAAAGATGGCGAACCAGCTGACCTACAATGTTGCTGTGGTCGGTGCAACCGGCGCAGTCGGGCAGCAAATGATCAGGATTTTAGAAGAGCGGAATTTTCCGGTGAAGCAGTTGAAGCTGCTTGCGTCCAGCCGTTCGGCAGGCAAGACGGTCAAGTTTCAGGGTCAGGAAGTCGTGGTGGAAGAAGCGACTCCCGACAGCTTTGCTGGCGTAGACTACGCCCTGTTTAGCGCAGGCGGAGCGATCAGCAAGGAACTGGCTCATCATGCCGTCCGCCACGGTGCCGTCGTGATCGACAACACCAGCGCATTCCGGATGGACCCAGAAGTACCGCTGGTGGTACCGGAAGTGAACATGGACGCCGCTCTTGCCCACAAGGGTATCATTGCTAACCCGAATTGCTCGACAATTCAAATGGTAGCCGCTTTGAAACCCCTGTATGATCGCTATGGAATAGATCGCATTATCGTTTCGACGTACCAGGCCGTATCCGGTGCGGGAGCATCTGCCATCGAAGAGCTGCTCACTCAGTCCCGCGACGTGCTGGACGGAAAAGAGCCCGAGTGCAAGGTGCTTCCGGTCGGAAAGCTGCCGGTTCATCATCAAATCGCATTCAACGCGATTCCGCAAATCGATGTATTTACCGAGAATGGCTTTACCTTTGAAGAAATGAAGATGACGAATGAGACGAAGAAGATTTTTGGCGACGAGAGTGTGGCTGTATCGGCTACCTGCGTTCGGATTCCTGTCGTCTACGGGCATAGCGAATCCGTCTATGTCGAGCTGAAGCAGGACTACGATCTGGAGGAAGTGAAAGCCCTCCTGGAAAAAGCGCCAGGCATCGTTCTCGTCGACGATCCGGAAAACCAGCGCTATCCATTGGCTACAGAGGCTACAGGCAAACTGGATGTGTTTGTGGGACGTTTGCGTCGAGACCTGACTCACCAAAGAGGCCTTCACATGTGGATTGTTTCTGACAACCTTCTCAAAGGTGCTGCTTGGAATACCGTACAAATTGCGGAAGAACTCATCAAAGCACGAGCATAGGGGAGAGGTTTGTGAAAATACTCGTCCAGAAATTCGGGGGGTCTTCACTCACGTCAGAAGATTGCCGAATCAGGGCTATTACCCATATGAAGAGAGCGCTCGACGAAGGCTATGCCCTCGTCGTTGTCGTGTCGGCGATGGGGCGCAAAGGCGACCCGTATGCCACCGACACCCTGTTGCAACTGGTCCGAAGCAATGGCAATGGTTTGCCAAAACGAGAGACGGATTTGCTTTTGCACACCGGTGAAATTATCTCGGCGACGGTGATATGCAGCATGCTGGGTGCCCAGGGAATCCCGGCTACCATCTTGACCGGTGGGCAAGCTAATATTGTCACCAGCGAGGATTTTACCAGCGCCCAGATCCTGACGATCGATCCTGCGCGGATCCTGCAGGAGCTCAGTGAAGGCAAAGTGGTGATCGTTCCCGGATTTCAGGGACGCACCCTGGACTGGGAGATCACGACTCTCGGCCGTGGCGGAAGCGATACGACCGCTACAGCACTTGGGGTGGCGCTGCATGCAGAGATGGTCGATATCTTTACCGACGTAAACGGCATCATGACGGCAGACCCTCGGATCGTCGAGGAAGCACAGCCGCTGACGAGTGTCACATACGCAGAAATTTGCAACATGGCTCATCTGGGGGCGAAAGTGATTCATCCGCGAGCTGTCGAAATTGCCATGCAGGCAAATGTCCCGATTCGCGTCAGATCCACGTTTTCAGATGACCCCGGGACGTTGGTGACCAATCTGCTGGAGATCAGACGGATGGGCTATACCGTGCATGACCGTCTGGTGATGGGCATCGCCCACGTGCCGAACATTACACAGATCAAGGTCGCCAACAAGGATGGCCGTTATGACACGCAGCTGCAGGTATTCAAGGCCATGGCCAAGAATAACATCAGCGTAGACTTTATCAACGTGAACCCGCTGGGAGTAGCCTATACCGTACATGACGAGATGGCGGAAAAAGCCTCTCATATCCTGCATGATATGGGCTATGAGCCGCAGCTACTGCCCCATTGCGCCAAGGTGTCCGTCATCGGGGCCGGCATGACAGGCGTACCCGGGGTCATGGCACAGATCGTGGAAGCTCTCACGCATGAAGATATACCGATCTTGCAGTCTGCGGACTCCCATACCACCATATGGGTTCTGGTGCATGAGGAAGACATGGTTCGGGCCGTACGCTCCCTTCATCACCAATTTCAATTGCATAACGGACACCTATAAGTTCACGGGTAAGTACAGAAAGAGGAGTTGGGGGCAGTGGCACGTTTTGGCCGACTGGTTACCGCGATGGTAACCCCTTTTGATGAGCAACTGAAAGTCGATTGCGAAAAAACCGAACGCCTGATAGACCATCTGCTGGCGACAGGGACGGAAGCGCTCGTCGTCAGCGGGACGACAGGAGAGTCGCCGACGCTCTCCGCCGAGGAAAAACTGGAATTGTTCAAGCATGTCGTCTCCTACGCGAAGGGAAAATGCCACATCATCGCCGGAACGGGGAGCAATGACACAGCATCCAGCATTCAGATTACGCAAGCGGTGGAACAGCTCGGCGTCGACGGCGTCATGCTGGTCACGCCATACTACAGCCGTCCTTCCCAAGAAGGCATCTATCAGCATTTCAAGGCGCTGGCGGAGTCCGTCAAGCTGCCGGTCATGCTGTACAATGTCCCGGGCAGGACGAGTGTAAACATGACGGCGGAGACGACCCTGCGGCTTGCCGAGCTGCCGAATGTGGTCTGCGTCAAGGAAGCATCGGGCAATCTGTCCCAAATGGCGACGATTATCGAGCATGCCCCGGAAGGCTTTGAGCTGTACAGCGGCGATGACGGATTGACCCTGCCTGTGCTCGCGATTGGCGGCGTCGGCGTCGTCAGTGTCGCCAGCCACGTCGTGGGCCGGGAGATGACGGAGATGATAGCGGCCTTTTTCCAGGGCGAACTGAAGCAGGCGGCCGCGCTTCATCGCAAGCTGCTGCCTGTTTTTGAAGGCTTGTTCGCGTACCCGAGCCCCGGGCCTACCAAGGCTGCACTGGAGAAGCTGGGCGTAGCGGCAGGCGGCGTGCGGCTGCCGCTCGTGGAACTGACTGAGCAGGAAAAGGCATTTGTCTACTCCTTGCTGGAGAGATAAGTGTGGAAAAAGGGAAGGGAGCCGTCTGGCGATGACGGCTCCCTTTTTCTCGTGCGCCACGCATGGCGACTAACTAGGCGGTGAAAGTCCGCTGTGGGGGCTGGTAGTGGCCAACCACTAGCCAAGAGCAAGGGTGTCCACCGTGAGGTGGAATCTGAAGGAAGCTGGAGGCAAAATCCCGGCCCGAGGAACACGAACATCATCAGGCATATGGAATGGGACAAGCTTGCGAGACAAAGCAAAGTCCAATACACTACACGGACATTCCGGTGTAAATGATGCGGGTATATGGGAGGAAAGTGAGTCGTCTTACCGTGGGAGGTCTCATGGACGTGAGAAGATGACATTCGAATCACGGTTGAAACAAGATTTATCATGAGAAGTCAGCAGACGCCATAGTACCTCGAGCAGTCGACGGCTTGAGGGAAGGGCTGAACCTTAGGAGGTGGTCGTCAATGAATGTTACCGAAACAGGAGATAAGGGCAGCCAACTTCCAACGGAAGGCTCACCGCAAAAGAATAGTGCGGAACACGAAGGATATGCGGGAGTGCACGTTCCTGAGAGGATAGCTGAAACCGACGACACCAACGCAAACGAGTCGAAGGAAAGGTTACTTGAGAAAATCATAAGCAGAGACAATTTGAACGAAGCGTTCAAAAGAGTCAAAGCGAATAAAGGTTCACACGGAATCGACGGGATGGGCGTAGATGAACTTCTACAATATCTCAAAGAAAACGGTGAAACCATCAAGGAACAAATCCTGGCGGGCAGATATCGCCCAAATCCCGTTCGAAGGGTAGAAATCCCAAAAGAGAACGGAAAGAAAAGAAACCTGGGCATCCCAACGGTGGTTGATCGAGTAATCCAGCAGGCAATTGCACAAATGCTCACGCCGATCTATGAGCAACAGTTCTCGGACAACAGCTTCGGGTTCCGACCCAAACGAAGTGCCCACCAAGCCATAAGGCGCAGCCAGCAATATATTCAGGAAGGCTACCGCTATGTTGTGGATATGGATCTAGAGAAATACTTTGACACCGTCAACCAAAGCAAGCTCATTGAAGTACTCTCAAGAACGATTAAGGACGGACGAGTCATTTCACTAATTCATAAATATCTTCGGGCAGGAGTTGTCGTGAAGCACAAGTTTGAGGAAACAGAAGTCGGCGTACCGCAGGGCGGGAATCTGAGTCCAATTCTCAGTAATATCATGCTGAATGAGTTGGACAAGGAGCTGGAGAAGAGAGGACACAAGTTTGTGCGATACGCAGATGATTTACTCATCTTCTGCAAGAGCAGACGAAGTGCCGAACGGACACTAACCAACATTCTCCCCTACATTGAAAAGAAGCTGTTCCTAAAAGTAAATCGGGAGAAAACCGTGGTGGACCTAGCCATTCGAGTGAAGTTTCTGGGATTCTCATTCTACAACCAACGAGGGCAAGTGAAAGTCCGCATCCATCCCAAATCCATCGCCAAAATGAAAACAAGAGTGAAGGAACTAACCGCAAGAAGCAATGGCATGGGAAATGAAGAGAGAGCCGAAAGGCTCAGACGCTATATCATGGGATGGGTCAACTACTTCAAGATTGCGGATATGAAGAACCTGCTCCAAACAACGGATGAATGGATGAGAAGAAGGATTCGAATGATCTACTGGAAACAATGGAAACGAATAAGGACAAAATTCGAAAAGCTGATCTCGTTTGGAATCCCAAAGTTCAAGGCATGGGAATACGCAAATACAAGAAAGAGCTACTGGAGAATCTCCAATAGCCCCATCCTCGCGAAAGCCCTCGATAACAACACCATTAAAGGCCTCGGATTTCTTTTCTTCTCAGATTATTATCGACAAGTGACTGCGTGAACTAAGGAACCGCCGTATACCGAACGGTACGTACGGTGGTGTGGGAGGTCGGCTACTCAACTAATGGGTAGCCCCCTACCCGATTTTGCTCTCTTTGCTTCTAGCGCCGATTAACCGGGGTGGGCGAGCTGGAGCAAGAGCAGAGCGCAGCCCAGTACGATATTGGTCCAGCCGAGTATGTTGGCCGCCTTCGTTTCGCGATGCATGCGGAGGAGCCGGTAGCCGGCAGCATCTACGCGGATCACGAAGACCCCCGATAACAGCAACAAACAAACTGCGTAATCGTAATAGCCGATTTCCAGAGAGAGGTTAATGCAGCGTGAAATAATAACTGGAAAACAGGGTAGTGAATACGGCGGTCACCCATACGGCGAGGAAGAGGATGTCCAGCCTCTCCAATATATAGGCCGGCAACGATGTCATCCGGGCCAGTTCCAGGGTAGGCCAGAGGAGCAGCTTCGTCTCCTCGGCGCCAAAGATGGCGATGCTGGCGATCACGATGAGCACATAGAGACCGCCGGAGACCAGAATGGCGAGGCTGGAGGCCCACAGGGCTTTGGCCGGAGAATAGCAAGGCGACCAGTCGGGACAGGCGTACAAAGCTGGAGAGAACGAAGCGCTCCGAGTAATCGTCGACAGACTGATAAAATTGGCTGAACACGGCAGGTGCGATCAGAGCAAAGGGAGAGCCGTCTACGAGAATGACCACGCGCCCCTCCAGCAAATTGGCAACAGACTTGTCAGGCCGCTCTGTATTTTGTATTTGCGGAAAGGGAGAAATATTATGGTCCTCTATATACTGTTCCAAATAGCCGGAATCTACCATACGTCGATATCTATGGTACCGAGGCGTCTCAGCACCTCTGTCACGAGGGAGGGATGGCAGACATCCCGAAGGTAGCAGACGGCCACTTTTCTCCGCCAGGACGAAACTGCCCGAGAGCAGAGATTCATAGGCAATTCCCTCCAGAGACGGCGATTGCCGCTTCCCGTCTTCATCGTGAGGCGGGGAAGCGGAGAGCAGAGGACGGAGGACGCCGTTTTGAATCTCCTGTTTGTCGACCATATTTTCCAAATCAAATAGCGCCGCCGGGTATCGGCCAAACGCGTCAAAGCGACGAATGATCAGATCGTCTGTCCCATCGAAAATCTGCTGCAGGTGGTCGATATTCTTTTCCAATTCGGAAGCTATTCGCCCGTATTCAGTAGGGGCAGAATAAGACTGCTTCATCGGGTAGCGAGGCACCGCTCTTTTTTGCTTTTTCTGTTTGAGCCACTGCAAAAGAGACAAGTGGATAGTCCCCTTTCGCTAAGTTACCGAATAGTCTGTCAGTTTTTTTTCAATTCCATACGATTTTGGGGCATTTTTTTCTCCTACAGTTAATTTTGTAAGTAGTTCTTTTTTCTTGTGTTCCACTTTTCCATTCGGGTATAATGAGAATAAGTGATTTGGGGCGGTTAATTGAGTGTGATAGACAACTAAATATAGGAGGTTACATGTTTTGGCAAAATCGAATCACTCTGTTCTCATTTTCGCCCTGGGCGGAGTAGGCGAAATTGGGAAGAATATGTACGTGGTCCAATGCGATGATGACATCGTAGTCATCGACGCTGGCCTGAAATTTCCAGAGGAGGAAATGCTGGGAATTGACATGGTCATCCCGGACATCACGTATCTGGAGGAAAACCGCGACAAGGTACGCGGCATTATTGTTACGCACGGACACGAAGACCACATTGGCGGGCTGAGCTATGTGCTGAAACGATTGAAAGTACCGGTATACGCAACAAAATTAACCTTGGGCCTGATCGATGCAAAATTAAAAGAAGCGGGTATCCTAAACGAAACCAAGCGGATTTTAATTAACAGCGATTCGGAGTTGGTTCTCGGCAATTTGAAAGCGACATTTTTCCGCGTAAACCACAGCATTCCGGATAGTGTAGGCGTCTGTTTGGAAACACCGGAAGGCTACGTGGTGCACACGGGAGATTTCAAGTTTGACCAAACGCCTGTCAACAATCAGGTTGCAGATCTGGCGAAAATGGCCATGATCGGCGACCGCGGTGTTTTATGCCTGCTGTCTGACAGCACCAACGCAGAGCGCCCCGGTTTTACCGGCTCAGAGCGTTCTGTAGGCAAGGCCCTCATGGATGTGTTCAGCAAAGCGACAGGACGGATTATTGTCTCCACCTTTGCTTCCAACGTTCACCGCATCCAGCAAGTCGTGGATGCAGCGGCGCAGTATGGGAGAAAAGTCGCCGTCGTCGGCAGGAGCATGCAAAACGTTATCAACATCAGCAGAGATCTCGGGTATCTTCATATGCCTGACGGGCTGTTGATCGATACAGATGAGGTAAACAAGCTGCCCGCCGAGCAAGTCGCTATCTTATCCACTGGAAGTCAGGGAGAGCCGATGTCCGCGCTCACCCGCATGGCCCGATCCGCCCATCGGAAAATAGACATTCTTCCAGGGGACACCGTAATCATTGCAGCTACCCCCATTCCGGGCAACGAAAAGTACGTCGCGCGTACGATTGATCAGTTGTCCCGTATTGGCGCCGAAGTTATTTATGGCGGTCATGGACCGAACGGAACCGTCCACGTCTCCGGTCACGGCAGTCAGGAAGAGCTTCGCCTGATGTTGAATCTGATGAAGCCGAAGTATTTTATTCCCATTCACGGAGAGTTCCGCATGCTCAAAATGCACAGCATCCTGGCTGAACAAGTGGGCATTCCGAGTGAAAACATCTTCCTTTTGGATAATGGAGACACCGTGGAGATCTCGGGAGGAAAAGCACGCTACGGCCCGAAGGTTCATGCAGGAAACGTCTTGATCGACGGCCTGGGTGTCGGGGATGTAGGAAATATTGTTCTTCGGGACAGAAAATTGTTATCGCAGGATGGAATTCTGGTAGTCGTCGTTACACTCAGCAAACAAAATGGTACGATTTTGTCCGGACCTGACATCATTTCGCGCGGATTTGTATACGTCCGCGAGTCGGAAGAATTGTTGGACGAGGCAAATCGCATCGTCACCCAAACACTTGTGAAATGCATGGAAGAAAATGTGAATGAATGGTCTTCACTCAAGAACAACGTAAAAGAAGCGCTTGGTCGTTTCTTATACGAGGAGACGCGTCGTCGTCCAATGATCTTGCCGATTATCATGGAAGTGTAGACTAGTGATGAATAAAGGAGCCAATGGCCTTTTTATAAAAGGTTGTTGGTTCCTTTTTTAATGGTAAAGTTGTAAATATTCTCATAATATGACCGCGACACAAACAAAAAAGCGCCGCTGAGGGCGCCTAAGGCTGTGAGACAGCCGAGATATTTAGGATTCCGGCGTACTGTACGGACTCGGAGATGCTTTTTCCATGTGTTCATTCTTGTTCTCCGGCTCTCGCTGGACCTTCTCCGCACTTTTCGAGAAGCCCTCTCGCTTTAACCGCTCCACTAAGAGCTCTTTGTCGTTCATCGGTTCACCTTCTTTCTATGAGAGATTTTTTGCAAGCCAAGAGTGAATCGGCAGCTTGCCCAATTGATTATGTGTCAGCGTCTGGAAACATGCTGTCATAACCGGTCCGGGGAATATCGATATTCTTCTCTTTTCCAGTCCGGTCAATCTTGCCGTCATTCGTTCCTTCCATATAGTCATCACTGACCTGTTCGTGCGTGATGGCCAGGCCCTGATCCGTGAAGGAACGGCTTTGGTAATCGGCGGGATCATACGTATTCTCTGCGACGTCTTCAGCGATTTGCTGCAGGTCTGTAGATTGGTTATTCTCCACAGGCTACCCTCCCTTCTCCACATGCCGCGCGTATAAAATCGGGCGCATTCCCTATTATCTGCATGAAGGGCAGCTTCGACCCAAAAACTTTGTAAATCCGCACAAAGAACGAGAATTTCCTTTCCTTGCATTTTTTACCCGCGAGCTATCCATACTATCACCGACCAGTGAAGGAGGAGGATTCATGCAAAAACGTAACAGGCCTGATTATTTGAATCAACCGCCTTTTAGCGGGGCTGAAGAGCCGCAGCAGCCGACTCCGGTCGTAGAGCCGCAGCGCGTACCGCAGCCCCCGGCAGAAAGCCCGGCCCCTGAAGATTCCAAGAAGCGCTTGCTCGATTCCATTACCCAACTGGGACAGACCAACGTCCCGCAATTGGAGAGCAATATCTATTGCCTGACGGTGATCGGTCAGGTAGAGGGACATATTCAGCTCCCCCCGCAAAACAAGACGACCAAATACGAACATCTCATTCCCCAGCTGGTAGCTGCTGAGCAAAATAGCAAAATCGAGGGCGTACTGGTGATCCTCAATACGGTCGGCGGGGACGTGGAAGCGGGTCTGGCCATCGCGGAAATGGTTGCCTCTCTGTCCAAGCCCGTGGTCACGCTGGTGCTGGGAGGAGGGCACAGTATCGGGGTGCCGATAGCAGTGGCAGGGGATTATTCCTTTATCGCGGAAACCGCTACGATGACGATCCATCCGATTCGCTTGACGGGTCTCGTCATTGGCGTGCCGCAAACCTTTGAATATCTGGACAAAATGCAAGACCGCGTCGTCAGCTTCATCGCCCGTCACTCTCGAATTTCCGAAGAAAAGTTCCGCGAATTGATGCTCAAGACCGGGGAGCTGACCCGCGATATCGGAACCAATGTCGTCGGTACCGATGCCGTCAAACACGGGTTGATCGATGAAGTCGGCGGGCTCGGAAAGGCGCTCAAAAAGCTGAATGAACTGATCGAGAAGGCGAGAGCCGGCAACGGAGAGAAGGTGCTGCAGTGATCTTTTATTCCGTCATGCCGATGGAAGTCGTATTCGAAGGGATGGATCAACTGGAGAAGCAAGTATTGCAGGAACTGCCCGTTGGCGAGGCGACCATGCTTGTCCAGCAGACCGGCCCCTATGAGGGCAGGCTGGTCCGCCTGATTAGCCCCAACCCGCAGGATTATCTCAATCCGGCGTACGCGCCGGGTCAGGTCATCCGTTTTCGCCCCGAGCGATTCGGGGAATAAGTCCTGTATTTCTACGATTTTCCTGTGTTATACTAGATGTGAACGAACAGCAGCCGAACATCATGCCGGCTGCCTTTTTATACGCATGCAGGCTTATGCCGTCGCGGGAATGAGAGAAAGGAGGCATGCCATCTGAGTAGAAGAGAGAAAAGACAGTCGCAAACGGCAGTAGCCTCTGTTGTCAAACTGGAGCTGGTGGGTCTGGTCGTGATCGTCCTGAGCCTGATCGGTCTGTTGGAGAGCGGGTGGCTAGGCAAAAACATCCTCGCCTTCCTGTTCCGGTTTTTGGCGGGATCGTGGGATTTCACCATCCCCGTCTTGATGATGGGACTGTCCGTACATATGATGTTTACGCGCAAGCCGCCGCGCCTGTCGATACGCGTATGTGGCTTGCTGTTGATTCTGCTCGCCGTATTGACCTGGGATCATCTGATTTTGTACAAGCAGATCACAGCGGGAGGCACATTTGCCGAGCAGAGCATCCTGAAAGTGACGTGGGACCGGCTCTTGCTCGACCATGGTCAAAAGGTTTCGACGACCGGTGTGGGCGGAGGCATGGTCGGTGCCCTGCTGTTCGCGATCTGCAACGCTTTGGTTGGCCTCGTCGGGACCGGGCTGATGATCGGTTTTCTGTTCCTGGTCGGATTGATGTTCTTATTTAATCTCTCGTACGTGGATATCGCCCTTTTTGTGAAGGACAAGCTGGCTTCTCTGTATGCCAAGATAAAAGATTCAGTCAAAGATTCGATAGACATGCTGCAAAGCGAGAGCCAGAAAAGAAAGCAGCAGGCGGAGGCCGCGCGCGAAGCCGCCAAATCGAAGCAGGCGGAAGAAGCGGCCGCGGGTACAGGTGTGCCTGTCGGCGAGACTGCCGCAGGAGCCGCACCGGTAGTCGAAGCGATGCCTGGCGAGACAGATCGTGACCCTGGGCAGCCTGTCGTAGCGCCGTTAATTCGCGATTTTGCCGAAAAGCTGGCAACCGAACAGGACAGCGATACAGACGGAAATGGACATGTTCACGCCGGACACAGTCAAACCGGACCGGCTGCTCTCAAACAGGGGGCTGGACCATACAGGCAGGCAGACCGGGAAATTACCTTCTCCCTCGAAGGAGAGGAAGAAATTTTTGGCACGCTGGAGGAAGCGGGCGCACAGCTCAGCATTCCGTATATCTTGCCGAGCATCCAGATGCTGTCCCGCCCCAAAGGGTATACGCCGGGCAAGGACGTCGATCACACGTCCAATGCCAACAAACTGGTGCAGACGCTGAAAAGCTTTGGCGTCAACGCCATCGTCTCGGAGGTCCATCGCGGCCCCGCCGTGACGCGCTATGAAGTGCAGCCTGCCACCGGCGTAAAAGTGAGCAGAATCGTCAGTTTGACCGATGATCTCGCGCTGGCGCTGGCGGCAAAGGACATACGGATCGAAGCGCCCATCCCTGGCAAATCGGCCATCGGGATCGAGATTCCCAATTCCGAGGTGGCGATGGTCTCCCTCCGAGAAGTGCTGGAAGCTCCCTCCTACCAGGATGCCTCGGCCAAACTGACCGTCGCGCTGGGCCGGGATATTTCCGGCGAGCCGATCGTGGCCGATCTGACCAAAATGCCCCACCTTCTCGTAGCCGGTGCGACCGGGAGCGGAAAGTCCGTCTGCATCAACGGCTTGATCATGAGCATTTTGTTCAAGGCGACACCCGATGAGGTCAAGCTGATGATGGTGGACCCGAAAATGGTGGAACTCAATGTCTACAACGGCATCCCGCATCTCCTGGCGCCGGTGGTGACCGATCCGCGCCGCGCCTCGGTGGCGCTGAAAAAGGTGGTCGCGGAGATGGAGCGGCGCTATAATCTCTTTGCCAAGACAGGCAGCCGCAACATCGAGATGTACAACCAGCAGGCAGACGGATCGCCGCTTCCGTACATCGTGGTCATCGTCGACGAGCTGGCCGACCTGATGATGGTCGCGCCGGGTGAAGTGGAGGACGCCATTTGCCGGTTGGCGCAGATGGCGAGGGCTGCCGGCATTCATTTGATCATTGCGACACAGCGGCCGTCTGTGGATGTCATCACGGGTCTGATCAAGGCGAATATTCCGTCGAGGATCGCCTTTGGCGTATCGTCGATGGCCGATTCTCGGACGATCCTCGACATGGGCGGCGCAGAAAAGCTGCTCGGCCGAGGCGACATGCTGTATCTTCCGATGGGCGCCTCCAAACCGACCCGCGTCCAGGGAGCCTTCGTCTCGGACAAGGAAGTAGAAGAGGTAGTCAGATTTGTGAAAGAGCAGCAGGAAGCCCGCTATCAGGAGGACATGATTCCGGAGGAGATCTCGGAAGAAGCCCAGCCTGTAGCCGATGACGACATGTTCGATCAGGCCGTCCAGGTAGTCGTCGAGGCCCAGACCGCATCGGCATCGCTCCTGCAGCGGAGGCTGCGGGTGGGATATACCCGTGCCGCCCGGCTGATCGACATGATGGAAGCACAGGGAATCGTGGGGCCGTACGAAGGCAGCAAGCCGCGGGAAGTGCGGATTCCGCGCCCTGCTCCCGAGAGCAATATTTCATAAAAGAATAATCACAAAATATATATAGCGATAAGTCACGAATGTAGGGGCGAATCAGGCAAGCAATAAAAAAATTGGCTTGCATGATATTCGCCCCTAAGGTACAATTTTTAGGGATACAAAGGAAATTGTTGTTATCGTCTTTTGTATTCAAGAGGTCTGACGTCTTACCTATTGCATAGCAGAGAAAGCAGGAGTGAAGGAAGATGAGCGTCAAGGGGAACTTCCGCTCGCTTTGTCTCTTGGTTATGGACAAGATTAAAAGCGACATTGAATCAGGGACGTTAAAACCCGGTGTGCGCCTCCCTTCCGAAGCCGACCTGTCCAAACAGCTAGGTGTGAGTCGAGCGACGCTGCGAGAAGCACTTCGTCTCCTGGAGGAGGAGAAAATTGTCATCCGAAAGCATGGAGTCGGCACATTTATTCATGCGAGACCTGTTTTTTCGGGTGGAATTGGGGAACTCTTTAGTGTGACGGATGCGATCGAACGCCAGGGCTATGTTGCCGGCACAACCATATTGCGTACAGCCTACGGCGAACCAGCGGAGGAAGAACAAAAGCGCCTTTCTCTCAATCCAGGTGAGGGTGTTCTCATGGTAGAACGCATTCGCACGGCAGATGGAGAGCCGGTCGTCTACTGTTTCGACCGAATCCCCGCTCAGCTCGTACCTGGGGGCTATACTGAAGGTGGAGAGTCTATTTTCAAGTGGCTGGAGTCAGTTACGGGGATTCGCATCGCTTACGCAGTCGCTGATATTGAGCCGCTGGGGTATTGCGAACGGATATCCTCTTTGTTGCAGTGCAGCAAGGCAACTCCACTACTGCTCTTGAAACAGATTCACTACGATGAGAGTGAAAAGCCCGTTCTCTACTCGCACAACTACTTTCGGGCGGACAAATTTCACTTTCAAGTCGTACGCAGACGGTTGTAACAGTGGGGGAAACCTCACTCAACAATTTCTATATTTAAAAAACAGGGGGTATTCAGACATGAAAAAGGTACTTTCCGTCCTATCCGTGGCAACCCTCAGCCTGTCGCTCGTGCTGGCTGGCTGTGGCAATAAGCCAGAGGGACAACCGCAAGGCGCTGGCGAACAGGGTGGAGCACAAGGCGGTGCCGCACCGACTGCACGCATCGGTATGGTTACCGACGTTGGCGGTGTAAACGACAACTCCTTTAACCAGAGCGCATGGGAAGGTCTGCAAAAACTGCAAAAAGACCTGAACCTGGCAGAAGGCAGCGTAGACTACCTGCAATCCACTTCTGACGCGGACTACATTCCGAACCTGACGCAATTCGTCAAAGACAACTGGGATTTGACGTGGGGGATCGGTTTCGTCATCGGTGACCACGTGAAGAAAGTAGCGACGGAGAACCCTGACAGCAAGCTGGCGATTATCGACGCGGAAGTAGACGCGCCAAACGTGGAATCCGTCCTCTTCAAAGAGCATGAAGGTTCCTTCCTGGTTGGTGTCGTTGCCGCGAAAATGACCAAATCCAAAAAGATTGGGTTCGTCGGCGGTATGGAAATCCCGGTTATCAAACGCTTTGAGCTGGGCTTTGAAGCTGGTGTAAAAGCAGTTGACCCGAGCATTGAAGTGATCACTGTATACACAGGTGCTTTCGACAAGCCTGACCTGGGCAAATCCACTGCTTCCCAAATGTACGACCAAGGCGCGGACATCATCTTCCACGCATCCGGCGCTACTGGCGACGGTGTATTCAACGAAGCAAAAGCCCGCAAATCCAAAGGCCAAGACGTATGGGTAATCGGTGTGGACAAAGACCAATCCCTGACATTTGGCGACGACATCACGCTGACCTCCATGGTAAAACGCGTAGATGAAGCCGTGTACCGCGTCTCCAAAGACGTGATTGACGGCAAATTCCAAGGCGGCAAAATCGTATGGCTGGGTCTGGCTGAAAACGGTGTAGGCTTGGCGGATACCTCCAGCAAAAACGTACCGGAAGATGTACTGAAGCTGGCTGATGAATTCAAAGAGAAGATCGTCAAAGGTGAAATTACAGTACCAGAGAAGTAAGAGCGAATGCTGCTGACACGGACAAGGCTAGTTCGAGCAACTAGCCTTGTTCTTTACCTTCTTCACTAGACCCACGAAAACGGGGGGAACACGGTTGAAACCAGTACAGACTGTTGTAGAAATGCGCGGCATTACCAAGCGCTTCCCCGGCATTGTTGCCAATGACAACATCAATCTTGTCGTGAAAAAAGGGGAAATCCACGCCCTTCTGGGAGAGAATGGCGCTGGCAAGTCCACGTTAATGAACATTTTATTCGGCCTTTATCAGCCTGAAGAAGGCGATATCCTGATCAATGAAAAGATCGTGAAAATCACGAGTCCTAACGTCGCGAATGAACTGGGCATCGGCATGGTCCATCAACATTTTATGCTGGTGGAGAAGTTCACTGTTGCCGAAAACATCGTTTTAGGAAACGAGCCAAGGTCCGGGTTACAGATAGATATGCAACGCGCTATTTCCGATGTGGAGAGACTGTCCAATCAATACGGGCTCAAAGTCGATCCGCGGGCGAAAATCGAAGATATTTCCGTAGGCATGCAACAGCGTGTGGAGATTTTGAAAACGCTTTACCGCGGTGCCGATATCCTGATTTTTGACGAGCCTACAGCCGTTTTAACCCCCCAAGAAATTCTAGAACTCATCGAGATCATGAATAATTTGGTCAAAGAGGGCAAAACGATTATCCTGATTACCCACAAGCTGAAGGAAATCATGGCTGTCTGCGACACCGTCACCATTATCCGCAGGGGGAAAGTAATTGATTCCCTGGCTATCAAAGACACGAATCCAGATGAGCTTGCCGCCAAAATGGTAGGCAGAGAGGTAAATTTCCGGGTGGACAAGCAAGAGTCCAATCCCAAGGAAGTCATCCTGTCCGTCGAAGGGATTACCGCGATGGGCAACCGCGGCGTGAACGCGCTGAACAATATCTCGCTGGAGGTAAGAGGCGGGGAGATTCTCGGCATTGCCGGTGTAGACGGGAACGGACAGAGCGAGCTGATCGAGGTGCTCACGGGCCTTAGAAAAGCATCCAGCGGCCGCATCCTCCTGAAGGGCAAGGAGATTACCAATCAAACGCCTCGCGTCATCTCCGAGTCGGGCCTGTCCCACATTCCGGAGGACCGCCATAAGCACGGGCTCATTCTCGACTTTTCGATGAGCGAGAACATGGTGCTCGAAACCTATTTTCACCCCGAATTTAACAAAAACGGATTTCTCGATTACGGGGCGATTGACAAGCACGCCAGCAAGCTGATCGAGGAATTTGACGTGCGGACGCCGAGCATCTACACGCCGGCACGCGCATTGTCCGGGGGGAATCAGCAAAAGGCGATTATCGCCCGGGAGATCAACAAGGATCCGGATCTGCTGATCGCCGCTCAGCCTACGCGCGGCCTGGACGTCGGCGCGATTGAATTTATCCACAGACGTCTCATCGAACAGCGGGACAAAGGGAAAGCCGTGTTGCTGCTCTCGCTGGAGCTGGACGAAATCATCAACGTCTCCGACCGGATCGCCGTCATTTACGAAGGGCAGATCGTCGGCGTCGTCAATGCGAAAGAGACCAATGAGCAAGAACTGGGCTTGATGATGTCCGGTGGAAAACGAATGCAAGGAGGCGGCAACGGTGAATAGAATCGCAGCCATTTTTACCAAGGAATCTTTCCTCGTGCCGGTTGCTGCCATCATTCTCGGATTGCTCACAGGGGCCGTCGCCATGCTGGCTGGCGGATTTAATCCGATCCAGGCCTACGCTTCGCTCATCGAGAAAGTTTTTGGCAATGCCTATAATTTTGGGGAAACGATCCGTCAGATCACGCCGCTGATTTTTACAGGCTTGTCCGTCGCGTTTGCTTTCCGGACGGGACTGTTTAACATCGGGGCGGAAGGCCAGTTTATCATCGGCATGATCGCATCGACGGCTGTGGGGATCTCTTTTGATCTGCCCTGGTATCTCCATGCGCCGCTGGCCGTGGTGGCCGGCGGTCTGGCGGGCGGCCTCTGGGGAGCCATCGCGGGATGGCTGAAAGCCGCGCGCGGCGTCAATGAGGTCATCACGACGATCATGCTCAACTGGATCGCTTTGTATTTTGCCAACTATATTCTCAAGGCTTTCTACGTCGCGGAAGGTCAGCAGCGCTCGGACATGATCAAAGACTCCGCTTCCATCTCGTTTACGTGGCTTTCGCAAATGTTTGACAGTGCCCGTTTGCACTGGGGGACTCTTTTGGCCGTATTGGCAGCTGTTTTCTTCTACGTCTTGTTGTGGAAGACCAAGACAGGCTTCGAGCTTCGCGCAGTCGGTCTAAATCCGCATGCTTCGGAATACGCGGGGATGAACGTCAACCGCAATGTGGTGAATGCCATGTTCGTCGGCGGCATGTTCGCCGGCATCGGCGGCGCCTGCGAAATCCTGGGCGTTTTCCACTATCAATCGATCATGGCTGCACAGCCGGGGTACGGCTTTGACGGAATCGCCGTCGCGCTGATCGGAGGGAATACGCCGCTGGGTGTCGTCCTCGGGGCGATTCTGTTCGGGATTCTGACTTTCGGGGCGGCAGGCATGAAGTTCGGCGCCGGCGTGCCGGTTGAACTGATCCGGGTGGTCATCTCCTCCGTGATCTTCTTCGTCGCCGCACATGGAATTGTGAAGTTTTTCTTGAAGCCAATCTGGAAGAAGAAGGAGGGTGGACACTGATGGATTGGGGCGTCGTTTTCAGCAACCTGATTCACGATACCATCGTGTTTTCCACTGCCTTGATCTTTGCCGCACTGGGCGGGATGTACTCGGAACGCTCCGGCGTGGTCAACATTGCCCTCGAAGGAATGATGGTCATCGGTGCCTTTACAGGCGCGGTGGTGACCTATTTCGCCCAGGACGCCTTTGGCGGATTGGCGCCGTGGATCGGCTTTTTGGCAGCATGCATCGCAGGGGCAATTTTCGCCTCGCCGCACGCAGTGGCGTCGATCACCTTCCGTGCGGATCAGGTGGTCAGCGGGGTGGCCCTCAACTTCTTGGCAGTCGGGCTCTCGGTCTACCTGACCAAAATTATTTTCAATGGCGCAGGACAAACCACGACACTGCAAGAGGTATTCGGCAAATGGCATATTCCGCTCCTCAGTGACATTCCGATCTTGGGACACGCCGTTTTTGAGGGGTATCCGACCAGTTATATCGCCTTTGTGCTCGTGGGCATTTCCTGGTATTTGCTGTTCAAAACCTCCTTTGGCCTTCGCCTCCGCGCCGTGGGCGAGCATCCGCGGGCAGCGGATACCGTCGGGATCAACGTAAAGCGCATGCGCTATACCGCTGTACTGATCTCCGGCGCTTTGGCAGCCATGGGCGGAGCGACGATCTCGCTTACAACGACCAGCAACTTTTCCCACAATACCGTTTCCGGCCAAGGCTTTATCGCGCTGGCGGCATTGATCTTCGGAAAGTGGCATCCGATGGGAGCGATGGGGGCGGCGCTGTTCTTCGGGGTGGCCCAAGCCTTTAAATCGCTGGTCCAAATCTTCGGTTTGACCAAATACGTCCCGACCGAAGTGATCTTCATGCTGCCGTACGTCCTCACCATTTTGGTGCTGGCCGGCGTGGTTGGCCGCTCCAGTGCGCCAGCTGCACTGGGCAAGGCGTACGAGACCGGATCGCGCTGATTAACATTTTTTGCGTCTGGAACCTGCTGCTTCCCCTATGCGATAATGTGTACGATTTCATCGCACAGGGGGGATACGATGAACCGTTCTTTACATAGTGACGGCCCTCATCTGATCAGCAGGATTCTGGGCGCTTTTTTGCTTGTGATCGTGATGGCGGCGCTTCACGCCAGCCAGGCGCACGCCCAATCGCCGGGACCTGTGATCTCGCTGATGGTAGACGGCATCGGCGTGCAATCGGATGTGCAGCCTTTGCATCAAAACGGGCGTACGCTCGTACCGATACGAGTCATCGCCGAGCAGTTGGGCGCATCTGTTTTTTATGAGCCAAAAACGCGCCGCGTGACCTTTCAGGACGGAACCAATCAGGTGGCCGTTTTTCCCGACAGCAAGACCGGATATGTCAATGGGAATCGCGTGATGCTGGATGCGGCCCCTGTGGTCAAAAACAGGAGGACGCTCGTGCCTCTCCGTTTTATCAGCGAATCGCTGGGTTACGAGGTATCCTGGGACAATCGGGCGAGAGTCGCTGTCATCTCCAGTAAAAAAACGGCGGCGTCCCAGCCCGTAAGTCATTACCGGAGCAATCCGTATGTCGTTCAGCCGGGGGACACGCTGCTGGCCATTGCCAAACAGCATGGCACCACGCTTGAGGAAGTAGCGGAAAATAACCGGCTTTCGCAGCATGACTTGCTGGTGGGCCAGCTGTTGTATTTGCCCGAGGATGCTAAAAGAGCGAAATCGCCGCTCGCCCATCACGTCGATACCCAAGCGCTGCTCTCCGATCGGTATGTCTTCCCGTTCAGCCAAAACAGCCGCTACGAAGCGTACGGCGACAGCTTTGGCTCCAGCCGGGAATGGACAGAGTCGAAATCGGGCACGGTTCGCTCCCACGAGGGGATCGACATCATGGCGCCGGAAGGGACCGCGATCTACAGTGTCGGGGACGGGGTCATCAACCGGATCGGCTGGAATACATACGGCGGCTGGCGGATCAACATCACTGACGACACGGGGAAGTACCGGATGTACTACGCCCATTTGCAGGCGTTTACGCCGGGTCTGAAGGTCGGTTCACGCGTGCGAGCGGGCCAATTGATCGGTTTTGTGGGAACGACGGGGTATGGCTCTCCCGGGACGGAAGGGATGTTTCCGCCGCATCTCCATTTTGGCCTCTATCGCCAGTCCGACGATCGGGCGATCAATCCCTTTTATTACCTGAAATTTTGGGAAAACCACAGGGTTGAGTAGGAAAGGAAGTAGATGGGGCAGACTAACGCATAGGGAAGGACTTCTGAAAAAGGAGGACACCGTATGTGGACATGTCCCTACTGCGGCGGCACGCACGGATTGCCGTTTCAAGACAGCCAGCTCGACGGTATGCTTTGTCTGGAGCCTGATTGTGGGCGGTTTGAAGAAAGCAGCGCAGACCACGACGACCTTAGTCAGTGGGACATCACGGATCTGTGAAGAAAAGAATGGGCAGGGGAGCCAAGAAGGCTCCTTTTTTCTTTTCCTGATTTTCGGTAAAGTGGAAGGAGAAGGAGGGTTTATGGCATGGAGCTGAAATTATCCGAATTTTTGGAAACGATTCCCTACGGTATCGTCATCGTCGACCGAGAAGGATTGATCACCCAGGTGAATGCAGCCGGCTCCCAATTGCTCGGGCTGAAGAGGGAGGAACTGATCAGCCGTCCCATCACCAGCATCGCACCAGGCTCGGACATGCTGCAGGTCATGCGTCAGGGAATGGCCAGCCTGCGCAGAGAGATCCAATTCGGGGAAAAGCGGTTTCTGGTCGATCGCCTGCCGATCGTAGTCGGAGGCGAGGTAATCGGCGGTCTCTCCCTCTTTCAGATGGTGCCCGGAACCGAAGGCATGGAGCGTCGCTGGTCGGAGCAGGAGCGCGAGCTGCATCAGTTTAAAGAGCTCGTCGAACAGTTGTACGACGGCATCGTCATGTGTGACAAAAACGGAATCATTACGATGATTAACAAAAGCTATTGCGATTTTTTGGGGACGACCATCGAAGAGGCGATAGGCCGCCACATCACAGAGGTCATCGAAAATACACGGATGCACGTCGTCATCAAGACGGGAAAAGCGGAGATCGATCAGCTGATGCGCATCGGGGACCGAGAGATCATCGTCAGCCGCATGCCGCTGAAAGAGGGAGATGAGACGGTAGGCGCACTGGGAAAAGTGGTCTTCAGCGATCTGCGGGAGCTGCGGAGCATCGTAGAGCGCTACAATATTATGGAGAGACAGCTGGACTTCTACCGCCAGGAACTGAAGCGCATGGTGGGCGCCAAGTACTCGTTCGCCCATATCATGGCGGAGCATCCCCTGATGAAGGATGCGGTCCAAATGGCCAAAAGAATCGCCCAGACCAAGTCCTCTGTGCTCATCTTGGGCGAGAGCGGGACGGGCAAGGAGTTGTTTGCCCACGCGATCCATGAAGAGAGCAATCGGTCAGAGGGCGCCTTTGTCCGCGTGAACTGTGCCGCAATCCCCAAGGATTTGATGGAAGCGGAGCTGTTCGGCTACGAGGAAGGAGCGTTTACCGGAGCGAAAAAGGGAGGAAAGCCGGGGAAGATCGAGCTGGCCAATCAGGGGACGCTCTTCCTCGATGAGATCGGAGACATGCCGCTTGACATGCAGGCAAAGCTGCTTCGTGTCCTGCAGGAGAGAGAAGTGGAGCGGATCGGGGCCACCAGGCCGATCAGCGTCGATATCCGCGTCATCGCCGCCACCCACCGCCCGTTGGAGAAGCTGATAAAAGAAGGGGAGTTTCGCGAGGATCTCTACTACCGCCTGAACGTCTTCATGATCAGTCTGCCTCCTCTCCGGGTCCAAGGCCAGACCATCCTCACCCTGGCGGATGGATTGATCAAAAAGCTGAATGCCGAGCTGTACACCAATGTGACCGGGATCAGCGAGCGGGTCAAAGATATCTTTCTGGCTCATCCCTGGCCGGGCAATCTACGCGAGATGAACAATGTGCTGGAGCGGGCGGTTCAGCTGGCGGAGGACGGTGTACTCGAACCGGAGCATCTCCCTCCCTATCTCTTGGACAAGCAGGTGCTGCGCGGCAGTGACAGCATATCGCTTGATCTGGAAGCAGAGCTGGCCAAGACCGAGAAGCGTGTGCTCGAAGCGGCGCTTGCGCAATGCGAAGGGAACAAGGTGCAGGCCGCACAACTGCTGGGCATCCACCGGGCCAGCCTGTACCGCAAATTAGAAAAGCATCGGATCGCGGTGAACGAATCGATTCATGGATGACTTACCTGTCTCAAAACCGCGACATGTCGCAAAAGCGCACCAATATTATGTTGCATTTTCGATACAACGACCAAAAAGCTCCCCGTGGTTGCAAGGATTCTCCCTTTGGCATGAAGGTTGCAAATATTCTGTATTGAAAACGTTTACACGCCGAGGAAGGAGGACTTATGCATACGAAATCCTTACACCAAAAAGTTGCTTTAGTTACAGGAGGGGCTAGCGGCATCGGGCTCGCGATCGCGGAGAAATTGTACCAGGCGGGAGCCCATCTCGCCATCGCCGACATTGATGCGGACAAGGCAAAGTCCGCCCTCGAGACGATCCCGGAACGGGAGGGTCAAAAGAAAGCGGCCATCCAGGCGGATCTGTCTGACGTGGAGTCGATTCGCAGGATGGTGGCCCAATGTGAAGCGGACATTGGCGCGGTGGACATTCTGGTAAACAACGCCGGATTTCAGCACGTCGCACCCATCGAAGCCTGCGAACCCGCCATCTTCCAAAAGTTGATCGACGTGATGCTGGTCGGTCCGTTTGTGGCGACGCAAGCCGTCTTTGCCCAGATGAAAGAGAGGGGCTGGGGCCGCATCATCAACATCTCCTCGATTAACGGGAAAATTGGCGCGCCTTACAAAGCCGGCTACTGCTCCGCCAAACACGGGATCATCGGTCTGACGCGCGTCACGGCGATGGAAGCCGTCAACTCCGGCGTCACCTGCAATGCCATCTGTCCCGGCTATGTGGATACCCCGTTGGTCCGCAACCAGCTGGCCGATTTGGCCAAGAGCTATCAACTGGCCGAGGAAGAGGTGCTGGAGGAGGTCATCTTGCGCCATGTGCCGCAGCATCGCTTGCTGGAGGCGAGCGAAGTCGGCGACATGGCGGTGTTTCTCGCTTCGGAGCAGGCGGCGGCCATCACGGGGCAAGCGATCAATGTTTCCGGCGGATATGTCATGCATTGAACTCATGGTTGATGTGAATTGAAAAAAGGGGGCAATAGCATTGAGAAAAGCAAAATGGTGGTTGTCGTTGGCACTGGCTTTGACATTGGGGGCAGCGGGATGCGGTCCGCAACTGGATCAGTCCGCTCCGGCGGGCGGCTCCGGCGGCTCGTCCGGGGGACAGACATCCAGCGGGGGAGCGGGTGCCGGGCAAAGCGGAGGCGGAGAATTCAACGTGGGTCTGGCGATCTCGCTGAGCGGTGGGACCGCCAAATTCGGCGAAGCGGTAAAGCGTGCGGCGCAAATGGCGGTGGACGAATTTAACGAAGCGGGTGGAGCCGACGGCAAAAAGGCGAAGCTGATCGTCTATGACGACGAAGCCAAACCGGAAAAATCGGTAGAGATTGTGCAGCGGCTCATCCAGCAGGACAAAGTCGTGGCCTTTGTGGGACCGGCCAACTCCGGAAATGCCAAGGCTCACATCAAATTCGCCCAAGAGGCAGGTGTGCCGGAAATCATACCGGTCGCGACCGGGACGGCGATCACTGATACCTATGCCAATGAAGAGAAAAACTACATCTTCCGCGTGGCTCCCTATGACAGAGGCCAGGTGGAAACCATCCTGAAGTGGGTCGTGGCCGACAAGAAGTTTACCAAGATCGGTCTGCTCCACGATACGACCGGCTACGGGCAGGGCGGAAAGGCAGACGTGGAAGCTGTGCTGAAGGAGCAGTACAACATGAGTTTGACTGCCGTCGAATCCTTCCAGGTGAACGATACCAATATGGAAGCGCAACTATCCAAGATGCGCGATGCCGCCGTCGAGGTCGTCATCTTCTACGGACTGGCACCGGAAGCGGCCCAATATCTGAAATCCCGCCAAAAGCTAGATTACTACCCGCTGACCGTCGCTTCCTGGGCGATGGGCGATCCGACCGTGAAAGAACTGGTTGGCGATCTGGTTAACCGAGATGTGTACATGGTGCAGTCCTTTACGATCGACCAGAGCGAATCCTCCCGGGCGTTTCACGAGAAGGTCGTCGCCAAGTTCGGCGAAGACATCTTCCCGATCGCGTCTGCCCAAGGCTATGATTGCATGCGGCTGATCCTGGAAGCGGTCAAAAAAGCAGGAACAGACCCCAAGGCCATCCGCGATGCCATCGAAAACATGGAAGGCTTTGAAGGAGTTACGGCCATTGGCGAACAGCCGTTTACCAAAGAGAATCACGAGGCATTGAACAGCAGCAACATGTTCCTCGCGACCTACAAGGACGGCGCCATCGTAAAGCCGTAACGAAACCCTCACAGCGACTTCGGCCAAAGGCCAACGCAGCCTGTGGGATGTGAACCAGAGAGAAGTTTGAAAGGAGGAACTGCTTTTGCTGCAAGCCGTCGTAAGCGGATTGATTCTCGGAAGCATCTACGCCATCATTGCCCAGGGCTATTATATTACCTATGTCACGACACGGACCATGAACTTCGGACAGGGAGACTTCTTGATGCTGGGAGCCCTGCTCGGCCTGACCTCGCTCGGGGCGATGACTTCAGCGGGAATGAATCTGATCGTGTCTGTGTTGTTCACCTTGATGATCGTGGCGGCGGCGATGGGTTTGCTCGGTTGGGGGCTGGAGCGCGGTGCGATCCGCCCCCTGAACCACATCTTGTCAGTCGGATGGATTCTCAGCACGGTGGCCGTTTCCCTGATGATTCGCAATATCGCCATGCTGGTTTGGGGGAGAAACGTCATCCCCTTCCCGTCCCCGTTTGGCAATGAGGTGTATCGGTTCGGCTCCGTCGGGATCACCAAGCACGAGGTGTTCGTCGCCTTCTGCGCAGTCGTCATCATGGCCTGCCTGTTTTTCTTTCTCAACAAATCCCTCCTGGGGAAAGCGCTGGCAGCCGTCGCTTACAATCCCGAAGCGGCATCGCTGATGGGCATCAATCCCAAGCGGATGGCCGTCTTGGCCTTTGCGCTCTCGTCGGCGCTCGCCGGGATCGGCGGCATTCTCGTCGGGCCGATTACCAATACGGCTTTCTTCATGGGGGCCACCTTGGGCCTCAAAGCATTCGCCGCGGCGATTATCGGCGGCTTGACCAATCCGCTCGGGATCTTGATCGGCGGACTTCTGCTCGGCGTGCTGGAACAAGTGTTTTCCCTCTACAGCTCCGCTTACAAAGACGCCAGCGCCTTTTTGCTGATCCTGATCGTCCTGATCTTCATGCCGCAAGGGCTGCTGGGCAAGAAAGTAAAGGAGAAGTTCTGATATGAAAAAATGGCTCCTTTACGCAACGATTGCTGTCGCCCTGTATTTCTTTCCTTGGTTGTTTCCGAGCTCGTACTACGTTCATCTGGCCCAAGGCTTCCTGTACACTTACATCGTCGTCGCCGGGCTGAATCTGTTGGTGGGACTGTCGGGACAGCTTTCTCTCGGGCATGCCGGCTTTTATGCGATCGGCGCCTATGTGACCGGCCTTTGCACGGTATCCGGCATTCCGTTTTTGCTCAGTCTGCTGTTGGGCGTCCTGGTATGTGCGGGCGCCGGCGGCCTGGTCGCGATGCTCTCTCTCCGGGCAAAAGGACCGTATCTGGCGATGGTGACGATCGCGTTCGGCCTGTTGATCGAGATCGTCGCGAACCGCTGGGTAGAGGTCACCGGAGGACCGGCGGGATTGTACCTGCCCGAAGCCTCGCTGTTTGGCCTGAAGCTCGGCGTGGTCTCCTACTACTGGTTGATCGCGGTGGCTGCGCTGCTCGTCACCGTGCTGATCGACAATCTGTTTACCTCCCGCTTCGGCAGAACGTTTCGGGCGATGGGCAACAGCGAGGTGGCTGCCGCTACCGTCGGTGTCAATGTCCGCAACTGGAAGGTGCTCGCGTTTGCGATCAGCGCTTGCACGGCCGGACTTGGCGGCGCCCTGTTCGCCTTTCAAAACGCCTATTTCAACAGCGATACCTTTACCTTTGACAAATCGATTCTCTTCCTCGTCGGCGTGATCGTCGGAGGCGCCGGGACCAGATTGGGGCCATTGGTCGGCACGATCGTGATTTTCCTGTTGCCGCAATGGGTGCAGAGCCTATACGACTATCACCTGCTGATCTTTGGCGGCATTCTGCTGCTCAGCCTGATCGCGCTCCCCGAAGGAATCGTCGGCGGAGTCGAGCGATTGCTCAAACAGAAAATGAAAAGGCGGACAGAGCCAAACACAATGGAGTCGGTTGCTGACGAACCGATCCAGATGGGCAGCCAGGCGGGGGCCAATCTGCAGGTGGATGGCGTCGTGATGGAATTTGACGGATTCCGCGCCGTGGATGACATCAGCATGAGCGTCCATGGCTCAGAAGTTCGCGGGCTGATCGGACCCAACGGCTCGGGGAAGAGCACGACGGTCAACATGCTCTCGGGTGTCTATGTGCCGACCCGCGGGAAGCTGACCTGGAAAGGGGTGGACGTCACCCACTATCCGCCGCATCGCATGGCTGCAGCAGGGATTACTCGCACCTTTCAAAATCTTCAGCTGTTCCACGAGCTGACCGTGCTGGAAAACGTGATGCTCGGCTTTCACCTGCACTACCGGACGGGCTTTGCGGCCAATCTTTTGCATACCCCCGGCTTTTGGCGCGAAGAGAAGCGGTTTCAGGAAGAGTCGATGCGGCTTCTTCACTTCGTCGGTTTGGCTGACAAGGCGGGAGAACAAGCGGCCAATCTCTCCTACGGCCAGCAGCGGCTGGTGGAGATTGCCCGCGCACTGGCGACTCGGCCCGATCTGTTGATTCTGGATGAGCCGGCGGCGGGAGCCAGCCTGTATGAAGTGGACAATATCGTCCGCGTCATCCGCAAGGTAAAGCAATCCGGGATTGCCATCCTCCTGGTCGAGCACCACATGGAGATCGTGATGAATGTATGCGATCGGATCACCGTGCTGGACTTTGGGAAAAAGATCGCAGAGGGCGATCCGGCGTACATTCAATCCCATCCGCAAGTCATCGAAGCCTACCTGGGCGGAGAGGAGGTGACGCAGCTTGTTGTCGGTAAATAACGTACGGGTCCATTACGGCATGGCGGAAGCGCTGCGGGGGGTCACGCTCGAAGTAGGCAAAGGGGAGATCGTCGCCCTGATCGGCCGGAACGGCGCGGGAAAAACGACCTTGCTCAAGGCGATTACCGGCCTGGTAAAGCTGCGCGATGGCGAGATTCTCTATCAGGGAAAATCGATTTCCGGCATGCCGGCCCACGCGATCATGCGTCTCGGGATCGGCCATGTGCCGCAGGGCAGGCAGGTATTCGGCGACCAGACCGTAGAGGATAATCTCATTCTCGGCGCATACACCCGGATCAAACAGCAGCCCAAGCAGGTGAGCGAGTGGCTGGAGCGGGAATACACCCGCTTCCCGCGCCTGAAGGAGAGGGCGAAGCAACTGGCCGGCACGCTGTCCGGCGGTGAACAACAGATGCTGGCGCTGTCCCGCGCGCTGATGTCCGATCCGGACTTGCTCGTCCTGGATGAACCCTCGATGGGCTTGTCTCCGCTGTACGTCAAACTGATCCTCGATACGGTGACGGAGCTGCGCAAAGAAGGCAAGACGATTCTGCTCGTGGAGCAGCTGGCTGCAGCTGCCCTGTCCATCTCCGATCGGGCGTACGTGCTCTCGTCCGGCCAGGTGGAGATGTCCGGGGGCGCCCAAGAACTTTTGCATGACGAAAAAGTCGTACGCACCTATTTGGGGGCATAACTTGATACAGACGGGGAAAGGGCGGTAGGAAGAGGTGCCGTCCTTTTTCCGTTGCCGCAAGCAGCTTTGCTGAACCCCCTTCCATTTGGTTACAATAGAAGGGAGTATGACGCAGAAGGGAGATTTGGCCATGAGCGAAAGCGTGAAGGACATTTCATTTCACACCTCCGCGATCAACGGAATCAACGTACATATCATGCCGACCGCCAAATTCAAAACCACGACAATCGTCACCATGATCGAACAGGAGCTGTCGGAGGAGCACGTCACGAAAACAGCCCTTCTGGCGATGGTTATGAAGCGGGCAACCGCTCGTTTTCCGGAGACGAAGCAGCTGAGGGAGCATCTCGACTTCCTGTACGGGGCTATTTTTGACGTGGATGTGGTCAAAAAGGGAGAGCGGCAAATCCTGCAGATTTATATGGAAGTCCCAAACGAAAAGTATTTGTCCAAGGAGAATGCGCTCCTGGAAGAAGCCATCCGCTTCGTCGGCGATATCGTCTGCCGCCCCTATCTGGAGGGTGAGGCGTTCGCTGAAAAGTACATTGCGCAGGAAAAAGAGACGCTGCGCAAACGGATCGAGAGTCTGATCGACGACAAAATGAAATACGCCAACCAGCGGGTCACCGCCGAGATGTGCCAGGGAGAGCCGTATGCGCTGCTGGTCCAAGGGAGGACAGAGGATCTGCCGGGGATTACGGGCGAAAATCTGTACGCGTATTACCGGGAGATCACGAGCCATAATCCGATCGACCTGTTTGTCGTCGGCGATGTGGAGCAGGCGGCGGTGGAGTCCGCCATCAGGGAGCATCTGCAGCTGGCTCGCAAGGAAGTTCGTTCGATCGGACCGACCGAGGCCAAGAAACGGATGGGCGAAGAGCGTGTCGTCATCGACAAGCTGGATGTCAATCAAGCGAAGCTGAATATCGGCTGCCGCACACAAATCGGCTACGCCGACGACCAGTACCCGTCTTTGCTCGTCTATAACGGCGTGCTCGGCGGCTTCCCGCACTCCAAGCTGTTTGTCAATGTGCGCGAAAAAGAGAGTCTCGCCTATTACGCTGTGTCCCGCCTGGAGAGCCACAAGGGCATCATGATGATCATGTCGGGGATCGACGTGAAGAACTTCGACCGTGCGGTGGCGATCATCAAAGAGCAGCTCGCTTCCATGAAGCAGGGGAGAATCGGCGAAGAAGAGCTGGCCCAAACGAAAGCGACGCTGGCCAATCAGTTCCGGGAGCTGTTGGACAGCGCGCGCATGATGATTGATTTTGCTTACAACGGCGTGGTCAGCGGCCGCAAGCGCCAGCTGGAGGAGCTGCTGCGGCAGATTGAGCAGGTGCAAATCGACGATCTGAAGCGGGTAGCGGAGCAAGTGGCGATCGACACTGTCTACCTGCTGCGAGACAAGAAGGGAGATGCCTGATATGCAGACAACCGTATTTGAACAGCTGGGAGAGACGGTCTACCATGAGACGCTGCCAAACGGCCTGGCTGTCTATCTGGTTCCCAAACAGGGCTTCAGCAAGACCTATGCCGTGTTCACGACGAGGTACGGCTCCATCGACAGCCATTTTCGCTTGAAAAGCGGGGAAGAAGTTCATGTGCCGGACGGCATCGCCCACTTTCTGGAGCACAAGATGTTCGAGAAAAAAGAGATGGATGTGATGCATGAATTCAGCCGGAACGGGGCATCCTGCAATGCCTTTACCAGCTTTAACCGGACGGCCTATCTTTTCTCCTGCACCGACAATCTGGACCGCAACCTGAATCTGCTTTTAAACTACGTGCAGGAACCGTACTTTACCGATGCCAGCGTCGAGAAGGAAAAAGGCATCATCGGCCAGGAAATCACCATGTACGACGACAATCCGGACTGGAAAGTGTACATGAATCTGCTCAAGGCGATGTACCAAAAGTTTCCGATCAAGATTGAAATCGCCGGGACGATCGAATCCATCTCCCACATCACCAAGGAGTATCTGTATCAATGCTATGAGACCTTCTACCACCCGGGCAACATGGTGCTTCTCGTCGTCGGTTCCTTCGACCCGGAAACGGTGATGAAGTGGGTCCGGGACAATCAGGCGGCCAAGGAGTTTCCGCCCACGCCCAAAATCGAGCGGCTGTTCCCAGAGGAGCCGGCCCCTGTCGCCGAGAGTCGCGTGGAAGCCAATCTGGCGGTAGGCCTGCCCAAATGCTTGATCGGCTTCAAAGAAAAAACGAACGGATTGACGGGCGAAGCCTTGTTAAAGCGGGAGTTGACCACTAAACTGGTATTGGACATCGCGTTTGGCACCAGTTCGGCTCTCTACCAGAAGTGGTACGGGTCCGGGCTGATTACGGAGAGCTTTGACTTTGACTACAGCGGCGAGAAGGAATACGGGTACTCGATCATCGGCGGCGACACGCCTGATCCTGACAAACTGGTAGCCGAGGTGCAGCAAGGCATCGGCGAGCTGATGCAACGCGGCATCGACCAGCAGGATTTCGAGCGGGCCAAACGGAAGAAGATCGGCCTATTCCTGCGCTCGCTCAATTCCGTCGAGTTTATCGCCAATCAGTTCACCAGCTACAAGTTTAATGGGACGGAGCTGTTCTCCGTGGTGCCGGCGCTGGAGTCGATCACCCGCGAAGAGGTAGAAGCGCGCATGAGGGAGCATTTTCTAACCGAGCAAATGTCTGTTTCCATTGTTCGTTCCGCTTCGCCACAGGAGTAGTGAAATCTGATGCACAGCAATTTGCCTCCCTGGGCCTTGGTCACCGGGGCCTCCGGCGAGATTGGCGGAGCGATCAGCCTGTCGCTCGCCGAGAAGGGAATACCGTTGTACCTGCATTACCACCAATCCCCGCACCGGATCGAGCCGATTCTGCAGGCCTGCCGGGAAAGAGGGGTACCCGCATACGCCCTGCAAGCGGATCTGCGCGATACGGAGCAGATCGCGGCGATGTTTGGCGCGATGCTTACGCCGCCGCTGCTCGTCGTCAACAATGCCTCGATCGATCACGTCGGTCTCTTTGCCGACGTGTCGCCGGGGCAATTTGACGAGCTGCTGGCCGCCAATGTCCGCTCCGCCTTTTTTGTGACGCAGCACGCTCTGCCTGCGATGCTGCGCGAGCGGTTTGGGCGGATCGTCAATCTCTCTTCCCTCTGGGGCGTGACCGGGGCCTCCTGCGAGGTTCTGTACTCGCTCAGCAAGGGAGCGATCAACGCATTCACCAAAGCGCTGGCCAAAGAGCTGGGGCCAAACGGGATCACGGTCAATGCTGTCGCTCCCGGCGCCGTGCAGGGCGGGATGATGAACCGCTTCGGTCCGGAGGAAATCGCCATGCTGACGAGCGAGATCCCGGCGGGGCGGCTGGGGACGCCGCAGGAAATAGCCGCCGTCGTCCGCTTTCTGCTCTCGACCGAGGCGAGCTATGTCACCGGACAGATCATCAGTCCCAATGGCGGCTGGTATACGTAGGAGATGAATATTTTCCCCCTCTTGTTGGAACTCTACCAAATGTGACGGTCAGAAAGAGGACCGCAATGTACAGGAGGAGGGATCATTCATGTCGATTCTTGACAATTTTCGTGATTGGAAAGAGTTTCTCGGCGAACGCGTAGAGCAGGCCAAACAAGCAGGGATGGAAAGCGACACTATGGAGAATGTCGCTTACCAGATCGGGGGCTATCTGTCTGAGCAGGTGGATCCAAAGAACGATCAGGAGCGCCTGCTGAAGCAGCTCTGGGACGCTGGCGACGAGGAGCAGAAGCGCGCGCTGGCCTCGCTGATGGTGAAGCTGGTCCAAGACCCCAATAATATTAACCGCGGCAATTAAAAAAGAGGTTTTCTTGTCCCAAATCCCCGACTTTTGGGGATTTTTCTTTTCCAACGTTGTCGAATATTTGGAACGTGTTATACTACTTAGGAAGAGGAATTTTTGTGTCGGAGAGGATCGGACATGGACATGCAAAAAGAGTGGTACTTGGAATACGAGATCGCAAAAAACCGCCCGGGTCTCCTGGGAGATGTGTCATCGATTCTGGGCATGCTCGGCATTAACATCGTCACCATCAATGGCGTCGACGACTTGCGCAGGGGCATGCTGCTGACGACGGATGATGATGATAAAATCGAAGTTGTGCGCAATGTTATCCAAAAGATGGACAAGATAACCATAACGCGGCTGCGGCCGCCTACGATGCTCGACCGCCTGGCCGTTCGCCATGGCCGGTACATCGAACGGGACAGCGAGGAGAAAAGAACGTTTCGCTTCGTCAGAGACGAGCTGGGCTTGCTCGTCGATTTTATGGCCGAGATACTCAAGCGGGAAGGTCATCAACTGATCGGGATTCGGGGCATGCCCCGCGTCGGCAAGACAGAGTCGATGATCGCGGCCAGCGTGTCCGCCAACAAGCGCTGGACCTTTCTCTCTTCCACTCTCTTGCGGCAAACGGTGCGCAATTCGCTGGCCGTTGATGAGATGTCAGCGGATCATGTATATTTAATTGACGGGATTGTCTCGACGATGCGGGCGACGGAGCAGCACCATTCGCTTTTGCGCGAAGTGATGGGCTATTCTGCCGCGAAAATCATTGAGCATCCCGATATCTTCGTCCGGGAATCCGAATACCAACTGTCCGACTTTCATTATATTATCGAACTGCGTCATCATCCCGATGAGGAAATTACATACGAACTGATTAACAATCGCGGGTTTGATCACTTTGACATGACATAAATGAAGGAGGGTAAGCTGTGTCAGAGCTAGGTCAAGTGCTACAAAGGGCTCGGGAGGAAAAAGGAATCACGCTCGACGATATCCAGCGAACCACAAAAATTCAACGGCGGTATCTGGAAGCCATTGAAAGGGGTCACTTCCACCTGCTGCCGGGCCATTTTTACGCTCGTGCCTTCATAAAAAGCTACGCGGAAGCGGTGGGGTTGGATCCCGCCCACATTATGAGCCATTTTCAGTCGGACCTGCCAGCCCAACCTCCGCAGGAACAGGTCGAAAGACTCCGCCGCCGGCGCGTCGCTACCACCAGCAATCCGCTGCAGGCAGGCAGGTGGGTCACCAAGACATTGCTGGTCTTGTTTATCGCGCTGATTTTCGGAGTCACCTACATCGCCTTCGTAAACAGCGACAGCTTTACGACAGAGCCCGTCCCCGGCAGCAATATAAATCCTGGGGCCGAAGTCGCCAATCCGGGCCAAGGCGGGGCACCTTCTCAGGTGACGCCTCCTCCGCAAGCGCAAACCCCCAATCCGCCTCCGGCTGCCCCACAGTCTCCTGCCAATCCGGCGGGGCAATCGCCTGTGGTACCCGATGCGGCCGCCACTCAATCTGTACTGACTTTTGAATCGCAGCAGGGCTCCCTGTACAAGTACAACCTGGCGGGCGGAGAGAAAATCATGGTGAAGATCAAGGCCGTCAGCAGCGACTGCTGGTACGGGGCGGCTGAGAAGCAGGTGAAGAACTTCCCGAAGCAGGGGACTTTGAAAAAAGGCGAGGAAGTCGAGCTGGAGCTCGGAAAAACGGCATACATTCGCCTGGGCAAACCGATGGCCGTCGAGGTCACCGTCAACGGGGTGCCAGTAGACACGTCCACATTGAAATTCATGCCATCCAATGTCAGCATCACGCTGGCTCAGACGGCAGCGCAATAGGCAAGCATCGGCTTGCCTTTTTGTGTGCGGTTCAACTTTGACACCCCGTCGCGGCATATATTATACTGTATAGGTGTAATCTGGGCTGGTGTGACCAATTGGAGGAAAATTAGCATGACAGAGAAGGTAGGCTCACGAGAAAAAGTTGCGATCGTAACATTGGGCTGTGAGAAGAATCTCGTCGATTCGGATATGATGGCTCATTTGATAGATGAGAAAGGCTACGAGCTGGTCGACAATCCTGAGGAAGCGACCGTCGTTATTGTCAATACCTGCGGATTCATTGATGCGGCCAAGGAAGAATCGGTGAACAAGATTCTGGACATGGCGGAGCTGAAGGATTCCGGCAAGCTGAAATCGCTTGTAGTGGCAGGCTGTCTCACGCAACGGTACAAAGAGGATATCCTGAATGAGATTCCTGAGGTGGACGGCATTGTCGGCACAGGCGATTTTATGTCTATCACCGGCATTATCGAGGAATCGCTTGCAGGCAAGCGTCCTGTCTACGTGGGCAATCCCGTTTTTACCTACGAAGAAGTTGTAAAAAGAAAAGTGAAATCCGGTACCTATTCCGCCTATCTGAAAATTGCCGAAGGCTGCGACAACGCCTGTACCTTTTGCAGTATTCCGATCATGCGCGGAGGATTTCGCAGCCGGACAATCGAATCTATCGTGGAAGAGGCCAAACATTTGGCCGAGCAGGGAATTGTGGAGATCAGTCTGATTGCACAGGACTCTACGAATTACGGTACGGATATTTACGGCGGCAAGCACATGCTGCCTGAGCTGCTGAACCGCTTGGCTGAAGTAGAAGGAATCCAGTGGCTCCGCCTCCATTACGCTTATCCCGGCTTTTTCACGGACGAGCTGATCGAAGTGTTTGCCACCAACCCGAAAGTATGCAAGTACGTGGATATGCCCCTGCAGCACTCCGAGGATCATATCCTCAAAAAAATGCGCCGCCCAGGCCGCCAGCGGGATTCACGCGAGCTGCTTTTGAAAATCCGCTCCCAAGTGCCGGATGTGGCTCTAAGAACCTCTTTGATCGTCGGATTCCCGGGCGAAACTGAAGAGGATTTTGAACGTCTGTGCGAGTTTGTGAAGGACGTCCGCTTTGATCGGTTGGGCGTGTTTACCTACTCCAATGAAGACGACACGGCAGCGACCCGGCTCCCGGACCACGTCGATGAAGAGACAAAGGAAAAGCGCGCCAATATCCTGATGGAAATCCAGCGGGAGATTGCCGCAGAGCGGAATGGACGCTTTGTCGGCCGCGAACTGGATGTGCTGATCGAGCGTTACGAAGGGCGCAACGATATTTACGTTGGCCGCACGCAGTACGATGCCCCGGAGATTGACGGTGAGGTATTTGTCACGGGCTATCAAGGAGAACTGGGCAAAATCGTGAAGGTCAGAATTACACACTCCTATGAATACGACTTGGCCGGGGAGGTAGTCTAGGTGAATCTCGCCAACCGCATCACTATTGCCAGAATATTACTGGTGCCTGTAGTCATGTTTTTCCTGCTGGTGCGTTACAATATCGGAAGTTTTACCATCGGCAGCCTGACGATGACCTACAACGAGCTGATTGCGGCATTGGTATTTATCCTAGCGGCCAGTACGGATGGTCTTGACGGCTACATCGCCCGTAAAAAAAAGATTGTCACCAACCTCGGGAAGTTCTTGGATCCCTTAGCTGACAAACTGCTGATTTCCGCAGCCCTGATTTCTCTCGTCGAAATGCAGAGGCTGGAGGCTTGGATCGCCATCATTATCATCAGTCGGGAATTTGCTGTGACCGGGCTTCGCCTGGTGGCGGCCGCTGAGGGACAGGTCATTTCTGCCAGTGCCTTGGGCAAACTAAAAACATGGGTCCAGATCGTTGCGATTACAGCGGTGATCATCCGCAACTTTCCCTTTGCATTTTTCGGGATCCCCTTTGATACAGTCGCGATCTGGGCGATGGTGATTATTACGCTGTACTCTGGCTATGACTACTTTGCCAAGAATCGCAATGTCATCCAATACTCGTAGACGAACGGGTATTGGACTTCTTTTTCAATCCTCTAAAGAGAGTGGATGAGAGGCATGAAAGCGGAGATTATTGCTGTAGGGACAGAGCTTCTGCTGGGACAAATCGCCAACACGAACGCGCAGTTTTTATCGCAAAAGCTGGCGGAGATTGGCATCGGCGTCTATTTCCACACGGTTGTGGGCGATAACGCCGAACGTCTGATGCGGACCATCGAGCTGGCGGCAAGCCGTTCGGATCTGATTATTTTTTCCGGCGGATTGGGTCCGACGCAGGATGATCTGACCAAGGAAACGGTGGCATCGTACATCGGCGCCGGATTGGTGACAGACCGGGTGGCGATGGATCGGATCGAGGCGTTTTTTCACCAGAGGGGCACGGTGATGACGCAAAATAATCGCAAGCAAGCGCTCGTCTTTGACCGTGGAGACGTATTCCCGAACGATACGGGGATGGCTCCGGGTATGGCCGCCGAGCACGAGGGCCGCACCTTTGTCCTCTTGCCCGGTCCCCCGAGCGAGCTGTATCCGATGGTGGAGCGGTACGTCATGCCTTACCTGATCAATCTGTTGCCAGAGCGGCAGGTGTTTCACTCCCATGTCCTCCGTTTTTACGGAATTGGCGAGTCGGCCCTGGAAGAGCGGCTGCTGGATCTGATCGAAGGGCAGGATAATCCGACGATCGCCCCTTACGCCAAAGAATTCGAGGTCACGCTTCGCATTACGGCTCGGGCCAAAACCATGCAGGAAGCGGAAGAGCTGATCGCTCCGGTGGAGTCTGAGATCCGAAACCGGCTCGGAGCGTATATCTATGCGGAGGGAGAGACCTCTCTGCATGAAGTGCTGGTGGACGAACTGGCACAGTCAGGGCGGACCATTGCCTGCGCCGAGAGCTGCACAGGCGGAAGGACAGCTTCTCTGATCACTTCCGTGCCCGGCAGCTCGGCTGTCATGCGCGGAGGCATCGTCTGCTACACCAACGAGGCAAAGCACGATCTGGTCGGCATCCCGCAAGAGGTATTGGACAGCGCGGGAGCGATCAGCGAAGAAACAGCCCGTCTGCTCGCCGAGAACATTCGGCAGAAGCTGGGGGCTTCCTGCGGAATTTCCGTCACGGGCGTCGCAGGGCCTGATCCTTCCGAAGGAAAACCGGTGGGACTTGTTTACATCGGCGTGGCAGTCGAAGGATTGCCGACCGTCGTAAAGGAAGTCCGGCTGGCTGGCAGCAGACATGCGATTGTGAGTCGCGCTGCCAAATTTGCTTTATTCTACGCGCTTCAGCGACTAAAGAAAGGTGAACGTATATGACGATTTTTTCCGATTTTCCTTTACATAAAAATATTGTGCAGGCCATCTATGACATGGGCTTTGAAGAGCCGTCGCCGATTCAGGCAGCTTGCATCCCGAAGGTCCTGGAAGGGGGAGACCTGATCGGTCAAGCCCAGACGGGTACGGGAAAAACAGCCGCATTCGGAATTCCGCTGATTGAAAAGGTAACCACGGCAAATCGCGTCCAGGCGATTGTCCTCACGCCTACGCGCGAGCTGGCAATCCAGGTGGCAGGCGAGCTCTTGCGCATCTCCAAATACAAAAAAATCCGCACCATGCCGATTTACGGCGGTCAATCCATCGGCCATCAAATCCGCGCCCTTCGTCAAGGAGTCCAGGTGATTGTCGGTACGCCGGGCCGCGTGCTCGACCATCTGCGCCGCAAAACGCTCAAGCTGGATCACGTACATACGCTCGTCTTGGATGAAGCGGATGAGATGCTGGACATGGGCTTTGTGGACGACATCGAAACGATCATCAATCACATCCCCGAAGAAAGACAAACCCTGCTCTTCTCCGCGACCATGCCGCCGGAAATTAAGCGGCTGGCAAACCGCTATATGAAACAGCCGGAGACGATCGCAGTCAGCCGCGAGGAAGTAACCGCCCCGCTGATTGAACAGGTGTACTACAAGGTGTTCGAACGCAATAAAGTAGAGAGCCTCTGCCGGATTCTCGACAGCGAGGACGTCGAGCTGGGCATCATCTTCTGCCGCACCAAGCGCGGCGTAGACGAGCTGACCGAAGTCCTGCAGGCACGCGGCTATCTCGCGGACGGGCTGCACGGAGATCTCTCCCAGGCACAGCGCGACAAAGTCATGGGCGCCTTCCGCGAGGGCTCGATCGAATTCTTGATCGCCACAGACGTAGCTGCTCGCGGAATCGATGTGGGCAACGTCTCCCACGTCATCAACTACGACATTCCGCAGGACTCCGAGAGCTACGTGCACCGCATCGGACGCACGGGCCGCGCCGGACGCAAAGGGATTGCCATGACACTGGTAACCCCGCGCGAAATGAGACAGATGATGTTCATCCAGAAGCAGACAAAAGCGGAGGTCGTCTCCCGCAACGTTCCGTCGCTGGAGGAAGTGGCCGAGCGCAAGCAGGAGCAATTGAAGGAACAGCTGGTTGCGCTGCTGGAAAATGACACGATAGCCGATATGTACGCCAAGGTAGCGGAGTCCCTGGTCGGCCAGTTCCCGGCTGAGAAGGTGGCGGCAGCAGCCCTGCACCTCGCATTCCACAGCGAAATCGGCGAGACCGAAGAGACCGACGTGTACGACTTCGGCGAAACCGGCGCCGCCAAAGGAATGGTCCGTTTCTTCCTGAACGTGGGCCGCAACGCCAATGTGCGTCCGCAGGACCTGGTGCGGGAAATTTCCGAGACCGTCGGAATTCCGGGCAAGGCGGTAGGCCGCATCGATATCTTCGAGAACTTCACGTTTGTGGAAGTGCCGGAAGATGTGGCGCCATTTGTCTACGAATCCCTCCGCCAGACCCGTATCAACGGCAAGCGGATCAATCTCGAACCGGCAAAACCGCGTGGCAAGCGCTCCTGATCGGGCTGCTGCGCGGTTGGTAAAACATGGCTACGCCAAGCCCGTTGGCGAGGCGAAGCCATGTTTGCACCTATGTCGATCGGATAATTTTAGAAAATCCTGCCGACCGAGAAAACCACCTGGCTCCGCCAACTGGAGCAGGTGGTTTTTCCATGCGAATATTTGTTCGCAAAAAATACTTGGCAAACTCTTCTGTCTCGATGTATGATGAAGACAAGAAAACAATAGTCACGTTTTGAAAGGGAGTGTCGTTTTTGTCAGATCGTCGCGCCGCTTTGGAAAGTGCATTGCGTCAAATAGAAAAACAGTTTGGCAAGGGTTCCATCATGAAGCTGGGGGAGATGGCGAACGTCCAGGTTTCTACCGTATCCACCGGTGCTCTCGCTATAGATATCGCCCTTGGAGTGGGAGGATTCCCACGCGGTCGAATCGTAGAAATTTACGGACCGGAGTCTTCCGGTAAGACGACGGTTGCTCTCCACGCGATTGCAGAGGTGCAGCGTCAGGGCGGACAGGCCGCATTCATCGACGCGGAGCATGCGCTCGACCCCGTCTACGCATCCAAGCTGGGCGTAAACATCGAGGAACTGCTTCTGTCCCAGCCGGATACCGGCGAACAAGCGTTGGAAATCGCGGAGGCGCTGGTTCGTTCCGGCGCAGTCGACATTATCGTCGTGGACTCTGTAGCGGCACTCGTGCCAAAAGCCGAGATCGAAGGCGAGATGGGCGACTCCCACGTGGGGCTGCAGGCCCGTCTGATGTCCCAAGCGCTGCGCAAGCTCTCCGGCGCGATCAATAAATCGAAGACCATCGCGATCTTCATTAACCAGCTGCGCGAAAAGGTAGGCGTCATGTTCGGTAACCCGGAGACCACACCGGGCGGACGAGCGCTGAAGTTCTACGCCAGCGTGCGTCTCGATGTGCGCAAGGCTGAATCGATTAAAGTGGGCAATGATGTGATCGGCAGCAAGACCAAGGTAAAAGTCGTCAAAAACAAAGTGGCGCCTCCGTTCAAGACTGCAGAGGTAGACATCATGTACGGCGAAGGGATTTCCAAAGAGGGCAGCATTCTGGATATCGGCGCAGAGATTGATGTGGTGCAAAAGAGCGGTGCGTGGTATTCTTTCAATGACGAGCGTCTGGGTCAGGGACGTGAAAATGCGAAGATCTTCCTGAAGGAAAACCCGGCTATCGCAGCACAAATCGAAGCGAAAGTACGTGAATACTACAGTCTCAATCCGGGCTCGATTCCAGCTACCGAGCCGGTCGAAGATCCGGAGCAAGACGAAGAGCCGATGTTTGATCTGGAGTAAGCAAAACGAGCGGCAGCCTGTCTGGTGACAGGCTGTTCCTGTTTTACGAGAGGGGCGAAGCACGATGAAGAGCGGCCGGATTACCGCTGTTCACCGCGATACGAAGAACAAGCATCGCTATCATTTTTACATCGGGGATGAGCTCGTGTTTTCGGTCCACGAAGACATCCTGGTGAAATACCAGCTGATGAAAGGGACGGAAATCGATCAGGCCTTTTTGCAGGAAGTGCTTTTAGCCGAAGAGGAGCACCGTGCCTACTTGCTCGCGCTCCGCTATCTCGGCATCCGGCCCCGCACCTCCAAGCAGATCGCATCCTATCTGAAAGAAAAGGGGTATCCGCAGGAGATTGCCGAGACGATCGTAAGCCGCTGCCAGCAGATGGGGTATCTGGATGATCAGGCCTTTGCCCGGCAATGGGTAAGCGAGCGGATGCGCCTCAAACAGCGGAGCCCGCTCATGCTGAAGATGGAGCTGCAGCAGCGCGGAATCGACAAAGACTTGGCGGAACATGCCTTGCGCGGCGTGACGAGTGAGGATGAGCTGAGTGCCGCCCGTGTGCTTGTCGAGAAAAAGCTGCGCCGCCACACGGGCGAGCTGGATCGGAATGAAGAGCAAAAAATCCTCGCTATGCTCTATCGAAAGGGATTCTCGCAATCGGTGATCCAAGCCATCCGCCGGGAGCTTGGCAGTTATGGAAGGTCCTGAAAACGGTAGCATTTGCATGTTCTTGACAATTCTTGTTCACAAATAATAAAATAGATGTGTATTTACTAGCTGTTTCATACCTTTTCGCTGATTTGATCGCTCGTACCCTGTGAACAACTGAAGACCCGTATGGTACAGTACGGATTCAGCGGACCGAGTAAAATCGGTCCTGTTTTTTAGCTTTGGATAGAGCGACAAGCGCAGCAGTTACACCGTGAATAACGAAAGCTTGGAAAGCGGGGAGATGTCTTACCACAAGGAGGTGAAACAAGAGAGCCTATGAGTATGTTAGCGAATCCTATTATCATGATGATTGTGCTCGTAGCCGTGCTGCTTGTCGGATTTGCTATTGGCTACTTTATTCGCAAATCGATCGCGGAAGCGAAGATCTCCAGTGCCGAAGAAGCGGCAAAGCAGATCGTAGAGGAAGCCAAACGAGACGCAGAAGCCGTCAAGAAGGAAAAAGTTCTGGAAGCCAAGGATGAAGTGTTTAAACTTCGTTCCGAAGCGGAGACGGAACTGCGCGAGCGGCGCAATGAAATCCAACGCCAGGAACGCCGGATCTTGCAAAAGGAAGAGGCGCTGGATCGGAAGATGGAACAGCTGGAGCGCAAAGAGGAAGAACTGGCTGAGCGCGACAGAACCATTGCGGACATGCAAAGCAAGGTGGAGCACTTATATAAAGAGCAGGTTGCTGAGTTGGAGCGTATCTCCGGATTGACACAGGATGAAGCGAAAACCATCATCTTGACCGAAGTAGAGCAGACGGTTCGCCATGAGATGGCTGTCATGATCAAAGAGATCGAGACCCAGGCCAAGGAAGAGGCGGACAAGCGCGCTCGCGAAATTATTACGACCTCGATTCAGCGTTGTGCAGCAGACCATGTGGCGGAGACTACCGTATCCGTCGTCACGCTGCCAAACGACGAGATGAAAGGAAGAATTATCGGTCGGGAAGGACGCAACATTCGGGCCCTGGAGACGCTTACCGGTATTGATCTGATCATCGATGATACACCTGAAGCAGTGATTCTCTCAGGCTTTGATCCGATTCGGAGGGAGATTGCTAAAACCGCTCTGGACAAGCTGGTGGCAGACGGACGGATTCACCCGGCCCGCATCGAGGAAATGGTGGAAAAAGCTCGTCGTGAAGTGGATGAGCGCATCCGTGAATACGGAGAGCAGGCCACCTTTGAAACAGGCGTACACGGCCTCCATCCGGATCTGATCAAGATTCTGGGACGCCTGCGCTACCGGACCAGCTACGGTCAGAATGTGTTGAAGCACTCGATGGAAGTAGCTCATCTCGCCGGTCTGATGGCAGCGGAATTGAAAGAAGACGTGAAGCTTGCAAAACGCGCCGGTCTTCTGCACGATATCGGAAAAGCGATCGACCACGAAGTGGAAGGGTCACATGTGGAGATTGGAGTCGAGCTCGCCAAGAAGTACAACGAACATCCTGTTGTCGTCAACAGTATCGCCTCTCACCACGGGGATACCGAGCCAACATCGGTTATCGCGATGCTGGTTGGAGCAGCGGACGCTCTGTCTGCCGCGCGCCCCGGTGCACGCCGCGAAACACTGGAAACCTACATCAGACGTTTGGAAAAGCTGGAGGAAATCTCCGAGTCGTTCGACGGGGTAGAGAAATCGTACGCCATTCAGGCAGGGCGCGAGATTCGCGTCATGGTGCAGCCTGACAAGATCGACGATGCGGAAGCCACTCGTCTGGCCCGCGACATTACGAAGCGAATTGAAAATGAACTCGACTATCCGGGTCATATCAAAGTAACGGTAATCCGTGAAACCAGGGCAGTTGAGTATGCAAAGTAAAGTGGCCATTGGTCACTTTACTTTTTTGTTTTCGCCGCCATTTCGCTCAGTCTCGGGCACTTATCCGAAATTGCTCCGCTGAGCATTGGCCATAGGCGGCTTCCTTTTTCTGTCTGAGCAAAAGAAGTGATATACTATACAACGAGGTGAAGACCAAAATGAAGCTGCTATTTATCGGAGACATCATGGGCTCTCCCGGGAGAGAGATCGTGAAAACCTATCTGCCGCTGTTAAAAAGAAAGTACCAACCTACTTACCTGGTGGTGAACGGAGAAAATGCCGCTCACGGCCGAGGCATTACGGAAAAAATAGTGAAGGAGCTGTTTGAGTCGGGCGTGCATGCCATTACGCTCGGCAACCACACCTGGGACAACAAAGAGATCTTTGATTTTATCGATGATGAGCCGCGCCTGATTCGGCCCGCCAATTTCCCGCAAGGCTCGCCAGGCAGCGGCATTACGTATATCAAGCAGGCGGAGGGGGAGCTGGCCGTCATCAATCTGCAGGGGCGTACGTTTTTGCCGCCGCTCGATTGCCCCTTTCAAATTGCAGACAAACTGGTGGAGCAGGCGCGGAAGCGGACCAAGTATATCTTCGTTGATTTTCACGCCGAAGCGACATCGGAAAAGCAGGCGATGGCCTGGTATCTGGATGGAAGGGTCAGTGCTGTCGTCGGGACGCATACTCATGTGCAGACGGCCGACGAACGCATCCTCCCGCAAGGCACCGGCTTTCTCTGCGACGTCGGGATGTGCGGGCCGATGAACGGCATTCTCGGGATGGATCGGGAAGCGGTGATCAAGAAATTCCGAACGCAGCTCCCCGTTCGTTTTGAGGTGGCGGATGGTCCTGCCCAGCTCAACGCGGTGTTGATCACGCTTGACAAAGCGAGCGGCCACGCAAGGAAGCTGGAGCGCATTCGAATTGACGCCGACCATCCGTTTATGGAATAATAGAAGGAGATTTGAATTTTTCGAATATTTACCTCGCAGTTGCAGGAATTTTTAGGGGTTATGCGAATATCATTCTAATGATGACAGGATTCCTATCAGACGGGAGGTTCAAAAGGATGGAAGTATTAAAAGTTTCAGCAAAGTCTAACCCCAACTCCGTTGCTGGTGCTCTTGCTGGTGTGCTTCGCGAACGCGGAGCGGCTGAGATTCAGGCCATCGGCGCTGGAGCACTTAACCAAGCTGTCAAAGCCGTAGCTATCGCACGAGGGTTCGTAGCGCCGAGTGGAGTTGACCTCATTTGTATTCCAGCCTTTACCGACATCGTAATTGATGGAGAAGAACGCACAGCCATCAAGCTGATCGTAGAGCCCAGATAAATTCCAACCGAACCTGTCTTGAACTGCCTGTTTGTTCGTAGAATAAACAGGTTTTTTTCGTGGACACAGAAGACGATACAGGGATTTTTACATAAAAGGAGAATGAAATATGAGAGTTTTTGATGCGCACTGTGACGTATTGGCCAAGCTGTGGGAGAAGCCGTCCCTGGATTTCTATCAGGGCGCGCCGGAACTTCAGGCCAGTTTTCCGGAGCTGGAAAAAGGGAATGTAGATATACAGGTGCTCGCTTGCTACGTTCCCAGTCATGTGCCCTTCGGCCGCCGATTCCAGGCGGTGCTGGAGATGCTGGACCTCTTTCACGAGCGCGTGGCGAGCGAGAGATTCCGCCCAATACTTGGCCGCGCCGATTTAGAGGATTGTGTATTAAAGGGGACCAAAGGGGCTATTCTGTTTGTAGAAGGGGCGCATGCTTTAGAAGAAAGTCTCGTACAGCTCCGAACCTGGCATCGTCTGGGACTCAGGGGGATGACCTTGACCTGGAATCACGGCAATGCCGTAGCGGCCGGCTGCCATGAGCCGCATCCCGGCGGCCTTACGATGTTCGGTAGAAAAGTAGTCGAAGAGATGAATCGCCTCGGGATGATGATTGACGTGTCTCACATAGCCGAGCCCGGCTTTTGGGACACCCTGGAGCTCTCGAAAGATCCGGTGATCGCTTCCCATTCCAATGTACGCCGGCTTTGTGACCATCCGCGCAATTTGACGGATGAACAGATCGCCGCCTTGATTGCCAAGGGCGGTGTGATGGGTCTTACCTTTGTGGACTTTTTCGTCACCGCAGAAAAGCGTACAGTCTGGATTGACGATTTGCTGAAGCATCTGGACCATGTATGCGCCCTGGGAGGCGTCGATCATATTGCGTTCGGGTCGGATTTCGACGGGATCACGGATACCTTCGGAGACTTGGCTCGTGCAGGCGACTACGACCATTTGGTCAACGCTTTGCTGAAGCGTTATAAAGAGGCGGAAGTGCAGAAATTTATGCATGAAAACTGGTTGCGTGTTTTCCGAAACGTGCTACAATAGTCAATGAGAACATTAATGTACCAAGTTCAAAATTTTATTCAGGCCAAAGTTAAGTTGAGTAAAAGCACTTGCATTTTTGCATGGGTCGGACTACAATTGGTACAGTCTATGCAGATTTTTGTCACATCTTATCGGAACCAGTCGGGTAAGGTGGGGCAGCTTTTTCTCACAGTCACTGAAGGGGTGGAATTTGAATGATTAGTCAACTTTCCTGGAAAGTTGGAGGACAGCAAGGGGAGGGTATCGAGAGTACCGGAGAAATCTTCTCGATGGCAATGAACCGGATGGGATACCATCTGTATAGCTATCGCCACTTCTCTTCCCGGATTAAGGGTGGACACACTAACAACAAAATTCGTGTGAGCACCAAACCTATGCGCGCAATCTCTGACGATCTGGACATCCTCGTCGCTTTTGACCAGGAGACCATCGATTTCAACGCTCATGAGCTGCGCGAAGGCGGTATCATCATTGCGGACGCAAAATTCAACCCGAAACTGCCAGAAGGTCTGAAGCCGGTACGGTTCCTGACTGTTCCGCTGACCGAAATTGCAGACGAGTTGGGCACGTCCTTGATGAAAAACATGGTGTCTATCGGTGCGTCCAGCGCGATCCTCGGCATTCCAGCGGAAAGCTATCGCAACATTGTTGAAGATATGTTCCTCCGTAAAGGCGAAAAAGTCGTCGAGAAAAATATGGAGGCGATTCGCCGCGGATTTGACTTTGTCAACGAATTGACTGGTGGACAACTCCCTGAATTCCAACTGGAGAAGGCTGAAGGTCAAAAACAGCTGTTCTTGATCGGGAACGATGCGATTGCACTGGGTGCAGTAGCCGCTGGTTGCCGTTTCATGCCGGCTTACCCGATTACCCCTGCTTCCGAAATTATGGAATATCTTATTAAAAAACTGCCGAAATTCGGCGGTACGGTAATTCAAACGGAGGATGAAATTGCTGCGATCACCATGGCGATTGGCGCTGGCTTTGGCGGCGTTCGTTCCATGACGGCATCTGCTGGTCCTGGTCTCTCCCTGATGATGGAAGCAATCGGCCTCGCAGGTATTACCGAAACACCGGTTGTGATCGTGGACACCCAGCGTGGCGGTCCTTCTACCGGTATGCCTACCAAACAAGAACAATCCGATGTAAACGCGATGATCTACGGTACGCACGGGGATATCCCGAAAGTGGTGATCGCTCCGAGCACAGTAGAAGAATGCTTCTACGATACTGTGGAAGCGTTTAATATCGCCGAAGAATATCAGCTCCCGGTTATCCTGATGACCGACCTGACGCTCTCTTTGGGCAAACAAACCGTTGACCCATTTGACTATAGCAAGGTCGATATCCGCCGCGGAAAACTGCTGGCTGGACAAGAACTGCCGGAAAAAGAGCAAAACGATCTGTTCAAGCGCTATGAAGTAACGGAAGACGGCGTATCTCCGCGCGTCATTCCGGGACAAAAATACGGCTTGCACCATGTTACCGGTGTCGAGCATGACCAGACAGGCCGTCCGTCTGAGAACGCGGCGAACCGTGTCGCTCAAATGGATAAGCGCATGCGCAAACTGGAAGGCGTGCTGAAAAACTTCAAAAACCCGGTGACTGTCGATGCTGCTCATGATGAAGCAGACGTATTGATCGTGGGCATCAACTCCACTATCGGTACCATCCAAGAAGCAAAAGCTCGCCTCGAACAGGAAGGCGTGAAAGTTAACCACGCGCAAATTCGTCTGATCCATCCATTCCCGGCTGATCACATGAAAGCGCTCGTGGAGAAAGCAAAACAAGTGATTGTGGTTGAACACAACGCTCAAGCGCAAGTAACCAATCTGCTCAAGCAGCACGTCGGATCCGCTGAAAAAATCGAATCTGTGCTGAAATACGACGGAAACCCGTTCTTGCCGAAGGAAATCTATAGCGAAGTTAAGGGGCTGATTAAGCATGGCGACTTTGAAAGAGTTTCGCAATAACGTTAAGCCGAACTGGTGCCCGGGCTGTGGAGACTTCTCCGTGCAGGCATCGATTCAACGCGCGGCGGCAAACGTAGGCCTGGAGCCTGAACAATTGGCAGTCGTTTCCGGTATCGGATGCTCCGGACGTATTTCCGGCTACATCAACTGCTACGGCTTCCACGGTGTGCACGGACGCGCTCTTCCTATCGCGCAAGGTCTGAAAATGGCCAATCGCGAGTTGACCGTAATCGCAGCGGGCGGCGACGGTGACGGCTTCGCGATCGGGATGGGCCATACGGTTCACGCGATCCGTCGCAACATGAACATTACCTACATTGTCATGGATAACCAAATCTACGGTCTGACAAAAGGTCAAACCTCCCCGCGTTCCGCGACTGGTTTTGTGACCAAGTCTACGCCGGCTGGCTCGATTGAGTCTGCGATTTCCCCAGTGGAATTGGCTCTCTCTGTTGGCGCCACCTTCGTAGCGCAATCCTTCTCCAGCGACCTGAAAGGATTGACAGAACTGATTGAAATGGGTATCAAGCATGAGGGCTTCTCGCTGATCAACGTATTCAGCCCTTGTGTCACCTATAACAAAGTAAACACCTACGACTGGTTCAAAGAGAACATCGTACCGGTAGACACCATTGAAGGGTATGACCCTCATGACCGCATCAAAGCCATGGCAGCTTCCATGCAGCACAAAGGCCTGTTGACAGGTCTCATCTACCAAAACAAAGAACAAAAATCGTACGAACAATTGGTAACAGGCTTCAAAGAAGAGGCGCTGGCTACCCAAGACATTCGTCTGAGCGAAGAAGACTTTGCCAAATTGGTGGCTGAGTTCGCGTAAGCGCTCTGGATATGCGTACGACGTCAAAAAACCTCTCCCTGGGTGGAGAGGTTTTTTTATGCGTGCGCCCGGCATGGGCGGTAGCTATAGGGTGAAAGTCCTGAACGGGGGTTGGCTGTACCAACCGTTAGCTCAAGGCAAGGGTGTCCGCCGTGAGGCGGAATCTGAAGGAAGCCGGCGGCAAAGTCCCGACCTGAGGTACACAAACCCGATTCGAGGCTGCTGTACTCGGGTGAGCCTGCGCAACAAGGTAAAGCCCTATACAGCCAAGGGGTATAGCAGTATATCGGGCAGGTACATGGGATGAAAGTTACCGCTCTTACCCGGGGAGGTCTGCATGGAATGCCTACTGCTGTTGGCAACCGCCTCCGTGAGGAGGCGCTGAACATGCAGAAGTCAGCAGAGGCCATAGTACCCAATCGGGGACACCCGGTGGGGAAGGGCTGAACATCAAGTCAACACATGTTCCCAACTCCTTTCGATACGATGCAGCGAAGCAGAAATCCAGTTTGGAACTTCCTCTGGATAGCAGGGGTGAAGCCCCGAGGGTACAGAGAAGGGCTGAGCATTGTACGGCAAGACTGGTGACATGTGTGCGGAGAGAGGAGTATCGTTATGGATCTGCTGGAGAAGGTTCTGTCACGGGAGAACCTCACGGCTGCCCTCAAACGGGTCGAAGGCAACAAGGGCGCTCCGGGAATCGACGGTGTTACAACCGAACAACTGCGCGACTACCTTCGCGAGCACTGGGCGACCATTCGGTCGCAGATCGAGGCGGGAACTTATAGACCATCTCCTGTCCGCAGGGTCGAAATCCCGAAACCTGACGGAGGAGTGCGGCTACTAGGTATCCCTACTGTGGTGGATCGCCTGATCCAGCAGGCTATCCTGCAAGTATTGACTCCCGTCTTTGACTCGGATTTCTCCAACTCCAGTTTCGGTTTTCGCCCAGGACGTCGTGCCCACGACGCCGTGCGAAAGGCGAAGCAGTTCATTGAGGAAGGATACCGGTACGTGGTCGACATCGACTTGGAGAAGTTCTTTGATCGAGTGAACCACGACATCTTGATGAGTCGTGTAGCACGGAAGGTGAAGGACAAGCGTCTCCTGAAACTGATCCGTGCTTACCTGCAATCCGGGGTGATGGTCAACGGGGTGTGCGTCACAACGGAGGAGGGCACACCGCAAGGTGGCCCTTTAAGTCCGCTCTTGGCCAATATTCTACTGGATGACTTGGATAAGGAGTTGGAAAAGAGGGGGCACCGTTTCTGCCGTTATGCGGACGATTGCAATATCTATGTACGCACGAAACGCGCGGGGCAACGGGTAAAGGAGAGTGTGGAGCGATACCTGACCAGGGTACTTAAACTCAAGGTAAATCAACAGAAAAGTGCGGTGGATCAGCCGTACAAGCGAAAGTTTCTTGGATTTAGTTTTGTTCCAGGAAAAGAGGCGCGAATACGGCTACATCCCAAATCGATTACCCGGTTGAAAGAACGGATTCGTCAACTGACTAACCCTCATTGGAGCATTTCCATGCAGGAGAGAATCCGGAAACTCAACCAATACCTTATGGGATGGATTGGGTATTTTGCGTTGGCCGAGGCGAAAAAGCACCTGTTGCGAATAGAGGAATGGATTCGCCGAAGGCTCCGGCTCTGTCTGTGGACGCAATGGAAACGAGTTCGAACGCGATATCGCGAACTTCGTTCGCTAGGTCTCTCCCATAATAAAGCACTGGAAATTGCAAACACCCGCAAGGGGGCATGGCGGACAACGAAAACTCCGCATATGCACAAAGCCCTTGGCGTCGCCTACTGGCAACAACAAGGGCTGTTGAGTTTGGTACAGCGATATTTCAAACTTCGTCAAGCTTGATGAACCGCCGTATACCGGACGGTACGTACGGTGGTGTGAGAGGACGGGGGTTAGTCACCCCCTCCTACTCGATAGAGAGGCCTACGCCGGTTTGCGGCGCAACTGCTGGATGGCCAGCATGAGCAAAAAGAGCATGACCAGCTGTCCGAACAACGGATAGAGCAGACGAAGCAGGGGACCAAAGCCGACGAAGCTGATCGCGTAGCCGATGCACAAGATTCCCGCCACGATGGTCTCTCGTTTGAGTCCCGTCGCTTTTTTTACCTGTTCAGATAGCCCGAACACATTGGCAACGAGCGTGGAGAAGATTTCGGAATAGACCAGTACGGCGTAAATCAAAGGAATGCCAGCCCCCAGCCCCTGAAGAAGGGCAATCATGGGCATTTCCGCCTGTCCGACGGAAGGCATGCGCACCAGCATCGCGGAGTAGGAGAGAAGCAGCAGAAGACCCACGCCCACTCCGCCGAGGATTCCGCCCCATACGAGCGGTTTTTCGCTGTCGCTGTGGCGGCCGATCGGCACCAGCACCGCTTGTGTTAGCGCCACGTTTAAGGCAACATAATAGAGGGGAGAGCTGAGCCAGGCGAACGGCTTGTTGATTTCGACGAGAGGTCCCGTTTCCAGCCAGGGCTTGGCGATCAGAAAAACCAGAGCGGTAAAGCCGATCAGCAGCGGGACGAACAAGCTGTTGACGGAGTGGATGGCGCGGAGTCCCTTTTGGGCGACAAAAAAGATCAACAGCATGCTCGCCAAGATGCCGATTTGGGGGGAAAGCCCGAAGGACTCCCAGAAGACCGCCCCGGTAGCGGCGAGCATGACAGAGGTTGTACCAAACAAGACCAGAAGAAGAATCACATGAAAGACGGTGCCGATCGGGCGACCAAACAGATAGGTGCTGAGATCCTGATAGGAATCAGCCTGGATGCGGTAAGAGAGCACCATGACCCGGACGCCCCCCCAACAGAAGAGGACGGTGGCCAAAAGGATGCCGACCAGTCCCTGTGAGCCGTATTGTACGAAGAACTCAACAATCTCTTTTCCGGAAGCAAAACCTGCTCCCACAACCGTACCGATATAGGTAAAGGCAATTTGCAGTGCGGCTTTCCAAGAATGTTGCATGTCAGACCTCCTGTCCCACTTACTCCATCTTATGAGAGGAAGAGATGTGATTATGCACCTTACTGTATTAGGCTTCCAATCGCCCTATCCGGGTCCGCTGGGGGCTACCCCCGGCTATCTGCTTCAGACAGAGGGCACGAACCTGTTGCTCGATTGCGGGAGCGGTGTGCTCTCGCAGCTTGCCCGGCATCTGCCTGTCTACGAGCTGGATGCATTACTGCTCTCCCACTATCATCACGACCATATCGCGGATGTAGGCGTCCTGCAGTACGGGCTGATGGTGCACCAGATATTCGGCCAGCGGGCAAAGGACCGGCCGCTGCCCATCTATGCGCCGGCGGAACCGGCAGGGAAAACTGAGAGTCTCGTCTACCGGGAAGCGACCCGATTCTATCCTGTAGAGGAGGAGAGCCGACTGACGATCGGCGATGTTCAGATCTCTTTTCTCCGGACGGACCATGGCGACGGAGATCCCTGCTATGCGATGAGGCTGGACGCGGCGGGAAAATCGATTGTGTACGGAGCGGACAGCGGCCCAGGGACAGACTGGAGCCGCTTTGCAAGTGAGGTAGATTTGTTTATTTGCGAGGCCACCTATCTGGAGAGAACCAAGCCGGCACAGCCGAACGGGCATCTCAGCGTCAAACAGGCTGCAGCGACAGCGGAGAAGCTCGGCTGCCGGTCGCTTTTGCTGACGCATCTGTTCCACGAGTACCGGGAGGAAGAGGTGCGAGCCGAGGCAGGGGAGTACCGGCACGGCATTTGCCATGTGGCCAAGATCGGTTTGCAGATAGAGGTATAGGAAGAAGCGAGAGGAGAGAAGGAAGTTGTTCCCCAATGTACTAGAAGTAGCAAGGACGCTGATACGCGAGCGGGTATCGCCGGGAGAGACGGTGATTGACGCGACGATGGGCAATGGCAACGACACGATGTTTTTGGCCGGGCTGGTGGGCGGAGAAGGCAAGGTGATCGCCTACGACATCCAGCCGCAAGCGATCGAGAAAACGCGGGAACGCCTGGAGCGGGAAGGATTGCTGGACAGGGTGGAGATGCGGCTGGCCAGCCATGAAGAGATGGAACAGGTATCCGGCTCTGTCGGAGCGATTATGTTTAATCTGGGCTATCTGCCGGGAGGCAATAAAGAAATCACGACGCAAGCGGCCAGTACCGTGCGGGCGATCGAAGCGGGTCTCGCTCTCCTGAAGCCGGGCGGAATCATGACGGTGATGATTTACTGGGGGCATCCTGCCGGTCAGAGGGAAAAGGAAGCCGTCGTCTCTTTTTGCTCGCAGCTGAGCCAAATGGAGTATCTCGTGCTCCACTACCAGTATCTCAACCAGCAGAACCAGGCGCCGTTTTTGCTGGGAATTGAGCGGAGAAGCGGATAAGGGAAAAGAAGCGGCGATTTTCTTTTCCCGGGCAAGCGCATGATCCGACAACCGCGGAAAAAATGTTTACAGATGTCTAATCAAAGCGGTTTGTGTCAGGAGGAAAAATAGGCACGCTCTTCACGGCTGTGATACATACCCTAGGAAGAGGAATGGAGCAAGGGGGTAACACTCCGTGGACAGAGTCGGAATCATGCTGGATTGGAACATCATGCAAAAAGGCATGAACGGAAAAAAATCATATGAACGCTTGCCTTACTACGTCGCGATTGGCAAAGAGCTTGGGCTTCGGCCCGTCTTTTTTCATCCCCGACATGTCCGGTCAAACGGGAAGGTGAAGGGCTATGTTTGGAACGGGAGCCAACTCGTCCCCCAACTGCAGCCGATCCCGCGGGTGATTCACAATCGCGTCTTGACCGGGGACCCGAAATCCCGCAGGGTGATCCAGCAATTGAGCAGAAATCAGCTAGTTTTTAACGGGCTGGTCGTCCGAAACAAATGGAAAGTGCATCAGCTGCTATGGAAAAATCCCAAAGTGCGCGCCTATTTGCCGCATACCGTGACGTACGCCAAGCACCAGCTTCGCCAGTTTCTGGATCGCTACCGGATCGTCTACGTCAAGCCGGCGATCGGCTCGGTCGGGATCGGCGTGGTGCGGATTGAGCGGGATGGCAGCCACTACCGCTTTATCTCGTCCAAGCAGCGGAGCGTATTTTCCCGTTCCCAATTAGAGACGGAATTGTCCAAATGGATCGGGAAAAAGCGGTTTTTGATACAGCAAGGAATCCCGCTCGCCCGCTATGCAGGCAATACCTTTGATATCCGTGTCTCCGTACAGAAGAACCGGGAACGACAGTGGACGGTCAGCGGCATGGTAGCAAAGGTGGCCAATCAGAAAAACAAGCTGAGCAATCTGTCCCGCGGCGGTCATGCGCTTCCGCTTCGTACAGTTTTGCAGGAGATGTTTACGCAGGAGGAGCAGGACGAGATCTGGGGAAAAATCAGCACCGCGGCCATCGAACTGGCCCGGCAGTACGAACGGCATTACCCGTCGCTGGCCGATCTCGGCATGGATATGGGAATCGATGACAAGGGCAATCCCTATCTGATTGAGATCAATGTGCGCGACCAGCGCTACTCGTTTTTCAAGGCGGGGGAAATCGAGATGTTCAAGCAGACCTATCGCCGCCCGCTGGAGTACGCATGGACGCTGCTCAGAGAGGGATTTTCCCATGGCAAAAACCAAGTGCGCCTGCATACGCAGACGATGGCCCCGTCGGTGATGGACTCCTGAAACGGCGGAATGAGCCACAGGTGAACTCCCTGGGAAGCCGGAAGAAACAAAGCCGGCAGGCGAACCATCCAGACGGAATCCGGGACGCCCGCGGGACACTGATGCGCGTCCGCATAGAAAAAGCAGACCTTTCGCTGTTCGCAAGGTCTGCTTTTTCTACTTGATGAGGCGGGCCCTTGGCCCGTTTTTACGTAGCGTCCGATGAGGAGGTTTGCCCTTCCACCGCGGGAAAAGGAAGCTGGCGAAAATGTCGATACACCAGCGCCAGTATGGATTTTCGCGTTAAAATGCCTTGAAAAACGCCGTCGTCATCCTCAATACAGATAAACGGATGGTTGATGGACAGTTCCAACGCTTTCATGAATTCCTCCGAATATTTCATGCGGGCGATTTTGGTTGTCATCACTTCATCCACCGTATAATCAGCCATTTTTTCGTATTCAATTCGTTCCAAGCCCAGGATTTTGTTCATAATCAGGGTCGTACTGACCTGACCATGAAGCCGGTAGGAATGATCCAGTACCGGGATCGCCGAGTAGCCCGATTTGATCAGCACGAGCAGCGCATGCTCCAGAGAATTCCCGAGCTGCACGTGCGCCACCTTCGTCGAGGCAATCACCAGGTCTTTCATTTTTGTATAGAGCATGGGTACATCCAGATTCAAAACAGCATCCACCACCTTTCTTCTCTTTGGCAGAAAAAACGCCTTCTGTGGTTCTCTTCTATGATACCGCATGGCGCTGAGGAAGGGTAGGGCTCTCGATAAAAACAAAGAAGCCCGGCAGGAGCGCCGGGCAAAAATCGAGGTGTGGAACAAAAGTTCCTTGTCTGTAGTATGCACGAATGCGGAAGCCAAAACATTAGGTTTTTGAAGGAAAGAGCCGCGGCAGATTTGCCCTCAAGCGAGCTGCTGAGTCACGGCAGAGCGAACGGCCGAACATATTGCCTCATGAATTGCCGAAAAACTGCCAATCGAACTACCATGTAAATTGTCGTGCGCAAAACGGGCCTGCCTGCTCAGGCACCATGTGTTTTCATATAGACAGGGCGGCGATTTTTTTTACGTCTGCTCCGTTTCCAGGTGGAGAGCTGTGTCTGCTGATACAGGAAAATACAGAGAGGCGGTGTGATCAAAAACATAACCGCCATCAGAACCGGAACCGGCCAATTCAGCCTGAAGATAACATAGCTTTCGAGCAAAAACAGGATTAGCGGATGAACCAGATAAATCGCCATATTTTGTTTGGCCACCTGTGACAGAAAGCCGCCCAGTGCCGGCAGTTTGCTCAGATAACGGGAGAACGGGTAAAAGGCGATCAGGAAACTGGTCGTATACACCAGATAGACCGGGGCGAAAATGTGCAAGCTCTCCTCGTAGCTGGCGTACCCGTACAGATAGCGGGCTGACAACCAACAGGCGATCCCGACAGCGATGATCCAGGCGGGGATCCGCAAGCGCTCCGTCCACTGCCGCCATTTGTCGACGTGAAGGCCGGCATAAGCTCCCAAGGCAAAGGTGAACAGATACATATACACAAAGGTTTGACTATTTACATAGCCGTATTGGATCACAGATAGCAGCGGGTGAGCCGACCAGTCGATTGACCGCTGCGGATCCGTAAAGAGATAGTCAAATAGCAGATAGATACCGTTTTGGATGAGAAACAGGCAGGCGACCATCCAAAAACGGAGGTATTTTTCCACCCAGTCCTTGCAGAGAAAAAAGAGAAGATTCAACTGCAGGTACAGCGGAATGTAATACAAGTGGTAAAAGGCGCTTCCGGTCAGGAGGCTGTGAAAAAAGGGGCCAGCCAGTTCCGCCGGGTCCAAGGTCTGCAGCTTGAAAGCGGTATAGATCGCTGTCCAAATCATATAAGGAATCACGATCACCCGCCAGCGCTTTAGCCAAAAGGCGCGCCAGTCCATTTGCCGATGCCGGTACCAATAAAACAGAAGCATGCCGGTGGCGAAGATGAACAGCGAGCGTCCAAACCTGAGCAATATCAACAGGATAGCCTCGATGTCCGTATTCCACGGATACTCCTCTTGTGTCTGAAGAAAGAAGCCCAGGATATGAATCACCAAGACGGTGGCGGCCCCAAAGACAAAGAGGGCATTCAAATCCTGAAACGTTCCTTTTCGGTCACTACGCATAACTCCTCCTCAATATCTGTCCGCGCTGCGGGACGGGCCAGCGCTGTTTCTGGTTGAGCGAAGGAATGGGAAAGCTCCTGCTAGAGGGGCAGCCTCCAGTCGGGGTCTCCCAGTTCTTTAGCCGTATAGGCAAATAAGCCGAGCCTTTCTGCCAGATGCCGGCGGCTGTCCTCCAAGGTGCGCTCATTGACAGCGAAAGGGACGGATTGGATTGGCCATTCCGATTGGATCGCGCGTTGCAGGCGCTCTTTGACGTCTGCGACGGTGATGTTAGCTCCTGTCAAGGAAGCGATGCTGCCTACTGTATTGCCGTCGATGTAGGGAATCGGCTTGTTTTTTTCCATATCGGACAGACCTGCTCGCTCGTAAAACTGTTCCATCCATTGACCGCGGGGCTGCTCCTCCACATTGATGCACAGTTGCAGGATAGACCCGAAACGGGTGCGTCGCTGTGCCATCCCGCCGATTTTCTTTCCGTGAATCGAGAAGTCAAACTCACCAGCGCAATAAGAACCCGTCACCTCGCCGAACTGGATGGCCCCGTAGTCTCTGAGGCCCACGGACAGTATTTCCGTAACAAAGCGGAAAAAGGCGTCGATCGATAGAGATGTGTCCGGCAGCAAACAGGCCAGATTGAGCACGCCCGCATCAAGCGGGACACAGGCGCCGCCGGAAGAACGCAGGACACAGCCGAAGCCCTGGCTGCCGAAGTGGGATAGAGCGCTCTCTAGGCGGGGAAGCTTGGCATCCCGCCGCCCCAGGTAAAGCGCCTTGTCATAGACCCACAGATGCAGGATCGGCGAGGCGTCTTCTCTCTGCATCTCTGCCGCCAAGGCTTCATCGCGGGCCAACGGTTCCAGCGGGCTCTCCCGATACGTGCCCGAATCCATCCATAAAAATGAGCGGTTCACAGTAAATGACATAGGTAACTCCTTCTCGGTCAAGAATCGCTATCATTATAACGCTGTACGCGGTCTATTTCTAGTTTTCTTACAAATACAAATGATTCCGAGAAGAAAAAACCGCTTCCGCGGAAAGCGCGCGAAAGCTCGAACGCGATGCCGACGGAAACGGTTGTGTCCTGCCTGATTATTTCACCAGTTTGAAGCTAAAGTTGTCGAGGGTGGTCAGTTTGCGCGGAGAATCCTCAGTCGCCGCTTTCTGCAGGTAGAGGCCCACCTCCGACCCGTTCAGCTTCAGCTTTTGTTGGCCGAACAGGTATTGATTATTCAGGTAGATCGAAACGCTGTCGTCCTTGACTACGATTTTCAGCTTGTTGGACGAACGCAGCTTGTAGGAGCCAGAGGCGAGAACATCGTAGTCGTCATCCTTGGCGTCCGCTACGCGGGCCAGCACGACCCGATCTTTATTGAGGAAGACGACGTGCGCTTCCCCATCCTTGCCGTTAAAATAGAGACCGCCCAATCCGCTTGTACCGTCAACATTGACGTCCACGGACATTTCATAGCGGTGCTTGTTTGCCTTTTCATCCCAGATCAAAGGCAGGAAGAAATGCTCCAGCTTGCGGTCCTTGGTGACGGCTGTCACTTGATTCAATACAACTCCCCAAGTACCGGTCGCTTTGTCCGTATCCCAGTTTTTCAGGTTCTCGGAGGAGAAGTTATCGGTGACGCTGGTCGGCAGCTCCGGCTCAGGAGTCGGTGCCGGCGGCTTCACGGGAGTCGGGAAAACCACCTTGGTCTCATCGTCTTTTTGCTCCAGCAGTGCACGGAACAGCAGGGAAGCTGCTTCTGCGCGCGTGATCGCGTCTTGCGGACGGTAGTAGTTGTTGCTGCCCTTCATCAGCTCCGTCTGAATAGAGATGGCGATGTAAGGACGGAGAGCCGGAGAGACTTGGTTGTGGTCGCGGAAGCGTTTGAGAACGTCCAGATCTGCTTTGTACGTCTGGTCGTAGCCGAGCAGACGAACGAGAGCGACCGCAATGTCTTCACGGACGGCATACTGATCCGGTTTGTAGGTGTACTTGCCGGAGTCCGACTTGTAGCCGGTCAGGTACGGTTTGGCGTACTCGACATAGTAGAATGCCCAGTGGTTGCGAGGAACGTCCTGGAAGGTCTGGCTCACTTTTTGCGAGTGAATGTCGACGCCCGCCGCTGCGATCATGATTTTGGCAAACTCCGCACGGGTCACCAGGTTGTTGGGACGAAACTTGCCGTCCTCATACCCTTTGATGATGCCCAAAGAGGCCATCGTTTGGATTTCTTTATACGCCCAGTGATTGCGCGGAACATCCGAGAAGGTACTGGAAGCACTGACGAAGGGCACGATGGTGACAAACATCACCATAGCCACGATGAAAGATAGTACTCTTTTCATGGGAACCTCCTGATTTTCATTTATTTTCGTTCGACCTGCTACTATGACGAGAATGGACAGGAAGAAGTTACAGGATAATCGGCCCAATTGGCAAAATTGTGTAGAAAGTCACATCTTTCTTCAGTTTGAAAAAAGTATATGGGACGACATTGTCATTCATGAGCAGGTTTTGTCAAACGCTCGTCCCGCCGACTGCTCGCTGCCGGTTCGAAGTGAAGCCGGACTGCTCCTCTATGACGAATCTTCATAGGAAGTTCTCATTTCCTTTTCGGGATTCACTCCGATATGTGCTATAATCAGGTGTTGTAACAACCTACAAAGACATCTTGCAGATGAGGTGATAGACGGATGACAGGGAAGAAGGAAGCGACACCGGACTTAAAATCCGGGAAGTCAGCGAAAACGGTTGAGGACTTCGCCAAGTATTTTCAACCGCCCTCTTTAAAGGAAGCAAAGAAACGCGGCAAGGAAGAGATCAAAGTACACTACAATTTCGACATTCCCGATGATATGCAAGAGATCGGGAAAGGCAAGCGCTACCATGTGCGCACCTACGGCTGTCAAATGAATGAGCATGACTCGGAGACGATCTCCGGCATTCTCGAAGCGATGGGCTATACGGCGGTAGGCAATGTGGAAGAGGCGGATGTGGTGCTCTTCAATACCTGTGCGATTCGCGAAAATGCGGAAGACAAGGTATTTGGCGAGCTGGGTCACATGAAACGGCTAAAGAACAACAACCCCAACCTGATTTTGGGCGTCTGCGGCTGCATGTCCCAGGAAGAGAAAGTGGTCAACAAGATTCTGAAGAGCTACCAGCAGGTCGATCTGATCTTTGGCACACACAATATCCACCGTTTGCCGCACCTGCTTCGCGACGCGATGTTCAGCAAGGAAATGGTGATTGAGGTCTGGTCCAAAGAGGGCGACATCATCGAAAATATGCCGAAAATCCGCGAAGGAAACATCAAGGCCTGGGTCAACATCATGTACGGCTGCGACAAGTTCTGCACGTATTGCATCGTGCCGTATACGCGCGGAAAAGAGCGCAGCCGCCGGCCGGAGGATGTCATCGCGGAAGTGCGCGATCTGGCGCGTCAAGGCTACAAGGAAATCATGCTGCTGGGGCAAAATGTAAACGCCTACGGAAAAGACTTCGAGGATATGGAGTACGGCTTTGGCGACCTGCTGGATGAAATCCGCAAGATCGATATTCCGCGCATCCGCTTTACGACGAGTCACCCGCGCGATTTTGACGATCACCTGATCGAAGTGCTGGGCAAACGGGGCAATTTGGTGGAGCATATTCATCTGCCGGTGCAGTCCGGTTCGACCGAAGTGCTGAAACGCATGGCCCGCAAATACTCGCGCGAACACTATCTGGAGTTGGTGCGTAAAATTAAAGCGGTAATCCCGGATGTGGTCTTGACCACGGATATCATCGTCGGTTTCCCTGGAGAGACCGATGAGCAGTTCGAAGAGACGCTCTCGCTGGTCGAAGAGGTCGGCTACGATTCCGCCTATACCTTCATCTACTCGCCTCGGGAGGGCACTCCGGCGGCGGTGATGGAAGACAATGTTCCAATTGAGGTCAAGAAACAAAGACTGTATCGCCTGAATGAACTTTTGGCCAAGATCGGTCTGGAGAAAAATCTGCCTCTGCAGGATCAGGTCGTGGAAGTGCTGGTCGAGGGCGAGTCCAAAAACAACCCGGAGGTGCTGGCTGGCCGCACGCGGACGAACAAGCTGGTCCACTTCATCGGGGATAAATCGCTGATCGGGCAGTTTGCCCATGTAAAAATAACAGATGTCAAAACGTGGACCCTGCATGGGGAGATCGTGACAAAAATCGAGGTGTAGATAAAATGGAACAAACAGAACTGTACACACACAAAGAAATTCTGGATAAGGCGAGAGAACTGGCAACGATGATCTCCCGCACCAAGGAAGTCGACTTCTTCAAGCGGGCAGAGCACCAGATCAAGCATAATGAACGCGTCCAGGAAATGATCGATGAATTAAAGAAGAAACAAAAGCAAATGGTGATGTTCGAATCGATGAACAAGCCGGAGCTGGTGAAAAAGGTGGAAGCCGAATATAACCAGCTTCACGAGGAACTGGACAGCATCCCCATCGTCACAGAATTCAAGCAATCGCAGGTCGACGTCAACGATCTGTTGCAAATGGTGACCCATGTGATTACCAATACCGTGTCTGAGCGCATCATTTTGGATACGGGCGGGAATCCGCTTACCGGTGAAACCGGCGGCGGACCCGAGAAAAAACAGAGCGGCGGCTGCTGCTCGTAAAAGCATGACAACCGCAAGACTTTGGCGATGATTGCGGCGACAAGCCCTACCAAAATGGCGCTGGGTGTTTGCACCCTAGTCGGATGCCCTGCATACAAATGTACAGAAACGTTGTATGGAGGAGGTAACGAAATGTCGGGTATAGACAAAGACCTGCAGTGCCGGGAACTCATCGCCAAAGCCGTCTGCGGTAAAGGTCATAAATTTACACAAACGACCCACACCATCATACCGTCGCACACTCCTTCGACGATCCTCGGATGCTGGGTGATAAACACGAACTTCCAGGCAGAGAAGGTTGGGGACGCGGTTGAGGTATCTGGTACGTATGACGTCAACCTGTGGTACTCGTTTGCCGACAACACGCAAACCGAAGTGAAGCGGGAAAACGTCCATTTCTCCGTACTCGTTCCGCTTACGTTCTTCGACAGAAACTGCCGCGGTGACCTGGAAATCGTCGCCCGCGCCGTAGAACAGCCGAAGTGCGTCAAAGCCGAACTGAGCGGCGGTGGCACCGTCACTGTCAGAGTGGAAAGCGAATTTGCAGTCGAAATCATCGGGGAGACCAAGGTGTGCGTCGTCGTCTGCAACAGCTGCGATGACAAGGATTTCCACCTGGTGGGCGACTACGAAGACAACAGCGACGAGTTTGACGACTTTGATTCGGCCACCCTGCTGGACGAATTGGATTAAGAGGAGAGCAACCATCTCCTCTTTTTCTTTTCGTCCGATCGAGCCGTCTCCCGGGATTGAGGGAGGCGGCTTCACTTTTTCCCCCGAAATGTCATAGGCTATCACATCGGAGCGGAGGTGGAGATCGTGCATGCATGGAGTGGAGAACGAGCGAAGGCTCGCCTGACGGGCCGAGAACCGGGTCTGGAGCCAGCCACGCCAAGGTTGCCGGGGAACGCAGAGAAAGCGGTCTCGCTTTTGCAAAATCCGGAGCGGACAGCTTATTTGCTCAAAATTAGCGGCATCCCGACGGCGAGAGGTGCCCGTCCTGAGCCGGGAACACGAACCTATCGTATTCATATGTTCGAAAACCGGGTGTTGATGCTTGAGAAATCCCGGCAGCCGACACAATGGCTTCGCGAAGCGTGGGGAGAACCTTCGTTTGAACAAATCGATCCCGCCGATGACGATTATGAAGCGAGTGCCGTCATCCGCCTGGCGAGGCGCGCGCTCTATGCGGCGGGACTTCACTACGGACATCTGGTGCTGCACGCCGCCTCCCCCCACCGGGTGAAGGTACATGCGGTCTCCGCCGATTGGCTTTTGCAGCATCAGGGCAGGCTGCGCACGGCGGCAGAGACTTGGTGGGCAGAAGAACAGGGACGCTGGTCTGGCTCGCCGATCATGCTGGGGGCTGACCCGGAATTTGCCCTGCGCCACCCTGACGGCCATATGGTGCTGGCTTCCGATTTCATGGGGACAAACGGTGTCGTAGGCTGCGATTCGACGCGGTACCGGGAAGAGCTCGCCCTGCATCAGCACCCCCTGGTCGAGCTTCGCCCCGCCCCGTCAGCCAACCCGGATCTTCTGTTTCTGCGAATCGTGAAGGCCCTCCGCACGGCGGCGAAAAAAATCGACAATCCGTCGATAGAGTGGGTGAGCGGAGGAATGCCGTTTGAAGGCTATCCCATCGGCGGCCATATCCATTTCAGCGGCATCCGGCCGGATTATCAGCTCTTGCGCCAGCTCGATGCTTATCTGGCGCTGCCGCTGGTCTTGATCGAAGACGCCGGCTGTCGGATGCGGCGGCCACGCTACGGGTATCTGGGCGACATGCGGGAAAAGGACTACGGCGGAACGCCGGGCTTTGAATACCGCACCCTGCCTAGTTGGCTGGTCGATCCCATCGTGACGAGAGGAGTGCTGCACCTCGCCCGCTTGATTGCCGACTCGAGCCATCATCTGATGATAAATGAGCTGAGTCCCGGCCTCGTCCGCGCGTATTACCGGGGGGAACAGGAGCGGATCAAACCCCTGGTGACGGCCATGTGGGAGGAGTTGCGGCAGCTGCCCGGTTACGCTCGCTCAGGGGCCGTGCTGGACCGTTACTTCGCGCGCCTGCTGTCCGGAAACGTCTGGCCTGCCGATCGCGATCTGCGAATCGTCTGGTCGCATTACAGCGGAAAAAGGTAGGAATGCGTACGCAGGATACACGGCCGCGCATCCCGCATGGTATAATGGACAGACGAGATTTTGAAGCTAGGAGACGTATCGCAATGACTCAATATACCCCGATGATTCAACAGTATCTGGCGATCAAGAAAGACTACCCGGATACTTTCTTATTTTTCCGCTTAGGCGACTTTTATGAACTTTTCTTTGACGATGCGATTGCGGCTTCCCGTGAGCTGGAAATCACACTGACGGGAAGAGAGGGCGGAGGCGCCGAGAAAATCCCGATGTGTGGGGTTCCCCATCACTCCGCCGACGCCTACATCGCCGAACTGCTCAAAAATGGCTATAAAGTAGCCGTCTGTGAGCAGGTGGAAGACCCCAAAGAAGCGAAGGGCGTGGTTCGGCGCGAAGTGACGCGTGTCATTACGCCCGGAACGATGATGGAAGGAAAATGGCTGGCCGACAAGGAGAATAACTACCTCGTCGCCCTGGCTGATGCGCACGGCAGCATGGGTGTCGCCGCCTGTGACATGAGTACAGGGGAGATGTATGTCACTTCGCTTGCGGGCAGAAGGGAAGCCGCGCTGGATGAAGCGATGCAGTACCGGCCGAAGGAACTGGTTGTCACCGGTTGGAGCGGCGAGCTGAAAACGGATGTGCCCCTGACCTCCCTCGATCCGTCCGGGATCGATGCATCGGCTGTCGATGCGCAGTACGGGGCCGATGCGAGCGGACTGGATCTGCCTATGCGGCTCGCTGTAAACGCCCTGCTGCATTACATCGGGGTGACCCAGAAGCGCAGTTTGACCCATATGCGTCTGATCAAGCGCTACGATGCGAAACAGTATTTGCAGATGGATAGTTTTTCCCGGCGGAATCTGGAGCTGACGGAGACGATCCGCGACAAGTCTAAGAAGGGATCGCTGCTCTGGCTGCTGGATCGTACGGAGACGGCGATGGGCGGCCGGATGCTGCGCCGCTGGATCGAGCGTCCGCTGGTGAACAAGAGCGAGCTGGAAGCCAGGCTGGATGCAGTGGCTCACCTGAAGGGAGACCTCCTGCTCCGCGCCGATGTGCGCCGCTGTCTGGATCAGGTCTACGATCTGGAGCGACTCGCAGGCCGCATCTCCTACGGCAATGCCAATGCCCGGGACCTGGTCCAGCTCCGCCTCTCCCTCGAGAGCGTGCCGGAGTTGAAGGGGCTATTGCTCGGTTCGGGCTCGCCCGTCTTGCATGAGCTTGCCAGCGGGATGGATGAGTGCGCGGATATTGCCGCCTTTTTGCAAGCGGCATTGGTGGATGATCCGCCGATTTCCGTCCGCGAAGGGGGGCTGATTCGCTCCGGCTATGACGCTTATCTGGACAAGCTGCATACGGCCAGCCGCGAGGGCAAGACGTGGATCGCCCAGCTGGAGCAGACCGAACGGGAAGCGACCGGCATCCGTTCGCTGAAGGTGGGCTTCAATAAAGTATTTGGCTACTACATAGAGGTGTCCAGAGCCAACCTCGCCAACATACCGGCGGGCAGGTATGAACGAAAGCAGACTCTGGCCAATGCGGAGCGCTTCATTACACCGGAGCTGAAGGAAAAAGAGGCGCTGATTCTGGAAGCGGAAGAAAAACTGATAGAGCTGGAGTACCAGTTGTTTGTACAGGTGCGGAGCGAAGTCGCGCTCCACATCCCCCGCCTGCAAAATCTCGCGGAGAGAATCGCGGCGATCGATGTGCTGCAGGCCTTTGCCACGGTCAGTGACGAGCGCGGCTACGTCCGTCCCGAACTGGTCACGACGGGCGAATGCGTCATCAGCGAGGGCAGGCATCCGGTCGTCGAAGCGGTGCTCGAGCGGGAAAAGTACGTCGCCAATGACGTGGAGATGAATCAGACGGACCGGCAGATTCTTTTGATTACCGGCCCCAATATGGCGGGAAAAAGCACCTATATGCGGCAAATCGCGCTGCTGGTCGTGATGGCCCAAATCGGCTGTTTCGTTCCGGCAAAAGCAGCCCGCCTCTCCCTGGTGGATCAAATTTTCACCCGCATCGGCGCGGCGGATGATCTCGTTGGCGGCCATTCCACATTCATGGTGGAGATGCTGGAGACGAAGCACGCGCTGCAAAAAGCGACGGCCCAGAGCCTGATATTGCTCGACGAAATCGGCCGGGGGACCTCTACCTATGACGGGATGGCGCTGGCACAGTCCGTAATCGAGTACATCCAGCAAAAGATCGGGGCAAAGACGCTCTTTTCCACGCATTATCACGAACTGACCGGACTTGCGGAATCCCTGCCAGGCGTGGTCAATGTCAACGCGCGCTGCGAAGAGCGAGGGGGCAAGCTGCTCTTCCTACACAAGATCGAGCCGGGTCGAGCGGACAAGAGCTATGGGATTCACGTGGCCGAGCTGGCCGAGATGCCTCGCGAGGTAATCGACCGCGCCCGTGAAATTTTGTCCGGTCTGGAACAAGGCAGTACACTGGCAAAGGCCGGTGATCAGCAGTTGTCGCTGGATACGCTGTGGTCAGCCCAGGCGACATCCGCTGCCGCCCTTGACGAGTCCGCCACGCGCCTGTCTCCGGAAGAGGAGCAGATCGTAGCCGAGCTGCGGGAGCTCGATCTTAACCAGACGACGCCGATGGATGCCATGCTGAAGCTCTTCCAATGGAAGCAGCAGCTGAAAAAAGGATAGCCATACCACGCCTGGGAGGAACCGATGGGGAAAATTCATCTGCTGGACGAACATTTGACCAATATGATCGCCGCCGGAGAAGTGGTGGAGCGGCCCGCGTCCGTCGTCAAGGAACTGGTGGAAAACGCCGTTGACGCGGGAGCCAGCGCGATCGAAGTACACGTGGAAGAAGGGGGCCTGTCTCTCATTCGCGTCGTGGACAATGGGCAGGGCATGGATGCGGAGGATTGCCGTCTGGCCTTTGAACGGCACGCGACGAGCAAGATCCGCAGCACCCGGGATCTCTTCCGGATCCGCTCTCTCGGCTTTCGCGGAGAGGCCTTGCCCAGTATCGCGGCCGTCTCCCGTGTCGAGCTGACGAGCACCCAGTCCAGCGGTCAGGTGGGGACGCGGCTGAGGATTGAAGGGGGCGCTGTGATCGGCGTGAGCGAGGCGGCTGCAGTGAAAGGAACAGATATCGCCGTTCGCGACCTCTTTTACAATACGCCGGCACGGCTCAAGTATATGAAGTCCATTTCTACGGAAATCGGACATATTTCGGATTACGTCAATCGACTCGCCCTGACCTATCCGGCGATTGCCTTTACCCTCACCCACAACGGCAAGACCCTGCTGCAGACATCGGGAGACGGCAAGCTGCTGCACGTGATGGCTGCGATCTACGGGGTACAGGTCGCCAAGCTGCTTTTGCCGATTGAAGGGGAGACGCTCGACTTCCGCTGGACAGGCTATATTTCCAAGACGGAGGTCACGCGTGCGAATCGCTCCTATCTCTCCACGCTGGTTAATGGGCGGTATGTGCGGCATTTTGGCCTGCACAACGCCATTCTGCGCGGCTACCATACCCTGCTGCCGATCGGCCGCTACCCGATTGTCACCCTGCACATCGACATGGACCCGTCCCTGCTTGATGTGAATGTCCACCCGGCGAAGCTGGAGGTTCGTTTCAGCAAGGAAGAGGAGCTGCTCACGGCACTGGAAGCGTGTGTCAAAAGCAAGCTGCGTCAGGGGCTGGAAATCGTCCGCCCGATGGCGGCAGAGCGAAAGGCGAGGGTCATCGAGCAGGTCGTGCAACCGCAGTTTGACTTGGGCTGGTCTCCCGGCGCGGGAACCCGCACTGCCATGGACCGAGGGCCCGAGGGGAATAACGGAGAGGCGGCCGGATTTACCCGGCCCTTTGCAGCCGCAGAACAGGGAGAGCTAGCGAGAGCAGGAGAAGCAGTCGAGCAAGGCATGGCCGAAAAAGCACGCCAGGTTGGCATGGCAGAAATAGCTGGCCAGGTTGGCACGGCAGAAAGCGGGGTCCAAATGGGCGGGGCAGAGGCAGGGAATGCAGTCGCACCGGCAGTCGCCAATGTAGGCGCAGGGGATGCAGCGACGCCCGGCGCGGCCGGTTGGCCCGTGCCTTCGCCGGACGGAACGCCCCCGCTATTGTCCCGCGATACATCGGCAGGGCCGCTGGCATCCGCAAGCGGCGTTCCGGCTCCGCACGCTCAAGTACGCCGGGAGTCCAGCCGAGAGCTGTTGACGGCCAGGGAACATCAGGCCGGGTATCTGGAAGCGGCGCAAACCAGTGAGGCCACACGCACCGTACCCGCCATGCCAGCCCTACCTGCGGGCGGAGCGATGGGCGAGGCGAGTTCCGCGTCTGAAGCGTGGGATGCGCACCAGGCAGAAGCAACGGAAAGTGTACCCATGCTGTATCCGGTGGGGCAGGTACACGGCACTTATATCGTAGCGCAAAATGAACACGGCATGTATCTGATCGACCAGCATGCGGCACAGGAGCGAATTTTTTACGAGCACTTTATGCAGAAGCTGGCGGAGGAGAGCGTCGCCAGTCAGCTGCTGCTGTTTCCCCATACCATCGAGCTGACGGCGCAGGAAGCCCTGAAGCTGGATAAACGGCTTGCCTTGCTTCGCTCCTTTGGCCTGGAAATCGAATCGTTTGGCAGCAAGACTTATATCGTCCGTGCCCACCCGCACTGGTTTCCGGAGGGAAGCGAACTGGAAGTGATCGAAGAGTTGGTCCAGTTTGTCCTGGAAACAGCGGAGTCCAGACAAGGCGATATCCGAGCGATGAGGGAAAAGGCGGCGATCCTGATGGCCTGCAAGGCCTCGATCAAGGCTAATCGGTATTTGACGAATGCCGAGATGGAAAGCCTGCTGGCGCAGCTGCGCAATTCCAGCAGTCCGTTTACCTGTCCGCATGGCCGACCGATCATCATTCATTTTTCCAGCTACGATCTGGAGAAAATGTTTAAACGGGTCATGTAAACAAACAGAAAGCCAAGGGCTGGCATGTTCAGTCCCTTGGCTTTTAATGCTATCTGCAGGATGTCTGCTTGCTATTAACTACTATTAACTGCTAGTAGCTTGCGATCCGCAAAATCGCCCTCTTGCCATCGTCCGTTATTCGCTGGCAGCCACTTTTGATGGTTCCGATTCGATCTGAAATACTTCGATGTACATGATTTTATGGGCGGCCATCTCGGTCACTTTAAAACAATATCCGTCTTGCTCGATGAAGTCGCCCGCTTTCGGCGCAAAATTTTTGGAGAGAAACCATCCGCCAATCGTATCGATGATCTCATCCGAGAGGGTCGTTCCGAGCAGATCGTTCACTTCACTAATGATTACTTTGGCGCTCAGAATATAGTGATTTTCACTGATCATGCGAATGTCGGGAATTTCGTCGTCATCGAATTCATCCCGAATCTCCCCGACGATCTCTTCGAGAATGTCCTCAACCGTCACCAGCCCGGAGGTGCCGCCATACTCATCCAACAGAATCGCCATTTGCATCCGGTCCTTCTGCATGCGCACCAGCAGATCATGGATGGGAATAGTCTCGATCACTTTTAGAACAGGGTGGATGTAGGATGACAGGGTCTGAGGGGAGGACGGGTTCGCCAGCTGGGCCGTCAGGATTTCTTTTATATTTACAATCCCCAGAATATCATCTTTGTCGTCGCCGACGATCGGGTAGCGGGTATAGTTCTCTTTGCTGATAATCTGCACCATGTCCTCCAGAGAATCGTGGATGGATAAGCAGACGATTTCCGTCCGGGGGACCATGATTTCTTTCGCGATTCGCTGGTCGAACTCAAAGATGTTGTTCACATAAGTCAGTTCATTCTGATTGATTTCCCCGCTCTGGTAGCTCTCCGAGAGCAAGATCCGCAGTTCCTCCTCGGAATGGGCCAATTCGTGTTCGGCGGCAGGCTTCATGCCAAACATACCGACCAGCAAGCGGGCCGATCCGTTCAAGAGCCAGATGAAGGGGTACATCAATTTGTAAAACCAGATAATCGGTCGGGCAAAGAGCAAGGTGACCTGCTCCGCCTTTTGGATCGCCACCGTTTTCGGGGCCAGTTCGCCGACTACCACATGGAGATAGGTCATGGATAAAAAGGCGACGCCAAAAGAAACGAGATGGGATATCGAGGGATTGAGGCTCCACTTTTCAAAGAGTGGATGCAAAAGCCTTTCCACCGTTGGCTCGCCCAGCCACCCCAGTCCCATTGCAGTCACGGTGATCCCCAGCTGGCAGGCAGAGAGGTACTCGTCGAGATGGGTAGTTACTTCCTTCGCGGCAAGCGCTCCTCTACGGCCTTCGGCTACCAATTGGTCGATGCGGCTGCTGCGGATTTTTACGATGGCAAATTCCGTAGCCACGAAAAAACCCGTCAGTGCAATCAGAATGACAACCAGAAACAAATTCACTAGTTCCACTGGGTCGCCCTACCTCGGCAGGGCGATACACCTCCTTGTATCAAATGAGGAAAAAATTTGGATATTAGCATTTACGAATACAACGCGGGATGGTTTCACAAAAATTGATGACGAGCTTGGAACATTTGACAATCCCTCGGGGAAAAGATATAAAAATGAAGTGGACAACATTCGCCTAGCAGCAGTTGGCAGGAATGATTGCACAAAGGGGTTTTAGCCAACATGACAGGCAAGCGAAAGGGGGAACCAACGTGATCGTCACCACCTCGCTGGAACCTACCCCTGAAACACTCCGTCACGCAGAAGAGTTGGCCAGGCGGTTTGACCTGCCGCTCGTGGCTCGCAAGGATGACTCTCTGACAGCGTTGCGGAAAAGATACGAAGAGACGGAGATTTTGATCGTTTCCTCCAATGGAGCAAGGCTGGAGGCGGTTGGGAAGCAGCCGTTCTTTTTTCATCCAAATACGGCTGCGTTTCGTATAAAGCGTTTGGAGCGCGGCGATAATGATACTATGCTCGCTGTTTGCCAAATTCAACCAGGCGATGAGGTGCTGGATGCCACGATGGGCCTCGGTGCCGATGCCATCGTATTTGCTCATGGCGTCGGAAAAACGGGCCGGGTGGTCGGAATCGAATCGGAGAAGACGATCGCATGGTTGGTCGAGGACGGACTGCGCTACTGGTCTACGGAGTCAGAGGCTCTGCGTGAGGCTATGCAGCGGGTACATGTGCTGGCGGGCGATCATGCGGAGATCCTGAAAAGCTTGCCGACCGACTCATTTGACGTGGTGTATTTTGACCCCATGTTCGAAGAGACTGTCCATAGCTCCGCGGGAATCGCCGGGATCAGAGAGTGGGCAAACAGTCGTTCTCTGTCGCCTGAAGCCATTGCGGAGGCGCTTCGCGTTGCCAGACGGCGCGTCGTATTGAAAGAGGGAAAAACGGGCGTGCTGTATCAAAAATTTGGTTTCACACCCTATCGAGCTCGTGGAAACCAAGTCGTATACAGCTATAAAGAGAAAGGCGGAGGGGAGTGAACGTGCTCGAGAAAGAGAGACTTGTCGTGATCGTTGGCCCTACTTCGGTGGGCAAAACGGAACTCAGCCTGGAATTGGCTGAAGCGTTTCGGGGAGAGATTATCTCGGGGGACTCCATGCAGGTCTACCGCGGCATGGATATCGGGACAGCCAAAGCGACCCCGGCCGAACTAGCAAGAGTTCCCCATCATCTGATCGATATCCTGGATCCAGACGAAGAGTATTCCGTAGCCCTTTTTCAGGAATCTGCCACTCGCTTGATTTCCGAAATCAATGCACGGGGGCATCTTCCCATGATCGTGGGAGGAACAGGACTCTACATAGAATCCGTCACGCATCGCTTTCAGTTTGCGAATGCAAAGCAAGATCCGGAGTTGCGGAGCAGGCTGCAGAAGCTGGCTGAGATCGAGGGCGTGGAAGAACTGCATCGGCGGCTGGACGATGTGGATCCCATCACCGCCGAGCGTCTACATCCCAATGACGTGAAGCGTGTGATCCGCGCCTTGGAGATATATGAATTGACCGGCATGCGGATGTCCGAATACCAGCATCGCGCAGAGTATTCGCCGTACAATCTCTACATGATCGGTCTGACGATGGAGCGGGAAAAGCTCTATGAACGCATCAACCAGCGCGTGGACAAGATGATCGAAGCGGGGCTGATAGAGGAGGTGAGACGCCTTCTCGACCTCGGTTACGAATCCGGCTATACCTCCATGCAGGGGCTCGGGTACAAGGAGCTCATCCCGTATCTTTACGGAGAAATCCCTTTGGAGAAAGCGATCAATGACATCAAACAGCGGACGCGCCACTTTGCCAAACGGCAGCTATCCTGGTTCCGCCGGATGTCAGACGTCGAGTGGTTTGATGTGACAAACCCTGAAGATCGGCCGAAGATCGTCCAAACTATCAAGCAAATAATGGCAGGAAAGTTTCCTCAATTGCCGAATATATAACATACAAGTCCTTTTAGGGGGTATTGACCATGAAACAGTCGATCAACATTCAAGATACGTTCCTCAACCATCTGCGGAAGGAAAACATCGCGGTCACCATCTACCTGGTAAATGGTTTTCAATTGCGCGGTTATATCAGAGCGTTTGACAATTTCACCATCGTGATTGACAGTGAAGGCAAGCAGCAGCTGGTATACAAGCATGCCATCTCTACCTTCACGCCGCAGCGCCCTGTGTCGCTCATGTCCCAAGACAACAACAACCAGCAAGCATAAGCGTCACGCGAACGAAGCCGGGATCCTAGTCATCCGGGCTTTTTTACTGATTGGAACAACCATTCGTGAACATAATAAATATTATGGTAACTGGAGAGGGTCATGCCGTTTACGTTCGCCCATCCTGCGATTGTTCTGCCCTTGCATCGAGTCCATCGGCTCTCATTTACAGCATTGGTGCTGGGCAGCATGTCGCCGGATTTTGAATACTTTCTGCGGTTGAAGCCTTACAGCACTCTCAGTCATACAATGGCAGGGCTGCTCTTGTTTGATTTGCCTGTTGTCATTGCGTTGGCATTTTTGTTTCATCATCTGGTGAAGAGACCGATGATCCTGCATCTGCCGTCTCCCTTTGACCGGGGCCTGTTTCCCTATGCAGAAGCCTCCTGGCGGCCGGCATCGGTTCGCTCGGTGCTTGTATTTGGATATTCCGCTCTCATCGGCAGCTTCAGCCACATCGCCTGGGATTCGTTCACTCACGAGGGGGCCCCTATGGTGATGCGGATTGCCCTGTTGCAGCAGAGGCTGGTCCTGGGGGAATGGTCCATTCCCGTCTATAAGTGCTTGCAGCATCTAAGCAGCATGGGCGGTCTGCTCCTCATCGCCTTGTTCGTCTGGTTCGCGGCCCGCAAAGCGCTTGCCGCTGGAATGTCCGGCGGCGGCGGCGACGCTTTTCCCCGATTAGCCCAAACCGTCAGTCTGCGGGCAAAGCTGCTGTTTTGGACGGGGGTGGCCAGCTCTGGTCTTGTAACCTCTGTGCTGTACCTGACTGCCGCCTTCGGAGCGCGGCTGTACATGTATCCGCTTCAGGGGATCGTTCCATTTTTGTCGGGCGGCATGCTCGGGCTGTTGCTCATGTCCCTGCTGGCCAAAGCCCGCTTTATCCGGAACAAGACGGAATAGCATGCGGACTTCCCGTACCTTGCCAACAAAAAATGGGCAGGTTTTCCGGTCGGGTGAGTATACTAAGGTATGACCAAGAGGCAGGTGATCGCTTGTGAAACCGTCGGGCCATCAACCGCCGGCTGATTCGATGACAGTGACAGCGCCGCACCGGATCCAGGTGGTGTTTCGCCAGCCAGATCGGGTCAAACTGCCGGAAACCCTGTCCGAGAAAGTGCGTACAACCGCTCCCGGCAATGTGGCTGCGGCCTTTGAGGAACTGGAGAAGCTGATCGGATTGCAGGAAGCCAAGAAGCTGATGTACGAAATCCACGCGCTGCTCAGGATCAACAAAGAGCGGGAAAAATACAGCTTGAAGTTGGAAAAGCAAGTGTATCATATGGTATTTAAAGGAAACCCGGGGACGGGCAAGACGACGGTCGCCCGGTTGTTTGGCAAGATTTTCCGCGAGATGGGGATTCTCAGCAAGGGCCATCTGATCGAAGTGGAAAGGGCCGATCTGGTCGGAGAATTTATCGGCCACACCGCGCAAAAGACGAGAGAGCTGGTGAAAAAGGCGTTAGGCGGAATCTTGTTTATTGACGAGGCATACTCGCTCGCGCGCGGAGGAGAAAAGGACTTCGGCAAAGAGGCCATCGATTGCCTCACCAAAGCCCTGGAGGATTACAGCAATGATTTTATCTGCATTTTAGCAGGCTATACGGACGAGATGGATGCCTTTCTGGAGTTGAATCCCGGCTTGCCGTCTCGTTTTCCGATTCAGCTCCAATTCGCCGATTACTCCGTAGACGACTTGATCAAGATCGCGGAGACGATGGTGGAAGGGAAAGAATACAAACTGTCCCCAGGCGCCAAGGATCGGCTGCGGCTGCACCTCAGCCGGATGCGGCAGGAGATGCTGGACGCCAATTTCAGCAATGCCCGGTATGTCCGCAATGCCATAGAACAGGCCATTCGCAAGCAGGCCGTTCGCTTGTTGACGGTCGCCGAGCCGACAAAGGAAGATGTGATGAGCCTGTTGCCGGAGGATTTCGTCTGGCCGTCTCCCAAAGCGGCCGGTAGCGACTGGAGCAAACTGTGGTATGATTAGGGGAAGAAAGGGCGTGGATCTGTGAACGATGGAAGAAAACAGAAGGAAACAGCCATCCTCGTCGGCTGTTTTTTGGATAACCGAGATATCGAGCGCTCCCGCTTGTCGATGGAGGAGTTGCATGAGCTGGCACGGACAGCGGATGTAGAGGTCCTGGATGTCATCACGCAAAACCGGGAGCGGATCGATAATGCCTGGTACCTGGGCAGCGGAAAAATCCAGGAGATCGCGCAGCGGGCGCATGACCTGGATGTGGATGTGATCATCTTCAACGATGAGCTCTCGCCCAGCCAGACGCGCAATCTGGACCAGGTATTCGACTGCAAGGTAATCGACCGGACGCAGCTGATCCTGGATATCTTCGCGGGCCGTGCCCACTCCCGCGAAGGGAAGATCCAGGTGGAGCTGGCCCAGTACAATTATCTCTTACCGCGACTGGCGGGACAGGGCAAGCAGCTCTCCCGTCTGGGCGGCGGGATCGGTACGCGCGGTCCAGGGGAGACCAAGCTGGAGAGCGACCGCCGTCACATCCGCCGGCGGATCAGCGAGCTGAAGGCCCAACTGGCGGAACTGGTGCGCACCCGTCAGCTGCACCGGGAGAGACGGAAGAAAAACAACGTCTTTCAAGTGGCGCTGGTCGGGTATACCAACGCAGGCAAGTCTACGCTGCTCAATGAACTGACCGCCGCGGAAACCCTGCAGGAAGATAAGCTGTTTGCGACGCTCGACCCGACGACCCGCCAACTGACATTGCCCAGCGGCATAGAGGTTCTGCTCACGGATACCGTCGGCTTTATCCAGGACCTGCCGACATCGCTGGTTGCCGCTTTCCGCTCCACACTGGAGGGCGTGAAGGAAGCCGACCTGATCCTGCACGTGGTCGACGGCCATCATCCCGACCTGGAGATCCATATGGAAGTGGTGCATCGCATCCTGCGCGAGCTGAAAGCGGAAGAGATCCCGCAGCTCGTCGTCTACAACAAAGCAGACATGATCTTGCCCGGGACATACCTGCCCCCTGCCGAGGACTCGATCGTCATCTCGGCTTTGCGCGAGGAGGACCGCGCGGAGCTGTTGAAGCGGATCGAACGCTATGTATATGCCTCCTTTGACCGGTACACCTTGATTGTTCCGGCGGAGCGCGGCGATATTTTGTCGCTTTTGCACCGGGAAGGCGTGGAAATGGAGCAAGAGTTTGACGAAGAAAAATCCACCTACCGGATTTCTGTCCGCGTCAACCGGGATCATCCGATCTACGGCAGAATCGCTCCGTTTCTCCTGGAGAGACCAGAGACTGTAGAAGAGAGTTGGTAAGAGAAAGATGTTTTCGTTATTTGCACACGGGGAGCGGCTGCGCCCCATCGTACAGGAAGTAGAACAGATGATCGCAGGGCGGCATCAAGAGATTGCTGCCCTGGTTGACTTTAATCAATTGAAGGTGCTTCGTTCGTTTCAGAAGCATCAGGTAAATGAATTTCACTTCGCCCCCTCGACGGGCTACGGCTATGATGACAGCGGCCGGGCCACGCTGGAATCAATTTACGCCGATGTCTTTGGCGGGGAGGATGCGCTGGTCCGTCCGCAGATCATCTCCGGCACCCACGCCATCGCGATCTGCCTGTTTGGCCTGCTACGTCCCGGCGACGACTTGCTGTACATCACCGGCAAGCCTTACGACACGCTGGAAGAGGTCGTCGGAGTGCGCGGCGAGGGACAGGGCTCGCTCAAAGAGTACGGCATCGGCTACAGCTACGTTCCGCTGACCGAAGCGGGAGAGATCGATTTCCCGCAGGTGGCGGCGATGATTACGCCGAAGACCAAAATGATCGGGATTCAGCGTTCGCGGGGCTACGCCGACCGTCCATCCTTTACGATCGCCAAGCTGGAGGAAATGATCCGCTTTGTGAAGGAAATCAATCCCGGGCTGATCGTCTTTGTGGACAACTGCTACGGAGAATTTACCGAAGAGCGGGAACCGCTGCAGGTCGGTGCGGACATCATGGCGGGCTCGCTGATCAAAAATCCGGGCGGCGGTCTGGTGAAGACGGGCGGCTACATCGTCGGCAAAAAGGAGTACGTCAAACAAGCGTCGTACCGCATGGCGGCCCCGGGAATAGGCGCGGAAGGCGGCGCTTCGCTGTACTCGCTGCTGGAGATGTATCAGGGCTTCTTCCTCGCGCCGCACGTCGTCGGCGAGGCCCTGAAAGGAGCGGTCTTTTCCTCCGCCCTGCTGGAGCGGCTGGGCTTTCGCACCAATCCGCTGTGGAATGATCCGCGGACCGATCTGATCCAATCCGTCGAATTCGGCTCCGCCGAGCGGCTGATCGCTTTCTGCCAGGGCATTCAAAAAAGCGCGCCGGTGGATTCCCATGTCACGCCGCAGCCAAGCGAGATGCCCGGCTACGCCGATCCGGTCATCATGGCAGCGGGGACGTTTATTCAGGGCGCCAGCATCGAGTTCTCGGCAGACGGGCCGATACGCCCCCCTTATCTCGGCTTTGTCCAGGGGGGATTGACCTATTCCCATGTAAAAGTGGGGATTCTGACCGCGCTGGACGGGCTTTTGGAAAAGGGATTGCTGGAGCTTCCCGCGCCTTCTGCTACGAACGAAAGGCAGTAGCGAGGACCGAGGCCGATGCAAGCAATCGAGCGGTGCACCGTCTCCGTCCGAGAGAACGGCCAAACGGTGGCCGCTTAGCAAACAAAAAAGCATCTTGTGCCAGTTGTTGCGCGAGATGCTTTTTTTCAAAAATATTTTGTGTAAACTTTTCTAACATGCGTTGACAGATAAATTGGAGAATCATACAATACAAAGCGAGGAAGTTTTCAAAGGAGGGACAAGTCGTGAGTGATGACCTTCGTCGGAACATGGCGCTGTTTCCCATTGGTATCGTGATGAAGCTGACGGACCTGACGGCTCGGCAGATTCGCTACTATGAACAAAATGGATTGATTCAGCCTGCACGAACAGAAGGTAAGCAGCGACTCTTTTCCTTTAATGACGTAGACCGCTTGCTTGAAGTCAAGGCATTGATCGAAAAAGGATTGAACATCGCCGGAATTAAGCAAGTGCTTCAGTTGCAGGAGCCGGCCCCGGAAAAGACGGAGATTACTGCCAAATCGGAGGCCAAACGAAAAGAACTGACCGAACAGGAACTCCACCAGCTCCTCAAGCAGCAAATCTTCTTTACCAACGCAAATCGCCAAGGCGAGACTGCGTTAATACGTGGGGAGCTATCCCGCTTCTTCCACTGATACATCCCAGAGTATATAGGAGGAGAGATTCGTGAGCAAGTACACCAAAGAAGACATCTTTCGTTTAGCCCAGGAAGAGAATGTCAACTACATTCGACTGCAGTTCACAGACCTGTTGGGAACCATCAAAAACGTCGAAATCCCCGTTTCCCAGCTGCCCAAGGCACTGGACAACAAGATGATGTTTGACGGATCTTCCATTGAAGGTTTCGTACGCATCGAGGAATCCGACATGTATCTGGTGCCGGATTTGGACACATGGGTGATCTTTCCTTGGGGAAATGAACATGGAAATGTTGCGCGTCTGATCTGCGACATCTACAATCCAGACGGCACGCCTTTCGAAGGAGATCCCCGCTACATCCTGAAACGGGCTCTGAAGGAAGCAGAAGAATTGGGCTTCACGAACTTCAACGTCGGACCGGAACCGGAGTTTTTCCTGTTCAAACTGGGCGAGAATGGCGAGCCGACACTCGATCTGAACGACCATGGCGGCTACTTCGACTTCGCACCGCTTGATCTGGGCGAAAACTGCCGGCGCGACATCGTTCTGACGCTGGAGCGGATGGGCTTCGAGGTGGAAGCATCTCACCATGAAACAGCTCCCGGACAGCACGAGGTGGACTTCAAGTACGCAGACGCCATCGAGGCGGCTGATCAGATTCTCACGTTTAAACTGGTGGTCAAGACAATCGCACGGAAACACGGGCTGCACGCCACTTTCATGCCAAAACCGCTGTACGGTGTGGCCGGCTCCGGTATGCATACCCACCAATCTCTCTTCATTGGCAATAAAAATGCGTTCTATGACGAGGCAGACGAACTCGGCCTGAGCGAAATCGCCAAGCAATACCTGGCGGGCATTCTGAAGCACGCGCGCGGCTTTACCGCCATCACCAATCCTTTGGTGAACTCCTACAAGCGTCTGGTTCCCGGCTATGAAGCGCCTTGCTATGTAGCATGGTCGGCGAAAAACCGTTCACCGCTCGTCCGCATCCCGGCTTCCCGCGGCATGAGCACCCGGATCGAAGTGCGCAATCCAGACCCGGCTGCCAACCCGTATCTGGCCTTGGCCGTGATGCTGCGCGCAGGTCTCGACGGGATCAAAAACAAGCTGCAAGTACCGCCGGCGGTCGATCGCAACATCTACATCATGAACGAAGCCGAGCGCGAAGAAGCAGGCATCTCCAGCTTGCCGGCTACGCTGAAAGAGGCGATCGAATGCCTGAAAGCCGATCCGGTTATGTGCGACGCCCTGGGCGAGCATGCCATGATGCACTTCGTGGACGCCAAGGAAATCGAATGGGATATGTTCCGCACCCGCGTACATGAGTGGGAGCGCACGCAGTATATGAAGACCTATTAATCAGTCAAAAAAGAGCCCTTGCACCGATTGGTGCGAGGGCTTTTTTTGCGTGCGCCCGGCATGGGCGGTAGCTATAGGGTGAAAGTCCTGAACGGGGGTTGGCTGTACCAACCGTTAGCTCAAGGCAAGGGTGTCCGCCGTGAGGCGGAATCTGAAGGAAGCCGGCGGCAAAGTCCCGACCTGAGGTACACAAACCCGATTCGAGGCTGCTGTACTCGGGTGAGCCTGCGCAACAAGGTAAAGCCCTATACAGCCAAGGGGTATAGCAGTATATCGGGCAGGTACATGGGATGAAAGTTACCGCTCTTACCCGGGGAGGTCTGCATGGAATGCCTACTGCTGTTGGCAACCGCCTCCGTGAGGAGGCGCTGAACATGCAGAAGTCAGCAGAGGCCATAGTACCCAATCGGGGACACCCGGTGGGGAAGGGCTGAACATCAAGTCAACACATGTTCCCAACTCCTTTCGATACGATGCAGCGAAGCAGAAATCCAGTTTGGAACTTCCTCTGGATAGCAGGGGTGAAGCCCCGAGGGTACAGAGAAGGGCTGAGCATTGTACGGCAAGACTGGTGACATGTGTGCGGAGAGAGGAGTATCGTTATGGATCTGCTGGAGAAGGTTCTGTCACGGGAGAACCTCACGGCTGCCCTCAAACGGGTCGAAGGCAACAAGGGCGCTCCGGGAATCGACGGTGTTACAACCGAACAACTGCGCGACTACCTTCGCGAGCACTGGGCGACCATTCGGTCGCAGATCGAGGCGGGAACTTATAGACCATCTCCTGTCCGCAGGGTCGAAATCCCGAAACCTGACGGAGGAGTGCGGCTACTAGGTATCCCTACTGTGGTGGATCGCCTGATCCAGCAGGCTATCCTGCAAGTATTGACTCCCGTCTTTGACTCGGATTTCTCCAACTCCAGTTTCGGTTTTCGCCCAGGACGTCGTGCCCACGACGCCGTGCGAAAGGCGAAGCAGTTCATTGAGGAAGGATACCGGTACGTGGTCGACATCGACTTGGAGAAGTTCTTTGATCGAGTGAACCACGACATCTTGATGAGTCGTGTAGCACGGAAGGTGAAGGACAAGCGTCTCCTGAAACTGATCCGTGCTTACCTGCAATCCGGGGTGATGGTCAACGGGGTGTGCGTCACAACGGAGGAGGGCACACCGCAAGGTGGCCCTTTAAGTCCGCTCTTGGCCAATATTCTACTGGATGACTTGGATAAGGAGTTGGAAAAGAGGGGGCACCGTTTCTGCCGTTATGCGGACGATTGCAATATCTATGTACGCACGAAACGCGCGGGGCAACGGGTAAAGGAGAGTGTGGAGCGATACCTGACCAGGGTACTTAAACTCAAGGTAAATCAACAGAAAAGTGCGGTGGATCAGCCGTACAAGCGAAAGTTTCTTGGATTTAGTTTTGTTCCAGGAAAAGAGGCGCGAATACGGCTACATCCCAAATCGATTACCCGGTTGAAAGAACGGATTCGTCAACTGACTAACCCTCATTGGAGCATTTCCATGCAGGAGAGAATCCGGAAACTCAACCAATACCTTATGGGATGGATTGGGTATTTTGCGTTGGCCGAGGCGAAAAAGCACCTGTTGCGAATAGAGGAATGGATTCGCCGAAGGCTCCGGCTCTGTCTGTGGACGCAATGGAAACGAGTTCGAACGCGATATCGCGAACTTCGTTCGCTAGGTCTCTCCCATAATAAAGCACTGGAAATTGCAAACACCCGCAAGGGGGCATGGCGGACAACGAAAACTCCGCATATGCACAAAGCCCTTGGCGTCGCCTACTGGCAACAACAAGGGCTGTTGAGTTTGGTACAGCGATATTTCAAACTTCGTCAAGCTTGATGAACCGCCGTATACCGGACGGTACGTACGGTGGTGTGAGAGGACGGGGGTTAGTCACCCCCTCCTACTCGATGGAACACATGCGCGCCGGGGGATTGAGGAGAGCGCATGTTACTGACACAGCCTAAGTCATGTCGGGCTTTCTCTCGAATTTTTTATACCGGGTTCCCTGGTAAGTCAATACGCCCGTGTCGTTTTCAATCAGGAGTCCGTATTCTCTGCCTGAAACATGAAACTCCTGTCTCTCGCCGTTTTCCAATTGAAAAGTGAGGTAATAGTGCGTAGAGACGCTCGAATTCCCGGAACCCCCGCTTGTTCTTGTTCGTTTGGCGATCACCTTTGCGGGAACGGAGAGGATGGGAGAAGCGTTGTTTTTCATCCAATTCGCTATACCCTTTATGATGGCAATCAAGATCATCGTGAGAATCAGTCCAGCGATCACCAAAAACCACCAGGGCGGACCAACATGAAAGGGGTCATAGCCGACATTAATCATAAATCGAATCACCTCGAATGTTGCTGATAGTAATAATACGGTTACAGCCTGGGTCTCGTTTCAATATGCGGGAGCGAGCCAGGCCAGCCCGCATATAGAAGCCACGAGATTCCCCCCGATTCCGTTGATACCGGGGTTTTTTGCTGTCCGGAAAAGACCGAAAGCCGAAATAATTCATCGAATTTTCCGAAATATGTCCATGTCCTTCAATCATTCGGCAACTTATAATCGGAACTATCCTCGATGAAGGGAGCTGCATGCATGTTGGATCAGCCCTGCATTCTGCAAATGAACAACATTTGTAAAGCGTTTTCAGGCGTGAAGGCGCTGAAAGGCGTATCCATCCAGATCAAACAAGGCGAAGTCCACGCGCTGATGGGAGAAAACGGGGCCGCCGGATACAGGCAGGAGGATGGGGGAAGGGGGAGACTCCTACCCTCTTTTTTATTTTGTTGGATGGTCCATCTGCGTAGCTGATGGTTTGCCCATGGAGTTGCCGATTGATCGTCCACTGCGCAGCCGATTATGTCTTTGGCCCATCTTAATCGTTGCGCTGTCCGCTCCGATTCCGGATCAACTCCAGCAATTCCGCATCCGTGCAGGCCTCCAGCTCCAGCAAAGCCTGATAAGGGTCTCTCCCCGAGATGCCGAAGTAGTGGGCAAAAGCCGGTTCGGTCTTCCAGCCCGCTTGCTTGAGCCGATGAATCTCCCGGGCGGCGGAGGGGCCGGCCAACCGGAGCAGCCTGGCTTCGATGATCAGATGGCGATAGGCCTGTTGGCGGGTCGCCGGGATGGGCTGGGCAAAACACTCAAAGCAGAAACCGCGGTACCAATAAGAAGCAATGCTGGTCGGAACGCTTCTGACAAGCGTGCGGCCGTGCTCGAACCCATCCAAATCGCCGTAATGGAGGCAGATCGCTTGGTCAAACCGGTCCAGATCCTCGGCATAACAAACCACGTCCAAATCGCTTTCCGCCAGATCGATCGCCAGAGGGATCGTCCCGGCCAGTACCGGCTGAAACTCTCGCAGCGTGTGGAAAATGCCGAGGCTGTCAATCGCCTGCCAGGCGTCCTGCTGTCGGGGCGTACCCGTTTTCAGATAGAGGGGATCGAGAAAATCGCCTTCGAGTCGCGGAAAGATCGGATACATCGCGAGCTGGCCCCTTTCTTTATCGTCGTAATGTGCGGCTCCGCTGCTATGGAGAGGGCGCACAGGGCAATACTGATAGAAAAGTTCCTGCCAAGAGAGAAACAAAAGTTGTCCCTTATCGTATACCCTATACAGAAGGGAGTGTCAACGGAATGGATATTTTGCTGTGGTTGGTCATCATCATTCTCTTTGTGCTCAGTATCGCGGGAATCTTTTTGCCTGTACTGCCTGACACGCTTTTGCTGTGGGGCGGATTTCTGCTGTACCACTTCTTTGTCGCAGACCCGGGCTCCGGATTGCCGGCTTCCTTTTGGTGGGGCATGGCGGTATTAAGCATTCTGCTGTACGGCGCCGATTTGTTGACGAATATGTATTTTGTCAAGAGGTACGGGGGCTCGAAGGCGTCTTCATGGGCCGCGGCTCTGGGGATCTTTCTCGGCATCTTTGTGTTTCCGCCGTTTGGCATGCTGATCATGCCATTCGTCCTCGTCGTCCTGGTCGAGCTGCTGCTCCAGAAGCAGCCATTGGAGCGAGCGGTGAAGGCCGGAGTGGGATCGCTCGTCGGTTTTCTCGGGAGCGCCGTGGTCAAGGTGGTCTTGCAGGTTGTCATGATCATCTGGTTTTTTATCGCCGCGTTCTAAGTCAGTGTCCAATCGCATAAAAAGGCGTCACGAGCATGCACTCGGACGCCTTTTTTCGTTCCTTTTCTTAATGAATGAGACGGTAGACACCAATCACTTTCCCCAGAATGGTCACCGAATCCAGAATAATCGGTTCCATCGTTGAGTTTTCCGGCTGCAGGCGGAAGTGATGTTTCTCTTTGAAGAATCGCTTCACGGTCGCTTCGTCTTCCTCTGTCATGGCGACGACGATGTCTCCGTTATTGGCCACGCTTTGCTGGCGGACGATGACGTAATCCCCGTCGAGGATGCCGGCTTCGATCATGCTGTCGCCGGAGACGCGGAGCATGTACACCTTGTCCGATGTTACGATGCTGTCCGGGAGGGGGAAGTATTCCTCGACCTGCTCCACGGCCGTAATGGGCTGGCCGGCGGTAACTTTACCGATCACCGGCACGCGAACGACGGAGACGTCAAAGTCATCCTGGAACCGCTCTTCTTCTCGCAACAGCTCAATCGCACGCGGCTTGGTAGGATCTCGGCGAATCAATCCCTTTTTCTCCAGCCGGGCAAGATGACCGTGCACAGTAGAACTGGAAGCAAGTCCGACAGCTTCGCCAATCTCGCGAACGGAAGGGGGATAACCCTTGTCCCGCACTTCTTTGCGAATGAAATCGATAATGGCTTGCTGTCTATTTGATAGTTTGGACATAGACCACACCTCTATTTTCTCGAACATGTTTTCTATATTATACCATGGGATCTTGCGTTCGACAAACATAAGTTCGACTTTTTTCTTGACATGAACAAATGTTCGCATTATGATGAGAACAAGATGATAGAACGTACGTTTGCAGGGGGATGAAATTATGAGCACAAGAACGATGACGAATCGATTTGCGAAACAGCCGGTCCGAAAAGTACGCTGGGGAATTACGCGAGGACAAGCCATTCTGTTCTTCGCTGCCTTCACTCTCTTTTTTTATACATTGACCGAACTAGTGTTTGCGTCAGAGGAAAATGATCAACATGCGGTACAAGAGGTGCAGCCTGTCGTGGAGGTGACTGTCCAGCCGGGAGACAGTCTGTGGACGATTGCGGTCGCATACCAGGGTGACTCCACCAAAGACGTGCGCGATCTGGTCTATCAAATTCAGAAGTGGAACAAGCTGGACGGGGCGATCATTCATCCGGGACAGACCATCGAGATTCCGCTTCAGCCCTGACTCGGGCTTTGGCCGCCTGCTGCGACGGCTGTGGCTTTCCGCCGCCTCCTTGCTTCCCATCCGCGTTATGGTATAATAAAACGGCATTCATTGAAAGCGAGGGGAATCGGCTTTGGTATCAGACACAGAAATCAAACGGATCAATGAACTGGCCAAAAAATCCCGTGAAACCGGATTGACGGATGAAGAGAAGCAGGAGCAAAAAGTGCTGCGTCAGAAATATATTGATGCCGTGAAACTGTCGCTGTGCTCCAATCTGGATTCGATTCGTTATGTTGAAGACCTAGAGGAGAACAACGGCAAACCCAAACACTAAGAGAGCCGCATTCACATAAAAACACGACATCCATGCTTTTGCTTGGGTGTCTTTTTGTTCCATATGGAGAAAGGAAGGGGGAGCTGCGGCATGATGGCATGGATGGCAGTGGCAATCGGCGGGGCAGTGGGCTCGGCACTCCGCTATGGAATAGGTCAGGCGCTCAACCAGCCTGGCTGGCCCGCCGGGACGTGGGCAGCCAATGTGCTTGGTTCCTTTGCAATCGGGCTTTTTTATGTATGGGGGAAAGAAAAAGGTCTGCTCCCGGCGGATGTATATCTCTTGCTCACGACCGGACTGTTGGGCGGATTTACGACGTTTTCAACCTTTTCTTTGGAGGTTGTCGGCTTTGTCGGAGAGGGCTTGCTCGTGCGTGGACTCCTCTACGCAGGCGCCAGCATCATGCTCGGGCTTTTGGCTTGCGCGGCCGGGATCTGGCTGGGCAGACAGGTATGGTAAACCGGACAGGTATGGCAATCCATAAGGAAGCGGAGAAGGGGGGATGCAGATGACGATCCGTCATCCTGATTACGATTACGAGCAAAAGCGCTTGGATGAGACACGGATGATCATCCAAAAGGAAATCGATGCCCTGCGCAGGGATGTAAAAGAGGTCACCGACGACTACGTCAAGCAAGTCGTCAACTACAAGAAGACAAAAGAGCTACGCTATCTGGAGGACCAGGGCCTGGAGAAGCCGTATTTTGGGCGTGTCGATTTTCTGAAGGACGAGACCTATGAAATGGACCGTGTTTACATAGGCAAGAGGGGGATCGTTCGCCAGGACACCTTTGATTCCATCGTCGTCGACTGGCGGGCCCCGATTGCCAGTCTCTACTACAGCGGCGAGAGCAAGGACGCCTATTTCCGCAACGGCCGGGACATCGTGCGCGGAGAAGTGCGGTTGAAACGCAACTTTTCCATGCAAAACGGCAAAATCACCGGAATTTACGATGGGGCGCTCAAAGAGAGCATTCAACGCGAGGTAGGCCATCCCGACGAATTTTTGGAAGAAGGCTACATCGACGAATTTTTGGCGGCCAATCTGAACGAAACCAATGACAGCAGACTGAAAGATATCGTCGCTACCATCCAGTCCGAGCAAAACGACATCATTCGGGCGGACAAGGACCGTCCCGTGGTGGTCCAAGGCGTCGCTGGAAGCGGAAAGACAACGATCGCACTTCATCGCCTCTCCTATCTGATCTACAACGATCAGGACACCATGCTGTCAAAGAAATTTATGGTCTTCGCCCCGAACCGCTTGTTCCTCACCTATATCTCCGACGTATTGCCCGAATTGGGCGTAGAGGACGTCCAGCAGTCAACTTTTCTCGATTGGGCCGCCAAACTGGTGAAAGCGCTTCTGCCCAAAGGCTGGCGTATCATGGACCCGCACAAGCCGCTGCACCTCTTTTTTGAAGACGGCCACAGCGAGCGGGAGAGGCAAATCGCCCTTCGCAGGCTTCGCTTCAAGGGATCCTTGGCCTTCCGCGAAGCGCTGCACCAGTATCTGCTCCATGTGGCGGAGACGAGAATTGCCTATAAAAAACTGAGCTTTGTCTATAAGCGGACGAACCATGTCTTTGCGATTCCGGGAGAGGAGATCCGGGAGCTGTTTGCCCGCACCTATGCCCATCTTCCTTACCGGCGGCGCTTGGAAGCGGTACGGAAGCATGTGAAGCAGGAAGTGAACAAGCAGCTGTTTTCCCACCTGCGGGATCAGAAGATCGATCTCGACAAACAGGGTCTCGCTCGCTTTGAAAAAATGATTGACCAGCTGCTCGACAGCTATTTTGGCATTTTCCCGGAACTGACGGCCTTTGAAGCCTATCAGGAACTCTTGACCGATCTCTCATTGCTGATGCAGCTGGCAGGTGGAGCTGGACATGAGGAAATGACAGCGGAAGTGATCCAGGATATTTCTTCGTCGAGCGCGGAGATTTTTGCCGCCGAGCGGATCGAGCCGGAGGATGTCGCTCCTCTGCTGTATCTTCGCCATTTAATCGAAGGGCTGGAGCAGGAGGATTACTTCGATCACAGCGTGGTCGATGAAGCACAGGACCTGAGCGCGATGGAACTGGCCGTCATCCGCCTCGTCACCAAGAGGGATTCACTTACCGTCGTGGGCGATATTGCGCAGGGAATCCATGCTTACAGGGGGCTGCAATCCTGGGAGGAGCTGCTGGATGGCGTATTTGTACAGCCGAAAGGGGTCTATTACACCCTCTCCCAGAGCTATCGCTCTACCATCGAGATCATGCGCTGCGCAAACGAGGTCCTGCGCAAAATCCGCTTGCCGGAAACCGTGATGGCAAAGCCGGTCCTAAGACATGGAGAAGTCCCCGAACGAATCTCCTGGGACGGGAATGGACTGCCGGTGGAATATCTGGCACAGCGCGTGGAGGCATATCGAAGCGAAGGCTTCCAATCTATCGCATTGGTCGCCAAAAATGGGGAGGCCAGCAAAAAAGCGTACAAAGCATTGCGCTCTCACATCGAAGGCATCCAGCTGCTGGGCGTAAAGGATGCACAGTTCCCCGGCGGTATCGTCGTGATGCCGGCCTATTTGACAAAAGGCTTGCAGTTTGACGTCGTGATCGTCTTGGACAGCGAGGAGTACGAGGAGACGGAATGGGATACCAAGCTCTTGTACGTGGTGATGACGAGGCCGGTGCATCGGCTCGTCTTGCTGCATCGCGCGAGCCGGATGAGTCCGCTCATCGCTGCAATTCCGCCCGCGCTCTACAAGCAGAGTGAGCTGTCGAAGTAAGGAGCAGGCATCGGCTTTTTATTTTGCTTGCATGAACATGCAAAACCCCCGCTTGCTTTGTATGCGAGCGGGGGCCAGGGAGACATTAATGATCGCCGTGATTTCCCTTGGAAGGGTTGGTGATGACATAGCCTTCCTGCGGGGTATAGAGGTAATCAATGACGATGCCGTCCAGCAACGGTTCGTCTTTTTTCAAAATCACATCAATCTCTTTATCCGTGGCGATGACGACATCGTCCTCAGTCGGCTTGTCCAGTGCCAGGCCGTAATGGGCGTGATCGCCGTGAGCATGGGTTATGTAGGCGCGGAGCTTCAGTTCCTTGTCTGCTTCCTGTTCCAGCACAGTGCTAAGCTGCTTGGCGGCGTTTCGGGTAATTTTTACCTTCATCAGTCAGTCTCCCTTGTCATTGGTATCGTACCTCTTCATATTAGCAAACCGGTAAATCTTGATGCAACGCAAGAAAGTGTTACAATATTCCAAGCGAGAGAGGAGAGGGAACATATGCCGATCGATTTCAGAAGTGATACCGTAACCAAGCCCACGGAAGAGATGAAGCGTGCCATGCTCGAAGCCGAAGTCGGTGACGATGTATACGGGGAAGACCCGACAGTAAATCGCTTGGAAAAGTTGGCCGCCGAGATATTGGGAAAGGAGGCTGCGCTGTTCGTTACCAGCGGTACGCAGGGCAACCAGCTGGCCGTGCTCACCCATTGCGTCAATGGCGATGAGGTGATTATGGAAGCGGATTCCCATATCTTTTACTCCGAGGGCGGGGCGGTTGCAGCGCTGGCGGGAGTTCAGACGAGAACCATCAATGGCGAGCGTGGCGTCATTACCCCGGAGGCCATCGCAAGAGCCGTCCGCAGCCGGAATATACACTTCCCCCGGACACGCTTGCTCTGCATGGAAAATACGCATAATCGCGCAGGCGGAGCGGTCATCAGCCCCGAACAAATGAAAGCGGCTTATGAGGCTGCGCACAGCAGAGGTGTCGCTGTCCATCTGGATGGCGCGCGGCTGTTCAATGCTGCGGTGGCGCTTAAGCGGGAGATATCCGACTTTACGCGCTATGCGGATACGGTGCAAGTCTGTTTGTCCAAAGGATTGAGTGCGCCAATCGGCTCCGTTTTGGCCGGCAGCCGGGATTTTATCGAAGAAGCCCGCTGGTGGCGCAAAAAGCTGGGCGGCGGCATGCGCCAGGCCGGGTATATCGCGGCGCCCGGAATCCTCGCATTAACCGAGATGGTGCCGAGACTGGAAGAAGACCATCATCGCGCAAAGCGTTTGGCGGAGGGCTTGCGCCAGCTCTCATTGACCGTTGAGCCCGTCGAAACCAATATCGTACTGGTACATACCGAGCGTGCGGGGATGAATGCTGTCCAATTTCTGGAACAGCTCGCAGAGCGAGGTGTGCTCGCGGTCGATTTCGACGAGTCATTGGTCCGCTTTACGACTCATCGCCATATCACAGATCAGGACATCCAAGCCGCGCTTACCGCCGTGGAGGCGATTCTCCCGGCATAGGCCGATCATCTTTCAGACCTGGAAAAAATGGGGCAGGAGAAGATGCGGTACTGCTTCGGGCGTACCGCATCCGCTTCGCCCTCTCCCCATACTTCCGCTTCCCTGTTCCTGCTGGGAGGCCACCTCATCCCTTCTCTTTCCCCTTGAGCGCGAAATCCAGCGCTTGCACCTTCACTTCGACATGAATGGGAATCTTGCTGAACCGCTCGTCCCAGTCCATTTCCAGTTTGCGCCAGACTTCCGGGTAACGGATATGCAGTTTTTTTCCAAATCCCGCCACGTCGGCTTGGAATTCCTTCTGGATTTTTTGCAGACTGTTCTCGATCAGTTTTTTTATCTGTTCGGCTGTTGCCTGCTCGATTTTTTTCATATAGGCACGATCAAAAGCGTTTTCCTTCAGATTCCAATCTTCTCCCAGACTCCCCTCGGCATCCACTTTGACGGTAAAGGAGACTTGGCCGTTTTTGACTTGCGGAATAATCCTGCTCTTCGCTTTATCAATTTCAAAAGAGAAGGGTTCTCCCCCTTTTTCAATCGCGGATTCGATGATCCCGCCCACATGCGATTCCTCCGATTTGCCGCTTCCCTGGATCAGGTTGATGCCGGCAGTCTCCGCTTCGCTCAGCCAGCCGAGCATTTTCCCGGTTTTTCCGTTGATGACGGCCCCTCCCGCCAATTTCATCTCCTTTTGATGGACGACGACCCGGGGGACGAGGAAGCAGCGTTTGGTCGCCAAGTTTTCTGACGCGGTTCCCACGGAGATCGGCATGGCGATATGATTCGACTTCGACAGGTTATTGACCAGATTGAGCAATTCCAGAGAAGGCAGGTCTTCATTTTTTGTCTGGGCCTCCAGCACATCCTGGCCCCGTCCTTTTGCAATCGTCAGGTAGACCGTCCGGCGCATTTCATTGTTGCGTAGGTAGAGGTTCAACAATTGGGCCATATTGATTCGACGAGCGACGTCCTCGCCGAGAATGACGATCTTGAGATGCATGAAATAGGGGGGACGGCCGGTCCGCGTAGAGGTTTCCCGAAGGATCTGAAAAGCGGTGTCTCCCGTACTGGTTACATTCAAATACGGCTTTTGGTTGGAAGGGTTGCTTCTATTGCCGCCGCCGACGATTTTGTGATTGACGTGCTGAAAGGTCAGCGACAAGGGAATCAACTTTTTGTGCTGGTGTTTGCTCTCTGTTTCGTTTGGCCGATCCTGGGCCGTATGGGAATCGATAGACATGCCAATCGTGATGCCCAGTTCTTCAATCTCGCGTCGATCCCAACAGCTGCTCGAAAGTAAGCTGCCCAGCAGCAAAAGCAGCGTGAACAGGTATCTTTTCCGGAGCATCATGCTTTTTCCACTCCCGAACCGTTTTGTTGATCCTGCCTTTTCCGAAGCAGCACAGCCAGGAGGAGCAAAGACAACGGGATCAGCAAAGAGGTTAGCAAGGAAGCATTCCCGATTATAAGCCCCAGTCCCAGAGCTTCGTTCAGATCCTCCGGATACAGGGCGATTCCGTACATCACCGGGATCAGCAGGAGCATCACGCGCTTCTTTTTCCAACCGAATAGCAGGTGGATACCCAGGGAGGCCAGGTAGAGATTGATAAAAAATGTCGTAAACATATTCAGGATCCATATGCTGATGAAAAAGATCTCGAAGTGTTCAAAAAAGGCGCCGGGAAACTCAATTTGTTTGACGAACTCCATCGTCGGCCATGTCAGTGTCTTTACCTCCTCCAGCGTCAGGGAGCCAATGACCATGATGACGATAATCATGTAGATGATGGTGACGAGAGCCATGCCTGCCAACAGGGGCCAAAACGCCTTTTTTGCATGTCTCGTGTAGGCCAGCAGAAACAGGATGATTTCGAAGCCCGAAAATGCCTGCGAAGTGGAGAGCACACCGGGTGCGAGCGGTGCGAATCCTGTGGGGAAAACGATTGCTCAGCACCAGACAAATCCACATCGCCACGCTGGAGATGATTCCTCCCAAAATGACATCGATCCACACGTCCGGGGTCCCGACATCCTCCGCGACGACGCGAGGAAGGGTAAGGATGGCGACCCCAAATACAGTGGAGATGACTGTGATCGTCAACTGAAACGGTGGAAAGAGGGCCACGGACACCACTCTCCTTATGGTTTAGATGGATCGGAACGTTTTCGGTCAAGCGGGTGAAACATCGAGGGGCGTTTGCTTAACAAGCGATTGATCGAAGTGCGAACAAACAGATTTCTCCATACAGAAGCGCCCAGCATCATGACAAAGCGAAGCAAGCGAATAGAAATAGCTGCTGTATACTGCGGAAAGGCGAAATTGGAGATCGCCGTGAGCGCCACGACCACGACCATAATGGGACTGACGATACCGGCTTCTACGGCCGATTGGCCGATCTTCGTCGGTAAAAGCCCCTGATGATAAGAGACCAGTGCGATGTACAAGGAAGGCAGAAAGAGAGCAAAAAACAGAGCCAGGTAGCGGAGCGCGCGGATGAGCGACGCAGGAATCCAGCGCTCATACTAATCCTCAGGTGACTGCATCAGCATCGGGAATGTCACCGGAACGATTAGCGCAAAGGGAGTGCCCTCGATCAGGATGGCGATGCGGCCTTCCAGCAGAGCACCTTCCACGCGGTCGGGCCGTTCCGTATTCTGCACCTGGGGAAAAGGCGAGTGTTTGTTGTCCTGGATGTAATTCTCGATGTAGCCTGATTCGATCGGATCATCAATGTCGATGCTGCCCAGCCTCCGTCTGACTTCGTCGATGAGCTCCTGATTGGCCAAACCGCGGAGATAACAGATCACGACTTCCTTTCGGCCCCTTCTGCCGATGGTCATCGACTCAAAAGTCAGATGCGGATCATGGATACGTCTCCGCAGGATCGCCGTATTTTCGCTGATGGCTTCGACAAAGCCGATGCGCGGCCCCCTGACCAGCACCTCGGTGGGAGGCTCTTCCTGCTGGCGGGAGGCTTCCTTGGCTGTTCCAAAGACCAAGCCCTGCGCAGACTGATCAAACAGCACGCAGGTATTCCCGTACAAAATCTTGGAGAGTGTTTGCTCAACGCTGGTCACCTGGGAGATGCTCCCAAACGTGCTGGCATCCCTGGTGAACGATTCCAGATGCTGGCGGTATTGCTCGGGATGGGCATTGACCTGGCTGAGCAAGCCTTCCACCTCACTCTTTTTCCAATCGGTTCGCCTGCAGGGTGGACCAGCCATGTGGAGGGAGTATTTCAACCGCAGCCAAGGAATACTAGAGGTATCCAACAAAAGGGAAAGAGGGATGCCGATGATCTCTGCGAATCAGAGGAACCTGGTGCAAAACCAGATGCAGCGTGACGAGAGCAAAATCGTTAACATTGTGCTGAGCGATGCGAGGCAAGTGGCGGGAGAAATAGACAGAGCCACCCATCAGGGTGTATTCCTGACAGATGGCAGCTATTATCGTTATGCCGATATTCGCGAAATCAACGGTTTATAAGGAAGAGTAGATGCGCTACCAGTCGGAGGGGGGAAAGAAGAAGCGTAGGGCGTCAGGCAGTTCTTTTTGCCACAATCCCCAGACATGGTTGCCCGGCTTCTCCCGGTAGGAGAGGCACGCTTTCTTTTCTTCCAGCAGTGCTTTGGTTTTCCGATTCCAGTCCACAAAGTCAAAGGTGCCGATATGCGTCTCTACGGCCGTTTCATCCAGGCCGACCACCATCCAGGCTGTCAGCCAGGACAGATCGTCCGCCTTCTCCAGATCATCCAGCGTGGATTGAAAAAAAGCGCCGGACAGCGACAGGAGATTGGGAAAGAGAGCGGGTTGGTCGAGGGCGAGATGCAAGGAGACGGTGCCGCCCAGCGAGTCTCCCGCCAGGACGCGTGCCTCCGGACCTTGGCGGACGGGATAGCGCTCCTCGATATAGGGGAGCAGTTCTTCGATAAAGAAACGCTTGTACCCCTCGTTCCGCGACCCGACGGGGGAGTATTCGCTTGTCCGTTTATTCCGGTCCACGGATACGCCGACGACGAGGAAGGGCGGTACGCCGTCATCCAGAATCAACTGGTTAGCGATGGTGGCGATTCGGCCCATCGTAAAAAAGTCGTTGCCGTCCTGACAGTAGACGACCGGGTAGGACAAAAGCTCATTATAGCCTGGCGGAAGATACACTTTGACGGAGCGAGGGGAGTCTACATACCGGCTCGGCACCTCTTCTTTGACGATTGTCCTCTTTACATATTCTGACATGAGCACCACCTCCATGTGTACAAAATTCCAAAGTAATCCTTGAAAAAAACTGATACAGATCTTATAGTAAATGATAACAGGAAGGAAATAAACCCTGTAATATCAATACTATAACACAGAAAACAGTATTTCCCCTGAGGTATAACAGGGCGTGTGGAAACGGTTGTAAGCACTTTCAGCTAAGATGTTCCGAAAGACCGGATCTCCGCACGATTGCCTTTCCGCTTTTTAAATTCAGTGACGAGGTGAATGTGATGAGCGTTACCACTGCTGTAGAACAAACGGGCAACAACACGCCGCTGCAAATTCTTGCTCCGGACGGCACTGTTGTTCGTCCTGATCTCATGCCAAAGCTGTCCGATGATGAACTGCGCGAATTGATGCGCAAAATGGTCTTTACCCGCGTGTGGGACCAGCGTGCCATCAGCTTGAACCGTCAAGGCCGCCTGGGCTTCTATGCGCCGGTTGCGGGACAGGAAGCGGCGATGATCGGTTCCCAGTCTGCATTGGCCAAAGAAGATTTCATTCTGCCGAGCTACCGCGACATCCCGCAAATGGTTTGGCACGGTTTCCCGATGTACAAAGCATTCCTCTACTCCCGCGGCCATATCGAAGGCGGACGCATCCCGGAGGATGTCAATGTGCTGATGCCGCAAATCATCATCGCGGCCCAATGTACGCAAGCGACAGGGGTAGCGATGGGCTACAAGCTGCGCGGAGAAAAGCGCGTCGCGATCAACTACTTCGGTGACGGCGCGACCTCCCAAGGGGATTTCTACGAGGGCATGAACTTTGCCGGCGTATACAAGCTGCCGGTCATCTTCTTCTCGCAAAACAACGGCTACGCGATTTCCGTTCCGTTTGAAAAGCAGACCGCTGCCGAAAACGTTGCCGTCAAAGCAAAAGCGGCCGGCATTGCCAGCGCGCGCGTAGACGGTATGGACGTTCTGGCTGTTTACCACGTGGTACAGGAAGCCAGACAGCGCGGAATCGACGGCGAAGGCGCTACTCTGATCGAAGCCATGACCTACCGCTACGGACCGCACACCATGGCTGGCGACGACCCGACGCGCTACCGCACAGGCGAAGAGCAGAGCGAGTGGGAGCAAAAAGACCCGCTGATTCGTTTCCGCAAGTTCCTGGAAAACAAGGGCCTCTGGAGCGAAAAAGACGAAGAAGCAGTTATTGAAGAAGCAAAACAAGCGGTTGCGGATGCCATCAAAAAGGCAGACGAAGCACCGAAGATGAAAGTCAGCGAACTGATTGATGTGATGTTCGAAACACTGCCGCCTGAATTGGAAGAGCAAAAGGCGGAATATCTGGCGAAGGAGTCGAAGTAACCCATGGCACAAATGACAATGGTTCAAGCCATTACGGATGCATTGCGCGTCGAACTCAAGCGCGACGAAACCGTTCTCGTCTTCGGTGAAGACGTGGGTAAAAACGGCGGGGTATTCCGTGCGACAGAAGGCTTGCAGGCAGAATTTGGCGAGCAGCGCGTATTTGACACGCCGCTTGCGGAATCCGGAATCGGCGGTCTGGCTGTGGGTCTCTCCGTCAACGGCTTCCGTCCTGTAGCGGAAATTCAGTTCTTTGGATTCGTATTTGAAACCTTCGATGCAATCGCTTCCCAAGCGTCCCGCATGCGCTACCGTTCCGGCGGACGCTACCACAGCCCGGTTACCTTCCGCTCTCCATTCGGGGGCGGGGTAAAAACGCCGGAGCTGCATGCAGACTCTCTCGAAGGTCTGATCTTGCAAACGCCAGGGGTAAAAGTAGTTATCCCGTCCAACCCTTACGATGCGAAAGGACTCTTGATCTCCGCGATCCGCGACAATGATCCGGTTGTTTTCCTGGAGCATATGAAGCTGTACCGTTCGTTCCGCCAAGAAGTGCCGGAGGGCGAGTACACCATCCCGCTCGGCAAAGCCAACGTGGTGAAAGAGGGCAGTGATGTTACCATCATCACCTACGGCGCAATGGTTCATACCAGCCTGAAAGCGGCAGAAGAGCTGGAAAAAGCCCGCGGTGCGAAGGTAGAAGTCATCGACCTGCGGACCATCAATCCGATCGACATCGAGACGATCGTGGAATCCGTGAAGAAGACAAACCGTGCGATCGTAGTCCAAGAAGCGCAAAAAACATCCGGCGTCGCTGCCGAAATCATCGCTCAAATCAATGAACGCGCGATTCTTCACCTGGAAGCGCCTGTACTCCGCATCACCGCTCCGGATACCGTCTATCCGTTTGCGCAAGCGGAAGACATCTGGCTGCCTGACGTGAAGCGCGTCGTAGACGGTCTTACCCGCGTACTCGATTTCTAAGGTACCATCAGCATAACGGGCGGAAAGCGTTCCTTTCCGCCTTCTTTTGGCAAACCTATAAACAACCTCATTGAGGAGGAGATTACGTGAGTCGTTTTACATTCAGACTCCCGGAGCTTGGCGAGGGCATCCATGAAGGCGAAATCGTCAAATGGCATGTAAAGCCGGGGGATACCGTAGAAGAAGACCAAGTCATTATGGAAGTGCAAAATGACAAAGCAGTAGTGGAAGTTCCGTCTCCTGTAAAAGGGAAAGTGCTCGAGCTGAAAGTGACAGAAGGAACGGTCTCTGTCGTGGGAGATCCGCTCATCGAGTTCGAAGTGGAAGGCGAGATTCCGAATCTGCCGGACCATGGCCATGGCGACAGCCAGCCAGCGGAGCCTGCGGCTGAAGAGAAAATGGAACCGGGCTGCGACATCGGTTCGCAAGTGAGCGCCAATGCCAATCAGGCCCTCGACACGCCGCTTGCCCAAGCGACGGCAACCGCTCCTGCAGCCGCACCGATCGAGCGCAAACACGTACTGGCTACGCCATCCGTGCGCAAATACGCTCGCGAAAAAGGCGTGCAGCTGGCAAATGTGCCGGGCACAGGGAAACTGGGCCGCATCACCCGTGAAGATATTGACCGTTTCCTCGCTGGCGGCGCAGCAGCTCCTGCAGTACAGGCAGCAGCGGCACCTGCAGCACAGGCAGCATCAACAACCGCTCCTGCAGCAGCTCCAGAAGCGCAAGAGGCGACGGGCGTGGAGCAAGCGGCGGCGACCCCGACCGTTCACTACGCTGCACAAGCATTCGAAGTGGAAGAGCGCGTGCCGCTGAAAGGCATCCGAAAAGCGATCGCCAAAGCGATGGTCAAATCCGCGTACACCGCTCCGCATGTGACGATTTTCGACGAAGTGGACGTGACCGCTCTGGTCGCCATGCGCAAAGACGCAAAGCCGCTGGCGGAAGATCGCGGCGTGAAGCTGACCTATCTGCCGTTTATCGTGAAGGCCGTCGTGGCGGGTCTGAAAAAATTCCCGGAACTGAACGCGTCCATCGACGACGAAAAACAAGAAATTGTGTACAAAAAATACTATAACATCGGGATTGCCACTTCGACCGACCAAGGTCTGCTCGTGCCGGTCGTCAAAGCAGCCGAGCGCAAGTCCATTTTTGAGATCGCCGGAGAAATCACGGAACTGGCAGTCAAAGCGCGCGATCGCAAAGCATCGGCCGATGAGCTGAAAGGCTCTACCTTCAGCATTACCAATATCGGATCTGCAGGCGGCATGTTCTTTACGCCGATCATCAACTATCCGGAAGTAGCGATCCTCGGTGTAGGCCGGATCAGCGAAAAGCCGGTCGTGAAAAACGGAGAAATCGTAGTTGGCCAAGTGCTGTCGCTTTCTCTCAGCTTTGACCACCGTCTGGTTGACGGCGAACCTGCACAGCGATTCATCAACTACGTGAAGCAGTTGCTGGAAAACCCGACGCTGCTCGTCATGGAGGGATAACAAGCGATGGTAGTAGGAGAATTTACCACAGAAGTTGACGTGCTCGTCATTGGTGCAGGTCCCGGCGGCTACGTGGCAGCGATCCGCGCTGCCCAGCTCGGCAAAACAGTGGCTGTCGTGGAAAAGGCCAACCTGGGTGGCGTATGTCTCAACGTAGGCTGCATCCCTTCCAAAGCGATGGTTCATGCTGCGCATACCTATGAGCAATCGCAGCATACCGAGAGCATGGGAATTACCATGGAGAACGTCAAGGTTGACTTTGCCAAAGTCCAAGAATGGAAAAACGGCATCGTCAATCAATTGACTGGCGGCGTAGCCAAGCTGTTTAAAGGCAATAAAATCCAAGTGATCCCGGGCGAAGCGCTGTTCGTCAACGAAAACGAAGTCCGCGTCTTCCACGGCTATGATGTAAACCGCTACCGCTTCAACCACTGCATCATCGCGACCGGTTCCCGTCCGATCGAACTGCCGGCATTCCCGTTCGGCAAACGCGTGCTCTCTTCGACGGAGGCGCTTGCGCTGACGGAGATTCCGAAGAGCCTCGTCGTCATTGGCGGCGGCTACATCGGCGTAGAGCTGGGCACCGTCTTCGCCAAATTCGGCACGAAGGTGACCATTTTGGAAGGATCTGACCAAATCCTGCCGGGTTTCGAAGCAGAGATGACTCGTCTCGTCGATCGCAAACTGAAAAAGCTGGGTGTGGAGATCAACACGAAAGCGCTGGCGCAGGGCATGGAAGAAAAAGAAGACGGCGTCGTCGTGACGGCGGAGGTAAAAGGCGAGCAGAAGCAATTCGAAGCGGAGTATGTACTCGTCACCGTCGGCCGTCGTCCGAACACGGATGAGCTCGGACTGCGCGACATCGGGATGAAGCTGACCGACCGCGGCTATGTCGTCGTGGATAAAAAGGGTCAAACCAGCATTCCGAATGTATACGCGATCGGAGACATCGTCGAAGGACCGGCTCTCGCTCACAAGGCATCGTATGAGGGCAAGGTCGCAGCGGAAGCGATCGCGGGTCATCCAGCAGAAGTCGATTACAAGGCCATCCCGGCCGTCGTTTTCTCTGATCCGGAGATTGCCAGCGTCGGCATCAGCGAGAGCCAGGCGAAAGAGCAAGGAATTGACTACGTAGCGGGACGGTTCCCGTTTGCAGCCAATGGCCGCGCGCTGTCCGTCAATGCAGGCGAAGGCTTTGTCAAACTGATTGCTGACAAAGAAACCAAGATCGTGCTGGGCGCACAAATCGTGGGACCAGAGGCATCCAACATCATCGCCGAGATTGGGCTGGCGATCGAGATGGGCGCTACGCTGGAAGACATCGAACTGACGATCCACGCTCATCCGACTTTGGGTGAAGTGACGATGGAAGCCGCTGAACTGGCTTTGGGACGTCCGATCCACGTAATGAAGTAACGATTGAATAGTCCCCCTGTATCTGATGTAGATGCAGGGGGATATTTTTTGCAACCCCTTTCCACACTTTCGCAATTATTGTAAAATAGTGGCAGGATAGTCCGGTGGGGGTTGGCAGCATGGAAATCACGCAGAAAATGATCGATGATGTCCGTCAACAGCTTGAAGTAGCCGTGAGAGAATCAGGATATAATTTTCTCGATCCGGAAATCGTCAAGATCAGTCAGCAGCTTGATAAACTAATCGTGGCTCATATGACGCAGGATTCCAAACGCCCATAGCCGGGCGTTTTTCACTTGTTCAGGGGATAGATCAGATGGAGTGCCCTCTCGTTTGCCTGAATGGATATCCCTTCAGAAAAATAGCTGGGGTACAAGGTGAACTGCCGAACGGTCATCTGCTCGGGAGAACCGTCGTCGAAGACGAGCGTCTGCTGCGTCTCCTCCTCCGTCATGAAGAAGCCGGGTGTGATCGTCTTCAGGCAGGCGACCAATTCTTCCGGTGAGTAAAGCGCGAGAGTAATCCGCTCCGCTTCCTGAACGAACCGCGGCGCGATCGTTTCCCATATGGTTTCAAAGAATAGCTGCCAGTAGCTGGAGAGGAACAGGGAAAAGCGTCCTTTTACAAAATCGGCGTCCTCTTTTGCGTCCTGGAAGATAGGTTCGGCAGAGTCGCTCGAATTGCTTCCGTCCCGCAGTGAGCCCAAGCTATGTAATACGGTTAGAGGAGACAACCGGACAAAATAGTCATATTGATCTTCGATGGACGTGACTCCTTTTGTCTGGAGCGGACTGAGAAAATCGGGCACCCCGCTCCGGAACAAGGGGGAAAAATACTCCCATTCCGTCCAAATCCGTTCCTCACGAAAGCCGCTTCGCATCTCCTCGGCCCAAGAAGCCTGCCGACTGCTTGCGGGACTGCGGGTCAACAGGTGAAGACTGGCTGCGAGTTCGAATAAAGGAGAGATACTGTACGTGATCGTATGAGAAAGAGGGACGCTGCCCGAGAGAGGAACTGAAATCATGATTGTTGACCTCCATCCTGGATACTTCTACCATCATAGTTCATTTTTGTGGGACAATTCAATCTTCATGCCGCAAAAAAGAGGAAGGATAGCGGTTATCCTTCCCGGGTTTTGATTTGACGGCTGTGATTCTCCTGTTTCACCTTTTTGGAGCCGGGCATAGGCTCGCCGGTCCGTTCTATCGGCTCGTAGGTGTTGTTGTAGGTTTCGTGCGGATTTTCATCCAGCATATGATCTTCTCTCATGATCAATCAGCTCCTTCCTCGTTTATCATGCCGTAATCCGCTAGTGACGAACCATAGGAAATGCTGGTATTCTATAAGGAAGTGTTTGTCCGTGGGGCATAGCCCGCAACACTCCCGCGGTCTGGGAAATATTTTGTTATAGGCGGACAGGCTTGATTGACTTAGGATGAATGTAAAGAATATGGGGTTTACGTCGGAAAGGAGATGACTGTATGCCGATATTGATTGCTCCCATCTTCAATACTACGACGGCGAAAGCGATAAACATCGAACTTCGCAAACCGTTCCATCTTGTTTCAGGCGTAGAAAAACCTTATAATGTAGCCTCGCGCTATTTGCGCAACCAGATGGATGAGAGCCGCCATTTATTTGATCGGAAAGTAGACAAAACCAGTCTCTTTCTCGTGGCGGAGTATCCTGAAATGATGATTTCGGATGAAAAAGACTGGATAGAGGAGATTGAGAACAAGCTCAATCTGGCCAGCACGACGAGCGGAATCTGTTCGATCCCCTACGTGATTACAGCCAATCCCCCGGTTTTTGGGATTACCTATCTCAAGCGTTCCTTTGACGGCCCGAAATACCTATTCGACGATCAGGAACAGGCGATCTTTTTGGCATTGATGGAAGAGGGACGGTCATTGCCTTCCTTGGCGGTGCGCCGCTACTCCCTGTCACTGGAAAAAAAGAGTCTGGAAGACCAATTGCTCGATTTGTGGATTTCCCTGGAATCGCTCTTTGCCCCGGATGGGAAGAAGGGCGAAATCACATACAAGCTGCGCTTCCGCATGGCGTATTACTTCGGAGAGACACAGGAAAAGCGGGAACAGATCGCGGAATTTGTCCGGAAGTCGTACAATCATCGTTCAGAAGTGGTCCACAGCGGAAAAGAGCTGGGCAAAGGCTTGGCTAACGAGGTAAGGCTGCTTCGGCAGATGGCTCGCGCTGTGATTTTAAATACGGCAATGGAAAAAATTTCCTTGCATGAGCTTCGCAAGCGCCTGGATGAACAGGTTTTGGCGGGAACCAGCTACGCGCTTCGCTACAAACCCGCTTTTTTTGAAAATGTCACCTTTGACAGCTGATAGGCAGGAGGACCCGTAATGAGTGTGTTAATCGTCGAAAATTTATCGCATGGTTTTGCGGATCGCGTATTGTTCCGCGATGTCTCATTCCGTTTGCAGCCCAATGACCGGGTAGGTCTGGTAGGCGCGAACGGGACGGGCAAATCGACCATGATGGGGATCTTGACAAAGCAGTTGATCCCCGATTCCGGAAAGATCGAATGGATGCCCAAAATCCAATACGGCTATTTGGATCAGCATACAAAGCTGCAAGCAGGCAAAACGATTCGCGATGTATTGAAAGAGGCATTTCTTCCGTTGCTGGAAGAAGAGGCCGAGATGCTGGCGATTGGGGAGAAGATGGCGGATGCCACGCCAGAAGAGTTGGAAGAGCTTCTGGAGCGGATGGGAGAAATTCAGGATCGGCTGGAGAATAGCGGTTTTTACCTGATCGATGCCAAGGTGGATGAAATCGCCAATGCGCTCGGCCTGAGCGCGATCGGGCTGGATCGGGATGTCGCTTCCCTGTCCGGGGGTCAGCGTACCAAGGTGCTACTGGCCAAGCTGCTCCTGGAACAACCAAGCGTCCTGCTTCTCGACGAGCCGACCAACTACCTGGACGAAGAGCACATCGTCTGGCTCAAAGGCTATTTGAAGGAATATCCGTATGCCTTTATCCTGATTTCCCATGACACTTCCTTTATGAACGAAGTCGTCAACGTGATTTACCATCTGGAATTCACCAAATTGAACCGTTATACCGGCAACTACGAGTCTTTTTTGGCTCAGGCCGAGATGAAGCGTTCCCAGCATTTTGACGCCTATGAAAAGCAGCAGGAGGAAATCTCCAAGATGGAGGATTTCATCGCGCGCAACAAGGCACGGGCGTCTACCTCCGGACGGGCAAAAAGCCGCCAAAAACAGCTGGAGAAAATCGAGCGCATCGACAAGCCGGAAACGGCGGCCAAGCCGACCTTTATCTTCAAGGAATCTCGGGCGAGCAGCCGTTTTGTCTTTACCGCCGAGGATTTGGCGATCGGCTACACGCATCCGCTGTTGCCCAAGCTGACGGTCAGTCTCGAGCGCGGGGAAAAGGTAGCGGTAGTGGGGATGAACGGCGTGGGGAAATCGACGCTGCTGAAGACCGTCCTCGGCTTGATCCCGCCACTCGGCGGCAAGCTGGATCGTGGAGATTTTCTGCATCCCGCGTATTTCGAGCAGGAGGTAAAGGCAAGGCCGATCACTGCGCTCGATGAAGTGTGGAACGAGTTCCCGCACATGAACAATCACGAAGTGCGCGGAGCCTTGGCGCGGTGCGGTCTGAAAAACGAGCATATCAATCGCGCGATGACGGCGCTGTCCGGGGGCGAGCAGGCGAAGGTCCGGTTGTGCAAGCTGTTGCAGAGGGAATCCAACTGGCTGGTGTTCGACGAGCCGACGAACCATCTGGACGTCGTCGCCAAGGAAGAGCTGAAGCGGGCCTTGCGTGAATTCAAAGGCACCATATTGCTGGTTTGCCACGAACCGGAGTTTTATGAGGATTGGGTCACGCAAGTCTGGAATGTGGAAGAGTGGAGCCACAATCAGGCGAAGACCGCGATCAAGCTGTAAGGAACACAAATAAAAAACAGGCAGCCGTATACAGGCAGCCTGTTTTTTTGTGGGCAGAGGCCGACGCAGCAAAAATGTGGCCGGATATATGAGGTGGAGCCTGCGCGGCTCGGGTGAAGTGAAGAAGCGCTGGATTGCCCGCCCACCTACAGCACCGCCCAGGCATTGGGCAGAAAACGGCCGCGATAGTAGGGGCAGGAGGTCTTGGTGATCGCTTCGTTATTGTGCAGCATCATGGAGCTGGAACCGCCATCCATCGCCATCGCTGTCACCACGCCGCGTTCCGCCAGAATATCAGCGACATCATTCATGCTGGCTCCGATCGAGTGGCCTGGCTGTCGCCCGTCGATCACCAGAAAGACGATGGTTCCGTCTTCTTTTTGTCCGATCGCAGTACGCGGTTGGATGCCCCAGCTCTTCGCGGGCTTGTCCGCAAACAGGTTCTTCCCGTCTACGATCAGCTGCGGACGGAAGCTCATTGCGTCCTTTACGCCCATCTCGATCAATTGCTGTGCCGTATAATTGCCCGTGATCAGCTTTCCGTCAAAGGTGATGCCGAGCGCGGTCTCGCTTCCTTTGGCGTTGTAGCTTTGCAGGATCTTTCCATCCTTGATCACCAGTCCGTTTGCTTTGGCTCCTTTGCCGTATCCGTCGGGATCGTGAAAGCCGCTGGCGTTTACGATGCCCAGGGCGTTGTGCTTTTTGACGAACTCATCCAGCAAATCGCCGCGGTCCGTCCGTGTCGTGACGAGCAGCTGGACCCGCTTGGGGTCGCTGATATACATGAGTTTCCCTTTAAAATAATAATTGCCGCGCTTTTCATCGATTTCTTCGATTTCAATCAGTTCTCTCTGCGGGAGCGGCTCCTCTGTCACTTTGGGCTTTTCTTCGGCAGCGGCGATTGCATCGGCGGAATTAATCACGACCGGATTGCGGATTTGCTGCCGAAGCTCCTCCAGCTTTTCTTCCGGTAAAAACGTATACGGGGCCCAGTAATCATGCTGGGTGGTCAACAGCGTGCCCGCTGCCCATTCACGCAGCTCTTCGCCTTTTTCCGTCGCGAAGAGAAAGGTGATGCCGAGCAGCATACAGGTGACAAACGTCATCGTCCCAGCCAGCAGCATTCGTTTCAGCATCCGCCACAGCCGATTGCGGCGCTGTTGTCTCCTTCTTGTACGAGTGCGGGATAATGTCTGCATGCAAGATCCTTCCCATCTATGAATCAAAAGTTCTATTTACATTGACGATCACCGGGTCAAAAAGTTTCGTTCAAATAGAGAAGTAGAGAAGGAACTTTGCGGGCAAAATACAGGCAGGAGGTGATGAGGATGCGCGGCTATGATGCTGAGTTTCAAAATGAAGTGGAGGCGTATCGGCAAAACCCTCCCGGAACTGTGAACCAACGGACGGAAAAAGACCGGCACGACAAGATGGAGGAGCGGGAAACCCGCCTGGACTCAAATAACCGCTGATGGCTTGAGCGAAAACCTCCGGGGTTTCGCTCTTTTTATGCGGAGGGTGACGCCTCTGCGAGGACGGCTGGATTGGACCCTGGCCGATTGTTTCGCGTTGGGGCAAATTGTGGTAAGCTTACCCAAGCAAGATTATCCATGCCAGGAGGGTTTCTGTGAGTACCACATTTGCTGATTTTTCACTGAGCGCACCGCTTTTGGAAGCGCTGCGCGAACAACATATAGAGAAGCCTACCCCGGTTCAAGCGGAGGCGATTCCGCTGATTCAGAGCGGACGCGATGTCCTCGTGGAATCTCCCACCGGGACGGGAAAAACGCTTGCCTACCTGCTCCCGCTGCTCGATCGAATCGATGCCGAGTCCAAAGAAATTCAGGTGCTGGTGCTGGCGCCGACACATGAGCTGGTGATGCAGATCACCACCGTCGCGGAGGGCTTGCTGGCGAAAAAGAATCTGACCGCACAAGCCATCATCGGCGGCGTGGATGTGAAACGGCAGCTCGAACGCTTGAAAAAACGTCCCTCGCTCATAGCGGCGACTCCGGGTCGCCTGGTGGAGCTCTTGGAGAGCCGCAAACTGAAGGTACACCAGGTAAAGGCGATCGTAGTGGATGAAGCCGACCGCTTGCTCGATGACGGTTTTCTCCGTCCTGTCCAGGAAGTGATGCGGAGAGTGATGCGCGATACCCAGCGGCTGTTCTTCTCGGCGACGCTGCCGCCGGATGTGATCCGGCTGGCGTCGTCGTTCGTCAGCGATCCGGCCGTAGTACAGGCGTCCGCGCCGGAGAATGGCCTGGGCGTCGCCCACATGTACCTGGTGTGCGAGCCGCGCAAGAAGGTGGATACGCTGCGCCGCCTGCTCCGCATGATCCATGTGCAAAGATCAATGGTCTTTGTCAACCAGATCGACAAAGTGGAGGAGATCGTATCCAAGCTGGAATACCATCACTTGCCCTGCCGACTGCTGCACCGGGACACCAGCAAGGAGGAGCGGGCACGCTCTTTGCAGTTGTTCCGCGAAGGGGCGGTCCAGGTGTTAATCACGACGGATGTAGCGGCCCGCGGCATCGATATCGCCGAGGTGGAATGCGTCGTACATTTTGACCCGGCGCCGGATGCCGATGCCTACGTGCATCGCAGCGGACGGACCGGCAGAATGGGGAGGGCCGGACTGGTCTTTTCCATCATCACCCCACAGGAGTTGTTCATCCTGCGCAAATTCTCCAAGCAGACGGGACTTGTCCTCACCGAAAAGGTAATGACCCACGGACAATTGCTGGACCCGGAGGCAGCCAGGCGAAAGCCGGCACCTGCCAAGCGGCCGGTACATAAGAAACGCCGTTTTGAATCAAAGTAGGGAGAGACCCATTATCTTTTCACAGGAGGTTCCCTATGCGCAAAGATCGATTGGATGAAGAAGCCTTGCTCGTAAATGGTCCTGTCGGCGGAGAGGTGCTCTCCAAAGAAGAGCGTCAGGTCCTGAAAGGCGAGACAGAAGAACGGAAACAGGCGATGGAGCAAGCGAAAAAGGAACCGATCCGCGAATGAGCAGAAAAAGAGCAGGCAGCCTGGCGATACCGCAGGGGCACTGCTCTTTTTCGCATGTTCGATGAGACGTTTCTTCTCTATTCTGATGTTTTGCCTGCAAATGAGACTGCCCCGTTTCTTCCGGCATTTGATATAATCAATTCTGTTACTTGTCAGACAGGAGCGGAAACTATGAATTTTATCGTGGATTGGTTGTCATTTTCCTTAATCGAACAACAGGAGGAAGAGAGCGGAAGCAAGCGGGTGCGGATGACGCGCCATCTGACTGGAGACGAGTTCCAGCGAAGCGAGTTGCGCTCCTTTTTGGACGGCGAACTGGCCCGGATCGCTAAGCGGAAGACCGAGCTGAATCCGAAAAGCGAAGCGAGTCCCACCAAGCTGGGGCAATTCGTGATCGAGCCCGGCCATCCCTTGGATGCGAATCCCAACTACGCCTTGCTCCAGCGGCTGCTGCGGGCGGAGACCGCCGGAGAAGGACAGGCGCCTGCGCAAGAGATCCTGCAATCATATGTGCGTACCTCGCAGGTGAGGGGCGGTGTGCTGATCGTGGCCAGGACCAGACTGGAATCGCTGAATGAACCGTACGTCTTTATCCTGAAGTGTGATTTTGAACAAAAAACGGCTGTGATCACGGATGAGCAGAGTCTGATCGCCAATGTGCAGATGGCGATCAATGCAAAAAACATGAAATCGCTGATGTATCCCCACATGATCGAAGAGGGGATGAATGATCCGTACCACGTGAAAATTCACCAATTTTCTCATGCGCGCTATTTTGAAGAGTTCCTGCGCTTCGTCGAATACCCGCAGACGATCACGCAGATCATCTCCGAGGAAGTGTTGAATCTGGCCCGGCAGCATATCGAGCACGTCTATCCCGAGCCGACGGAGGAACGGCTGCGGGCAGAGGAAGAGATCGAGCTGATCGCAGCCAGCCCCAAGCGGGAGCTGTCGGAGAGATGGGATCATGAAACGGTGATGGAAGCCGCCCAGATCATTACCGAGAAACAGCCGGAGATCGAACTGAAGTGCAAGCTGGATCACATGCAGGTCAAGGCGCTGCTCTCGGACTACGGGAAGAATTTTTATATCGCAAAGGTAAAGGGACGGTATGTTTTGCTTTTGGAGGGGGACTTTTTGCAGTTTGAAAAAGGCGTCTCTCCTGTCGAGTTCCTAAAGCCCCAAGATATCCATGATATTATCCGCGAGCTGGAAGCGAGAGAGCATGCACCTGCTTCGATTCAGCCTTCTGCGCAAGGAGATGCTCCGCCCTGGGAATAATCGGAGTATGGGGGAAAGGGTGATGAGTCAGAAATGAAGATCGACCGAAATACCATCATGCAGAGTGTGGTGGATGCCATAAGCAGCAGACTGCCTGACGGTTTGCGCTGTACAGCGGGAGAGGCGAGCCTGCAGATCATGCGCACAGCGCCAGAGGAAGGTCAACTGGTGGAAGTGCCGCTCGCTCCGCTCTATGCCCGCGCCGAGAAGTCTCCCGAAAAAGCGGCATCTCTGGTGGTGGCTTTTGCAGAACGGGTGCTTGCGATCGTTCGCGGCCAGCTGGCCGAGCGAAGCCTGCAGGGTGCACAGGAGCGGGTATACCCTGTACTGCGCCATGCATCCTTTGTGAAAAGGGATCCGGATCGCTGGGTGTTTCAGCCGCATACGGAAGAAACATCGATCCTGTATGCGATTGACGATCAGGAGGGGTATCACCTGATTGAAAAAGGGCTGCTCGCTCAGGCAGGATGGACAGGGGAGGAGCTGCATCAGCATGCGATGCGGAATCTGCAGCGACTCCCGGTGCCGCAAAAACGGCAACAAGTAGGGCCCAACCAAATTACCTTCATCGCTCCAGGAGATGGTTATGCGGCAAGCCGCATTCTGCTTGCGCCGCTATTGGAAGAGATGAGGCGGACAGCGCAGGGGGATGCGCTGGGGATCGCCATTCCACACGGGGATGTCTTGATCATCGCCGATCTGCACGGAAAGGCGGGTGCAGATCTTTTGGCCCGGCTCACGTACGATTTTGCCTCCAAAAGCTCGCGGCCTCTTTCTTTCCTGCCCTTTTTCTACGAGGGCGGGGAGCTGGTTCCCTTCCTGACCGTCTCCCATGACCGGAAGCCGGGGCGTGCACCGGCCGACAGCTAGACAGGACCGGGCCGCTCACACGTGCTGGGTACGGATGGGAAAGGCGAGGGCGGCCGCGCCGCCGAGGTGAAGCTAGGAGAGAAGGGGCTGAAAGATCGCTACGCCCCATTCCTGCTTTTGCAGAGAGCGGATATACGCCTCATCATCCAGGGTCGGCATGTCGGCCCGCTCTTCCAGCTCCGCCTGCCACTGCTCGTCCCGGTACCAGTCCGTGCCATCTGCGGGCGGATGCTCCTGATCGGGCCAGACAGCGGAGAGAGCGGGACTGTACAGCTTGGGCATCCCTGGCTTGAGGCCGTTTCTCTCGATCCTCGGCATGTAACGGGCAGTGTCCGCCTCACGGGGATGGCCCGGCGTAAACAGATGCGGCCAGTAGTCGGCCCGCGAGGCGGTATGGGGGATACGTCTCGCCCATTCATAGATTTTATGGAGACGGATGGGATTGTCGAAGAGCAGTTGGTACAGGTTTTTCCCGATGGCGATCCGCTGCGTGAGCGAGGGGAAGCGTTGGACGGTCATTCCGCAGACGCGTAGCTTGCGGTCTGTCGGATGCTCCTTGTAGGGAAAGATCACCTGATTTAAGGAGAAGAAAGATTGGGCAAAGAAAGCGAGACGA